>JALWPO010000254.1 GCA_026994965.1 Mariprofundaceae bacterium | reverse complement strand
GAAGTGGCAGTGAATGAAGAAAATCTTGCGATAGCGATTGGTCGTAGAGGTCAAAATGTACGCTTGGCATCTGAGCTTACAGGTTGGCATATTGAATTGATGACCATAGGCGAAGAGCAAGAGAAACGTGCGGGTGAAATAGAAAGTGCAAAAGATGCATTTATTTCAGGCTTGGATGTGGATGCTGATTTTGCAGACTTATTGGTTGCTGAAGGTTTTATGAGCCTATCTGATCTGGCATATTGTGATATTGTGGATATTGCAGCTATTGAAGGTTTGGATGATGATTTGGCACAAGAGATTCAGAAGCGTGCGCGTAATAGTTTATTGGATCAAGCATTACAAAAATCATCGAAAGATGGTGATGAAAGCACGGTATCCTTGCTTGATTTACCAGGTATGACGCGTGAAATTGCGGCACAATTGGCAGAACGTGATATGCTTTCGGTGGAAGCTTTGGCTGATGCTGCTGTAGATGAGATGGAAGGTATTGAAGGCTTAGAGACAAAAGATGCTGAGACTTTAATCATTGCTGCGCGTGAGGCCAGCGGTTGGTTTGAATGAAATAATGCGTGATCGTGCATCGATGCGGTCATGTGTTGCTTGTCGTGAAAAGGGTGAGAAAACATCCATGTTGCGACTGGTGGTGGATGAATCGGGTGTTATTTGGCCAGATTTATTGCACAAAGCTCCAGGACGAGGAGCATACTTGTGCATGCGTGGGGCATGCCTTGAAACGTTGAATGATAAGCGTTTAGGGGCTTTGCGTCAGAAGTATAAGGTGGTTTTACCACAGTGGGATAAGTTGCGATTGAGCTTATGTGATATGCTTGAACAACATATCCAACTACAATTGACGCGTTTGAAACCTAATGCGGCTTTGGGTAGGGATGCAGTGATGCATCAAATGTGGGAGAATAAAGCGCTTCTTTTGCTGTTGGCAGATGAAGCGGGTCAGGCTTTGGTACGGCAAGTCATGGATGCAGTGCAAAAGCGTGATGAAGAGGGATTGAAAACAACGTTGTTGCATGATTTGCCAGCGATATGTTTGGCTGACGTGTTTCAACGGG
>JALWPO010000253.1 GCA_026994965.1 Mariprofundaceae bacterium | reverse complement strand
TAATATATAAATATATTATACATAATTAGTGCTTTTAAACCCCTAAAAATAGGGATTTAATTGATATTTGCTTAAGTGAATTTTTCACCTATTTTTTAGATTTTTATTCCTTAACTTAATGGCAGTGGACCCCCCCCCATTCAAAAATTAACTTAAATTGTTTTTTTAAGGTTTAATTTTGATTGACATCATATAGGTTCTCGTGATTCTCCGCTGAAAGTGTTGTACTACAAAGGGGGATAAATGAGGAGATGTCTTAAAACTATCTTTTTCCCACTCTTTGCTGTATGAAAAGGTATAAGACTCTTTATCTCTATCTACCCATATAGATCTGATAATTTTTCAGCAATTGTAATATTTAATTCATTATCAGGCATTATTTACTCCAAGGAGCTATCTGTAATTTAATATCAAGTACATTCATAATGTTTAATGCAGTAGAGACGCGCATCCCTTTTTTACCATTTTCAATATTGTTAAGAGTATTTGCAGAAACACCACAAAGCATAGCAGCATCATTTGTACTCAATCCCTGTTGTGTTCTTCTGGCTTCAGTTTATAAGATTGATGTCTTGACTAAATATGCACAAACTCTTTTTTAGCTGTTACAACTTTTTTCAAATAATTACGAGTCTCAACATATGGAAGATGATGACGCAATTTTATATATACACTATTTGGTGTTAATCTATTTATTGCCTGTTTTGCTTTGATTCTATTTTTACTAAATGTTTTTAAGACATTTCCACTTCCTGTGTTGTAAGCACTAATAACACAGTACTCACGAGATACAGGGTTATAAATACCTGTTAAGTATTTTTCACTCAGAATATTTAAATAGGCTATGCCCAATTCAATATTATTGTTTGCATTAAAGAGATAATTTTTAGTTGGTGTATGTTTTTTGCCTTTTGTGTAAGAATATGCATCACGTCCCGCAGTTCTAGGTATGATTTGCATAAGTCCGTAAGCCCCTGAACTACTCACGGCAAACTGGTTAAAATCACTTTCTGTTTTTATAATAGCATAGACTAGTGTTTTACTAATATTATATTTTTTAGCATACTTTTTGACTAAT
>JALWPO010000252.1 GCA_026994965.1 Mariprofundaceae bacterium | reverse complement strand
TCCATATAGAATAAATCATTATCAAGCCCTGCATACCCCACAGATAGTGAACGCTTCACAACCAATACATGGGCAGCTTTGCTCACTTCTAAAATTGGCATGCCATAAATTGGGCTGGAAGGATCTGTTTTTGCCGCTGGATTGGTCACATCATTCGCACCAATCACCAACACCACATCAGTATCCGAAAACTCTGGATTGATTTCATCCATTTCATACACAATATCATAAGGCACATCAGCTTCTGCCAAGAGCACATTCATATGACCCGGCATACGCCCTGCCACAGGATGAATCGCAAATTTCACTTCAACACCCTGATTTAATAAAGCATCCACAACTTCTTTGAGCGCATGTTGCGCTCGCGCTACAGCCAATCCGTACCCGGGTACAATCACCACACTGCGTGCATTTTTTAACAAGAACGCCGCATCTTCTGCTGCACCCGATTGAACAGGCCTATCTACTTGCACACCACCTGCACTTGCTGCGGGCGCATCACCACCAAAACCACCCAACAACACATGGAACAAAGAACGATTCATGGCTTTACACATAATATACGAAAGAATGGCTCCCGAAGAACCCACCAATGCCCCAGCTACAATCAGCATATTATTGCCCAAGGTAAACCCAATCCCTGCTGCAGCCCAGCCAGAATAAGAATTGAGCATAGATACAATCACAGGCATATCTGCACCACCAATAGGGATAATTAAGGTGACTCCCAATACCAAGGCAATGCCCAGCATGATTAAAAATGGTACCCATGTTGCATCCATACAAAACATCACACCCGCACCTATCATCAATACACCCAACACCAAATTCAATAGATGCTGACCAGCAAACGTCACAGGTTTACCAGAGAGTAAACCATGCAATTTACCAAAGGCAATCAATGAGGCTGTGAATGTAATCGCACCAATAAAAGTACCTAAAAATAGTTCAATACGACTGGCAACATGCAAACTTCCATTCGCATCTGCAATACCATAACCCACAGGATTATAAAATGCTGATACTGCAATCAATACTGCCGACAAGCCCACCAGCGAATGCATAAAGGCTACAGTTTGCG
>JALWPO010000251.1 GCA_026994965.1 Mariprofundaceae bacterium | reverse complement strand
TTTCCAAACGTGCGATTTGGGCGCTTTCTTCACCCAGCAATACATCAATCAGTTTGGGATGTGCAATGACCATAAGTTTTTCGCAAGGATATGCTCTAGCCTCTGCAACGACTTCTCGAAAAAGTTGGTAACAAATGGTGGTTGGACTTTTGGTATAGCCTGTGCCTTCGCAACGATGGCAACTATCAAGAAGGGTGCGTCCCAAAGATTCTCGAGTGCGTTTGCGCGTCATTTCAACCAAACCAAGTGAAGAGAGCTGGGCAACATGTGTTTTGGTTTTATCGCGTTTAAGTGATTCTTCTAAAACTTCCAGCAAGCGCGTTTTGTTCTCTTCTTCTTGCATATCAATAAAATCAACAACAATAATACCACCGAGATTACGTAGACGTAGTTGGTGAACCAATTCATGCACAGCTTCAAGATTGGTTTTAAAGCCTGTTTCTTCCATGCTGCGCGAGCGAACAAAAGAGCCTGAGTTTACATCAATGGCAATCAAAGCTTCGGTTTGGTCAATCACAATATGCCCACCAGATTTAAGTGAGACTTTGCGTTGAAGTGCACGGTTCAATTCTTCTTCGACACCATACACATCAAAGATAGGGCGCTCTCCAGGGTAGTAAAATAAACGTTCAGCGACTTCTGGCATAAATTGGCGTGCAAATGTTTTCATGCTTTGGTATGTCTCACGCGAATCAATATGAATTTTTCTGACTTCATCATCGACATAATCACGCATCACACGCAGATACAAGTTTAATTCAGTATGCACTGCTGTGCATACATCAGCACTTTCACAGCGTTTTTCTATATCTCCCCACAAGCGAACAAGAAAATCCAAATCTTCCTGTAATTCCTCTTGGCTGTGCCCCTCGGCAACAGTGCGCACAATTAAACCTGCATTTTCAGGGCGAATAAGCTCTGCAATATTCAACAAGCGTTCGCGCTCTTCATCACCCTCCATACGTCTGGCAATACCAACGTGTTGGATGTCAGGCAGATAAACAAGATAGCGCCCAGCAAGACTAAGCAGGCTGGTTAATCGAGGCCCTTTGGATGCAATAGGGTCTTTAGAGACTTGAACCAAGATTTCTTGACCTTCGCGCACCAGTGTATTGATGGGCGGAATGATATGCTGTTTGCTGTTTTCATCATCATCGCTTTGTGCATGTTCCTCGATATCTTCATCCAAAGGCCCGCTTTCTGGTGCAGCGATATCACCTGCATAGAGAAAGCCTGATTTGCCTAATCCAATATCGACAAATGCAGCTTGTATGCCAGGTAGTACACGCTGTACGCGGCCTTTGTAAATATTGCCTTTAAGCCCGCGTTCAGCTTCACGCTCGATATAAATTTCTTCTGCCAATCCATTCTCAATACGGGCAATTCGGGTTTCAAAAGGGGATACATTCACCAGTAATTCAGCAGTCATGGCTTATCTCCAATGTTTTTAGCATATCTAATGTTTGGCGTACAGGAAGCCCAATCACATTATCTAAAGGTCCATCGACTTGTGTGATAAAACTGGCCGCACCAGATTGAATCGCATATGCACCAGCTTTGTCCAACACGTCATTGTGTGCCAAATAAATATCCAGTTCAGCATCTGTAATGTCGCGGAATTGTACAGAGGTGATGACACGTTGCGTTAAAATTTGTTTGCCCAAACGTACACACACAGCCGTTAATACGCTTTGTGTTTGCCCTGATAGTTTTTGCAGCATACGTTTGGCATCTGCGATATTTTCAGGTTGCCCCAGCGGTTCATCATGCAGAGACACCAAAGTATCCGCTGCGATAATGGGGCGATTCTCTACTGGACAGGCTTTGGCTTTTTCTTGGCATAGTCGCATCACCATATCAGGCACGCTTTCATCCGTGAATGGCGTTTCATCAATATGACTGGGCATCACTTCCACAGCAAGTCCTGCACACTGCAAAAGTTGCAGGCGGCGTGGCGATTTTGAGGCAAGAATAACTTCCATGCTGCAATGCTAATCTAATATGGCTTGGGTTGCAGCCAGTAGTGCAGGTGCGGCGGTTTCTGTACGCATAATGCGTGAGCCAAAGCTTAAACTTTGGAAATCATGGGATGCCAATATTTTCAAATCATCATGGCTCCACCCCCCTTCAGGGCCGATAGCAAATGTAATGGCAGGTGATAAAGCAAGAGATTCACGAACAGAAGACCAAGCTAAAGATTGATGTGGATGTAAGGCAAAACCCTGTCCAAAGCATTGAATATCTTGCAGACGATTACACCAATGTAAGCTTGGCAGCGCAGTGCGCTCGCTTTGTTCAGCGGCTTCAATGATAATGCGTCGCCAACGCTGTAAACGTTTTTCCAGTTTATTGCCTGCCAATTTGAGTGTGGAACGCTGACTATTGGCAATTTGAAAGCTTGCTGCTCCCAACTCTGTGGCTTTTTGCAGTACAGTTTCAATTTTTTCACTCTTATTCGCACATTGAATAATATGAATAGGCAGGCTTAATTCACGCGAAATATCAGAAAAAGATTCAAGCTGACAACTGGCATGTTGTTTGGAAAGTAGATTGATGGTGGCGCTATATTCGCCGCCTTTGCCATTAAATAGTGTAAGCATATCGCCTTCATGAAGGCGCATCACATGGCGTAGGTAGTGCGTCAATTCATTGGAAAGCAAAACATCTTCGCCGATGTGCATGGGTTGTTCTAAATAAATGCGACAGTGTGCCATGTGCGGATTTGAACCAAAATCATGCTGTTAAGCAAGTGATAAGCGGATTTTCTCGTTTTTTGTAGGGGTTGACCCTAGAAAGTGGCGCTTCATCATGCGTACATGTTTTCAATATATTGGGATAAGCAAGCTTGGCAACCGATTCATGATTGGCAGAAATCTGAGCATGATTTGGATAAACCTATGGCATCTGTATTAAGTGTGACATCCTCATTAACGCGTTTTTTAGAACGGCGTTTTGGCATGGTGTTGACGGTGCAGTTGCATGAACAGTTTTTAGATAAAGTGCGCGATTATGAAGCGGATTTATTGACATGTGAAACAGGTTCACCTGCATTGCGTAGGCAAGTTTCACTGCTTCATCGTGAGGTGGTGATGTTTGATGCGGAATCGGTATTGCCTTTGGAAGGGCTACCGGCCGAATTGATTGGTGAATTAGAGGCTGGGGAGCGCCCTTTGGCAAATTTGTTATCCGATAGAGGTTTATCACTTTCGCGTTCAGATTTGAGTGTGATGAAAGCGGATGAAGGCGCTTGCAAAGGGCGATGGGGTAGGCGTTCTGTATTGCGTTCAGCCAGTGGTACACAAGCTTTGGTAGTGGAGATATTTCGCCCAGAATTTTGGCTTCGTTTACGGCGTTTGATTGAGCATGGGTAGTATGCGATTGCATCCAGTCGGTACTTGGCAGGATTGGTATCAATTGATGCGAGTAGATAAACCTGTGGGTTATTGGTTGTTGTTATGGCCAACACTTTGGGGCTTGTTGGCAGCTTCGCATGGCATGCCTTCACCATTGAATATCGTGGTTTTTGTAGGCGGCGTATTTTTGATGCGCTCTGCTGGTTGTGTGATTAATGATTATGCTGATCGTAAATTTGATCCGCATGTGGAGCGCACCAAATTGCGTCCTATCGCAGCGGGGAAGATTGCACCGCGTGTGGCTTTTATTGGTTTCTTGGGGATGCTTTTTTTGGCATTTGTATTGGTGCTGCAAACATCAATGTTGGTGATTCAATTGGCATTCGTGGGGGCTATTTTGGCAGCCTTTTACCCATTGATGAAACGATATACCTATTTTCCGCAAGCTTGGTTGGGTATGGCATTTGGTTGGGGTGCTGTGATGGGATGGGCGGCGGAGAGGGGTTCAGTTTTTGATTCATCGATACCATGGTTATTGTTTATTGCCAATATTTGTTGGTCATTGTCTTATGATACTGCATATGCACTTGGTGATAGGGAAGATGATGTGAAAGTTGGTGTAAAATCCACAGCACTTTGGTTTGGTGATAAGGCTGTTTTAGCGATTATCTTATTGGGTTGCATGGTGGTTGTATTGTTAGGTGCGGTTGCATGGCAATATGGACAGGCTGTGCAAATGGCTTGGTTATTGGCATTGATATACCAATGTTATTTATGTTGGCAGCTATGGAAGCAGGGTGAGCCTTGGGGGTTTGAGTTTTTCTTAAAATCACATCGTGTGGGTTTATTGTTTTGTGCGGGTTTCGTTATTGATGCTTTTATATGATTTAGACGCACTTTAGGGCTGGCTTACCCGAGATGTATGGATGCCTCGAATCAGAAAGATTTATCTTCATTTCTTTGCCATCAAAGAAACAAAGCAGGTGTTTTGCTTTTATCCCTTCTTCCACCTTTGGTTTCAGCGCAGCTATAGCAAGGGGGAAGATGGTCATTTCGACCTTGTACCACAGGCAGGCTTCGCACTGGAGAAATCTTGTTAGATGCACATGCTTAAAGATTCCTCAACTGCTCGGGGTGAGAGGTAAGATGCTTCGACTACGCTCAGCATGACATTGTTTCTTCGTGTTCTCTGTGTTCTTCGTGGTGAGCTTGTCTTTTCGACCGCAGCACTACGGCGGGGAAATCTAAAATGACTTTTTGAAGAGACTTCATATAGCTTTCATTGCACCTTCATGTTCGATGTTTATACTTCGCTTTTCCAATGGGGGCGACTGGTTTCGACGGAGACG
>JALWPO010000250.1 GCA_026994965.1 Mariprofundaceae bacterium | reverse complement strand
GTTAGGTGCGGAAGTTGCAGCTTGTCTATTTGTCATTGAACTCTCTTTTTTAAATGGACGTGAACGTTTAAATCATACACCCATCCATCATCTATTGGCGTATTAAATTTTAATCGATTAGATTTGCGCTTTTTATCGTTTTCCTTGATATATTTTAGCCCTCGTAGCTCAGATGGATAGAGCGACCGCCTCCTAAGCGGTAGGCCACAGGTTCGACTCCTGTCGAGGGCACCATATGGAAACGATATGGCATAATCTGCCCAATTGGGTAGTTTTACTTTTCTATAAAGGGTAGGCAACTTGCTCGTATATTCCGTATGTTTAGTAAGCTAGTAGCTTGGGTCGTTTTAGTAGCTTGATGGCTTGCTGAACTCCTATATACTCCGTGATGCTTAGAAGCTCTGATGAACAAAGCATGTAAAGATGTTTCATTCAATGATAATCAAGCGTTAAAATTTCATAATTTGTACTTATAAACCAATGGCACATGAGAGTGTGTGGGAGATGATATGGACGAAATGTTAAATCCAGCGGCACCTGTTCTGATTGAAGAGGAGATGAAACGCTCGTATTTGGATTATGCGATGAGCGTGATTATTGGGCGAGCTTTGCCTGATGCGCGTGATGGATTAAAGCCTGTACATCGCCGTATTTTATATGCCATGCAAGATTTGGGTTGTACCCATGATAAACCCTATAAGAAATCAGCGCGCGTTGTGGGTGATGTGATTGGTAAATACCATCCTCATGGTGATACAGCTGTGTATGATGCTTTGGTTCGTATGGCGCAAGAATGGAGTATGCGTCATGTATTGGTAGATGGGCAGGGCAACTTTGGTTCTGTGGATGGGGATTCGCCTGCGGCCATGCGTTACACCGAATCGCGCATGTCAAAATTGGCATCTGAATTATTGGCTGATATTGATAAAGATACTGTTGATTTTGGCCCCAACTATGATGACTCCTTATCTGAACCTAAGGTATTACCAGCCAAGTTTCCCTGTTTACTCGTTAACGGTTCACAAGGTATTGCTGTGGGCATGGCAACCAATATTCCACCACATAACTTGGGTGAAAGCATTGATGCCACGATTGCGCTGATTAAGAATCCAGAGGCAGATGATGATGAATTAATGCAAATCATGCCTGGCCCTGATTTTCCAACAGGCGGTTTTATTTATGGGCGTAAAGGTATGCGGGATGCATTTATTTCTGGTCGTGGTTCGGTCACCATGCGAGCCAAAGCCACTGTAGAAACTCACTCTAGAACCAAACGTTCAGCATTGATTATTTCTGAGCTTCCCTATCAAGTTAATAAAGCAAAATTGATTGAGAATATTGCACACTTGGTGCGAGATAAGAAACTGGAAGGTATTTCTGATTTACGCGATGAATCTGATCGCGATGGTATGCGTATTTATATTGAATTGAAACGCAATGAGATTCCAGAAGTCATCTTAAATAATTTGTATAAGCATACACAGCTACAATGTAATTTTAGCTGTAATATGCTTTCTTTGGTGGATGGTCAGCCGAAATTATGCGGTGTGCGTGAATTGTTATTGCACTTTATTGATCATCGCCGTCAGGTTGTCACACGTCGTTGTTTGTTCGATTTAAATAAAGCTGAAGCACGCGCACATATTTTAGAAGGCTTGTTGATTGCATTGGATAATATTGATGCAGTAATTAAGTTGATTCGAGCCAGCCAAACGGGTGCAGAAGCCAAAGCGGGTTTGATGGATAAATTTGGTTTGTCCGATAAACAAGCACAAGCCATTCTAGATATGCGTTTACAGCGTTTAACAGGTTTGGAATATGATAAGATTAAGGCGGAATATGCAGAAGTTGAGGCGTTGATTTCTCGATTAAAAGCGATTCTAGCAGATGAAAAGCTGTTGATGGAAGTGATTCGTGAAGAGTTAGAAGAGGTTCGGGATAAATTTGCCAATCCGCGTCGCACAGAAATTATGGATGAAACCGCTGAACTATCGGTTGAAGATTTGATTACTGAAGAAGATATGATTGTTACGATTTCTAATGAGGGTTATATCAAACGTAATGCAACATCTTTATATCGTGCTCAACGCCGAGGGGGTAAAGGCAAAACTGCAATGACCACCAAAGAAGAAGATTTTGTAACACAACTGATGGTGGCATCCACGCATGATTATCTCTTGTTCTTCTCTGATAAAGGGCGCGTGTTTCGTAAGAAAGTATACGAAATCCCTCAAGCAGGTCGAGCTACACGAGGCAAGGCTTTGATTAATTTATTGCCCGTGGAGAAAGATGAAAAAATCTCTGCCACATTGGCGATTCGTGAGTTTGATGATGAACATTGTATTGTGATGGCAACACGTAATGGTGTGATTAAGAAAACCAAACTTTCTGAATATCAAAATATTCGTGCTAACGGTATTATTGCAATCAAGCTAGATGAAGGTGATGGATTAATTGGTGTTGTACGCTCCAATGGTGAGCAAGATATTATGCTTGCCTCCAGTGGAGGTAAGGTTATTCGATTCCATGAAAGTGATGTGCGTACCATGGGACGTAGTACACGTGGCGTGACAGGTATGCGTATGCCGAAAGGTAATACGGTCATTTCAATGACATTGGTGGCAGAAAAAGCTTCATTGTTGGTTGTTTCTGAGAATGGTTACGGAAAACGAACGCTTATTTCTGAATATAATTGTCAGAAACGTGGTGGACAAGGTGTGTTTACCTTGAAAACAGGCAATCGCAATGGTGCTATGGTGGCAACGATTCAGGTGTTGGATGATGATCAAGTGATGATAATGACTGATACAGGTCGCTTGATGCGGATGAAGATGAATGGCGTTTCTGTGATTGGTCGGAATACACAGGGCGTAACATTAATTAAATGTGATGCTCAAGAGCGGGTGATTGGTGCTGTGCGTGTGGTTGAAAAACAAGATGATGATAGTGAAACTGATGAACCTTCTGTATCAGAACCTGAATTGTTTGGTGATGATGCATGATTGATAGAAAAGCATTCCGTACAAATTTTGAGACGATGCAGCAAGCTTTGGCACGACGTGGTGAGGCTTTGGTTGCTGAAGGCTCGGCTTGGGCAAAAGCAAGCGAACTTGATGCGATACAACGTGAACTTAAAGGAAAATCTGAGGCACTACAAGCTGAGCGGAACCGAGTATCCAAGTTGATTGGAGAGAAGAAAAGACAGGGCGAAGATGCATCAGAAGAATTGCGCTGTATGGCTGAAGTGGCAACACAATCCAAACAACTGGATGTGCAAGCCAAGGCAGCTGAAGATGCTTTTATCCAAGCTTTATTGGAAATACCGAATATGCCAGATTCATCTGTACCTGATGGGGAAGATGAAAATGATAATGTAGAAATACGTCGTTGGGGTGAACCCCGCCAAGATGAAGTGCCTGCACATTGGGATATTGGCGAAGATTTAGGCATCTTAGATTTTGAGGCAGGTACAAAATTGGCTGGAAGCCGTTTTTCTGTACTACGTGGTGCGGCGGCACGGCTGGAACGTGCATTGATGCAATTGATGCTGGATATGCATACGGATCAACATGGTTATGAAGAAGTTTGGGTACCAGCTATTGCCAATCGTAAAACCTTAACGGGTACAGGTCAGTTGCCCAAGTTTGAAGATGATTTGTATCGATTGGAAGGTGAGGATGCATTTTTAATTCCTACAGCGGAAGTGCCTGTAACCAATCTGTACCAAGATAATATTTTGGAATTAGAATCTTTACCCATCAAACATTGTGCGTATACGCCATGTTTTCGCCGTGAAGCGGGTTCTGCAGGGCGTGATACACGAGGTATGATTCGTCAACATCAATTTGATAAGGTGGAATTGGTGCAATTGGTTCATCCTGATGATGCACTGATAACGCTAGAAACGCTGACTTCACACGCTGCAGCTATCTTGGAGACCTTAGAGCTTCCTTATAGGGTGATGGATTTATGTGCTGGAGATATTGGTTTTTCTGCACAAAAGACATTGGATTTAGAAGTTTGGTTGCCTAGCCAGCATTGCTATCGTGAAATATCTTCGTGTTCATCATTTGGTCAATTTCAAGGCAGAAGGGCAGGCATTCGTTTTCGGGATGAGCATGGAAAACCACAGCCAGTGGCTACATTGAATGGTTCTGGCTTGGCGATAGGCCGTACTTTGGTCGCTATTTTAGAGAATGGTTGGCAATCTGATGGCTCTGTCTTGATTCCAAAAGCACTGCAACCCTATATGGGTGGCTTGGAAGCAATTGCAAAAGCCTGACGAGTCGTTATATTGCGCGCGTCTGTAGGAAATAACTTTCTACACGGCTTACGGAAGGGTGACAGAGTGGCCGAATGTACCGGTCTTGAAAACCGGCGTAGGGAAACCTACCGTGGGTTCAAATCCCACCCCTTCCGCCATATCTAAAAGGCATGCGTGATTGATTTCACGCGTGCCTTTTTTGTTTTGTTGGATATTTTTTGAGATAAGTAGTACACATCATCAATATGTTAAGTCATGATTTTGGCATTGGAGGGGAAAAGTTATGCGGCTATTTTTAATATCGGCTTTGATGTATGTATGTAATATACAAACTGCATATGCAGCAGAAAATATAGTGGATAGCTTTTTTGGGCAACTTAATGGCTATCTAGCATCTGTATTATTCTATGATGTCATGCCTGGTGAAGCCAGTATGCCCTTTATTGT
>JALWPO010000249.1 GCA_026994965.1 Mariprofundaceae bacterium | reverse complement strand
CCCTTATCCAAGAACATATCACTAATCGCAACTGCCTGATCCAATAAACCGCCGGGATTGTTGCGCAAATCCAAAACAGCACCTTTAAAATCTTTGCCTGATTTTTTCTTCAATGCTTGTAGCTGCTCTTTCAATTCCTTGCTGGTTTTTTCTTGAAATTGCGTCACACGCAACCAAACATAACCTGGTGCAAGTTCACCACTTTTTACTGATTTCACATGAATAACATCGCGTACAATTTTTAATGCCAATGGCTTGCCTGCACTTGTGCGGAATACTGTCAGCGTCACTGAGGTGCCTGGTTTACCGCGCATCAACTTCACCGCTTCAGGCAAGCTCAAATCTTTTGCCAATTTATCATCAATCTTGATAATCAAATCACCCGCATGCACACCAGCACGATCCGCTGGTGTATCCTCAATGGGCGAGATAATACGAATACCCCCTTGGGCAGCCGATATTTCAATACCTAAACCACCAAAATCACCTGATGTTTCTTCCTGCATTTGCTTATACATCTCTTTATTCATATAAGTGGAATGTGGATCGAGACTGGAGAGCATACCGCTTAAAGCACCATCAATCAGCTTCTCATCACTCACATCTTTCACATATGTACGTTTTACAGCATCCATAATCTGTGCGAATTTATCCAATTGCTTGTAATCAGTAGCCGCAGTTGCCTGCTGATAGCCTTGCGATGGATTCCATGCCATCACACCAGCCACCAACATCGCTGCTGTTCCTGCCAATAAAATCATACGTGTTTTCTTTATGTTCATAATTACCACCTTAAAAAATACTTCAACGACACCAGCGTGCAGGGTTAACCGCCACACCTTTATCTCTAAGCTCAAAATACAAACGTGTTTTCTCTATCCAACCTGTACTTCCTGCCTCAGCCAATACCTCGCCAGGCTCAACCCAATCGCCCAGTTGTTTATATAGGGCATCATTATGCGCATAGATAGCCATCACGCCATCCCCATATTCGACAATCATCATCAAACCAAAGCCACCAAACCAATCTGCATAGCGAACTTGCCCTACAGCCATGGCTTTAACTTGTTTGGCTCTATCATTTTTCGC
>JALWPO010000248.1 GCA_026994965.1 Mariprofundaceae bacterium | reverse complement strand
CTAAGTACATGACAAAAATTTAAAGATCCCTATATCATCCTGACTTTGAGCATTTAGCAGAATATTGGATACATAAGACAATCCATATTTGAAAATACTTTTAGCTTTTCTGCCATGTGTTTTAATTTTAATAGGAGCGACATGATTATGAAGATAAATTCCAACCTTGTAACACCATACAAAGGCAATCATCACTAGTAGCAGCAGTTTTCGGATACGATCTATATCTTGCAGATGTGTTTTTTCAATATCAAATCCACTTGATTTCATCGCCTTAAAACTCATCTCGATTTGCCATCGTTGTTTATAGTAGAAATCAGCCTGTTCAGGTTTGTTGAAAGATACCAGAATAAGGTATTCTCCTTTAACAAGTTTACTTCCGGAGAGATAACAAAGTTGCCCATTGATTCGAACGATCTTAGGATAAAAGATAAACTCATTTACTTTGCTTGAATGAAACAACCAGAATACTTTTACGGTTTTGTTCTTATCAGGAAGATAAACCTTGAAATTATTCCTAATCCGAATGTAATAACGAATCTTCTCATAGTTTAAATATGCTAGCCATTGTTCACCTATAAATTCTCTGTCAGCAACCAAACACTCAATCGTATCTTTACCGAAGAGCTTAATATACCTGTTTACAAGATCAATCCGCTCTTTGCTATTAGAGTTTCCTCTTTTATCGAGCATTGAAAATAATAGAGGAAAAGCAACACCCTTATAAACAATACCTAACATAAAGATATTGATGTTGACCTGTCCAAATTTCCAATTGGTTCGGTCTATACTCAAAGTATATTTTCCTTCATGCGGTAACAGGTTAAATATGAGTTTGGCTATCAAATCGGATTCTAAAGTAAATCCGGATATGAACCGTTGAATTCTTCTAAGCGAAGAAGAAGCTTTTGAATTCGAATCAAATGCATTGGCAAGTTTCTCAAAGTTGACTGTTTGCACCTTACACAAGGAGGTTATGAACATAGCAATGAACTTTATTCTTGCTAAATTTAATTTTCCCCGGTAACGGGAGTCTAAAACTGAAACTAATTCACTAATTTTAGGGCTGACATTGGTTTTCTTCATTGGAAAAA
>JALWPO010000247.1 GCA_026994965.1 Mariprofundaceae bacterium | reverse complement strand
TTGAAAAAGTGGAAACAAAAAGTATTTTAGATGTTCTTAGTTTTACCCCAGCGTTAGAACTTCGTATGAATAAGCTCAACTATAAACTTGGCAATATAGAAGGAGAAACGCAGTCTATCAGAAAAAATTACACCAAAAATTTTGCACCAGCACTTACAGCAAGATTCAATCTAAGTATGGATGCTAAGATAGATGATAAGGTGAATTTTCATGGGCGTATGCTTTTTGTTCATTCCTCCCAATCTAACCAAAGGCTGTGCATCCTCTCTGATGATATTAAGTCTTCATCTTCTACAACTGGTATGGAGTTTGATAGGGCTTATGTTGATTACACCCCAAATAAGGGTTCAGAATATGAGTTTACTTTCTCTTTTGGAATACTCCCAACAACGGGTGGGACACCTATGAATTTTGCAAAAAATACACCAAGAAAATCTATGTTTCCTGCTTTAGTCTTTGATATGAACAGTTATGGGCTTATCGGGACACAGAAGTTAGCTGAAGATACTTTTTTGCGTGCTATCTTTGCAAAGGGTTATACCCTTAATCCAAATATGTTTCCATACCAATGCAATAGAGAAAACATAGACAATGCAAATATTGCAGGTTTGTATTTTGACACAAAACTAGGTTTTTTAGGTCAATCTCTTCTCTCTTTTGGTGTAAACTATATAGGCGATTTAAAAGCACATCCTTATCTAGGTCCAAATATTAGTGCTACTAATTCAAAAATACTTGGAAATATGATTACTTATGGTTTAGGTTTAGATGCTCAAGATATTCTTGGAAGTGGTGTGACACTTTTTACACACCTTGCTTCCTCCCATCCATCTGGAAATGGAGCTAGTGAGTCTTATCCAAGTTTCTCAACTGCTCCTTATGCTGGTGGGACTATGTTACAAGAAAATGGTTACGCTTATTATGTCGGAACTAAGATAGAGGTAGCTGAGAGCTTTGACTTTGGTCTTGAGTATAATCAGGGGAGTAAATATTGGTTTGCTGCAACCCAAGGTGCTACAGATGTGTTCAATAAACTTGCTATCCGTGGAAATGTCACTGAGATATACTCAACATGGAAGTTTTATAAATCTATGCA
>JALWPO010000246.1 GCA_026994965.1 Mariprofundaceae bacterium | reverse complement strand
AAACTTTGGTCCTTCGCCAGCACCAAAACTTAAATCCATACCCATAGCTTCAGGAACCACCAAAATATCAGAAAACAAAATCGCCGCATCTGCATCCAAAATATCAATGGGTTGAATCGCTACTTCCGAGCATAATTCAGGCGAACGACATAAATTGAGAAATCCGCCGGCTTTAGCACGTGTTGCCCGATATTCAGCTAAGTAACGCCCAGCCTGACGCATCATCCAAACGGGTGTACGCTCTACATCTTGGCGCAAACATGCGCGTAAAAATAAATCATTTTTTAATTCAGTCATTTTTAGTTTCCTTTTAACTCACCACAAAAAACGTAGAGCATAAACATAACCCTCCACATCTACGCAGCTAAAAATATTAATCCCAAATATAGCCTTCTGTTGGCGATGATGCCGAAGCAAACGCCCTTTTCGGCATTCGCCCTGCCAAATAAGCCAACCTTCCAGCCCGCACCGCATCTCTCATCGCCCGCGCCATCATGCACTCATCGCCCGCTTCTGCAATCGCCGTGTTAATCAACGCTGCATCCGCACCCAACTCCAAAGCTTTCGCCGCATCTGATGCCGTACCAATACCTGCATCCACCACAATCGGTACACTCGCACGCTCTTTAATCACACGAATATTAAATGGATTCGCCAAACCACGACCCGAGCCAATGGGATTGCCCAACGGCATCACAGCCACACAACCAATTTTTTCTAAGTGGGTCGCCACAATCGGATCATCGTTAGTATAGACCATAACTTCAAAATCTTCCGCCACCAAGGTTTCAGCTGCTTTAATGGTTTCCACCACATTTGGATACAATGTTTGCGTATCGCCCAGCACCTCTAATTTCACCAAATTCCAACCACCTGCTTCACGCGCCAAACGCAATGTTCGCACAGCATCCTCAGCATTAAAACAACCTGCTGTATTCGGCAGAATAGTATATTTTTTCGGATCAATATAATCCAGCAGATTTTCTTTATCTGCATCCGTAATATTCACACGGCGCACTGCAACTGTAATCATCTCAGCTTCTGAAGCTTCAGTTGCCAGCTTGGTTGTTTCAAAATCTTTATATTTTCCAGAGCC
>JALWPO010000245.1 GCA_026994965.1 Mariprofundaceae bacterium | reverse complement strand
TTCAATCATTATAACTCCTTATGGGTATATTGTTTTAAAACGGATAAAAGATTTGAAGGTATGCGGCTGGGCTTACCTGCATCATCAATGCATGCCAAATCCACCACTGCTTGGGTTAATAATGTGGTTTGGCTAGCTTCTGTACGTAAAATACGCTGTGTAAATTGCAAGCGCGCACCTTTGCATTGGGTTAAAGCACTTTCAACATGCAAAGCATCATTAAATATAGCGGGTGTATGGTAATGAATATCGACATGGGTGACAGCAAACATTACGCCTTGTTCTTGATGAACTCGGTCAAGGTTGATACCATGGCTACGCAGAAATTCAGTGCGTCCACGTTCCATAAATTTTAAATAATTAGCATAATATACTACGCCGCCATGATCGGTATCTTCATAGTAAACACGGATAGGGAATTGATGTGTGCTCATAGCAAACTTTCCTGCTTATCATCATCGTGAGGCAAGGCTCTATCCAAATGGGTGTAAGCAAGAGGGGTGGCTATGCGACCGCGTGGTGTGCGCATAATCAAACCTTGTTGCATCAAATAAGGCTCAATCACATCCTCAATGGTATCACGCTCTTCTGCAATGGAAGATGCTAAAGTATCCAAACCTGCAGGTCCGCCATTATAGCGATCAATCAATGCCAATAATAAATGTCTATCCATTTGATCCAAACCTAAATGATCCACTTCCATCCGTATCAGTGAAGCATCAGCGACAGGTTTATCAATCTCACCTTGATGCTCGACCTCTGCAAAATCACGAACGCGACGCAATAAACGATTGGCGATGCGTGGCGTGCCGCGTGAACGCTTGGCAAGCTCCATTGCACCATCTTGGGTGGTCGCAATATTTAGCAATTGTGCAGAGCGACTTACAATTTGGGTGAGTTCCTGATGCGAATAAAATTCCAAACGTTGGATAATGCCAAATCTATCGCGTAAGGGATTGGTTAAAAGTCCTGCGCGGGTGGTTGCGCCAATCAATGTGAAACGGGGTAAATCCATTTTAATGGAGCGCGCAGCAGGTCCTTGCCCAATCACAATATCCAATTGTGCATCTTCCATAGCAGGATAAAGGATTTCTTCCA
>JALWPO010000244.1 GCA_026994965.1 Mariprofundaceae bacterium | reverse complement strand
CTGTTTTGCCTACAACTGTGCCCGGGATGCCAATCACCGTGGAATGCTCTGGTATATTTTTAAGCACCACAGAATTAGAGCCGATGCGTGATTGTTGACCAATGGTAATTGCCCCCAACACCTTGGCGCCAGCACCAACAATAACGCCATCTTCTAAAGTTGGATGTCGTTTTTTCTTTTCCCATGTCGTACCACCTAGGGTCACGCCATGATATAAGGTAACATCATCACCAATTTCTGTGGTTTCACCAATCACAATACCCATACCATGATCAATAAAAAAACGTCGTCCAATGCTTGCACCGGGATGGATTTCAATGCCAGTTAACCAGCGCGCTACATGTGAAATAAAACGCCCCAACCAATAAAATTCATGCCGCCAACTTGCATGGGCAACACGATACATCCAAATCGCATGTAGACCAGGGTAGCAAGTTAAAACCTCCCAAGTCGAACGTGTCGCAGGATCTCTATCAAATGCAGTACGTATATCTTCTCGAATCACAGTAAACATCGCGCAAGCCTACATGAGCTTTTGTGCAGAGGACAATGCCTCATCTGAACCTGCAATGCTCCACATTGCATCACCATGCAAATGTAGTTTCGTCCAAGCTTGCACTTCTTCCAATGTAACCTGCTTAATTTTCTCCCCCCAATCGGCTTGTGAATACAAAACCTCTTCATCCAAACGCGCACCTAAATACAACATATGCCCCTCCACAGAATCCATCGCCATGCGAAATTGTATTTCCATTTGTCGTTGTGCGCGCTGAAAATCAGCAATATCAAGCGATTCAGAAAATGCTTCTATGGTATCTTTTAAACAAAGCATACAATCATGTAACCTTTGAGGCGGAGTGCCACAACCGATGCTCCACAATCCTGTATCACTGAATGGTGATAAATGCGAACCCACACTGTATGCCAAACCACGCCGCTCTCGTATTTCACGAAACAATGCCGAGCTCATACCGCCACCCAACATTTGATTGGCAAGCCATGCCACTGGTCTTTGCTGCGAAGTCGCATCAATACCCGAAAAGCTTACAACCAACTGCGCTTGTTCCATATCTTTTGATAAATATTGAGCACCAGCTTTACGCTGCGCTTTAATACGCGCACTTCGCGCCTTGGCATGAGGCCAGTCACGTTGCGATACAGCATCCACCAAATCATCATGCGAAATACGCCCTGCTGCTGCGATAAGCAACTGCGGCGGTCTATAGTACGATGATAAATAAGCTCGTAAATCATCCGTGCTCATAGCAGATAATGATTCCTGTGTTCCCAGCGTGGGCGCACCTAGCATTTGATTGGGGAAAATAGCCTTCATATGTTGGTCGTATATCCATTCATCAGGGGTATCATCCACCATACCCATTTCTGAAAAAATAACCTCACGTTCACGCAGCCATTCAGCCTCTGGCAATCTAGGCTCAAGCAACATATCCATCAATACATCCAATGCCTCTTGCCAATCTTCATACAAAACATGCAAATGAAAGCATGTACGCTCACGTGAGGTGAAGGCATTGGCATGACCACCCAACATATCCAGGTTTTCAGATAAAGCATGCACATCCAAAGACTGAGTTCCCTTGAATAACATATGCTCCAAAGCATGCGCAATACCAGCCTGTGCTTCACTTTCATCACGGCTGCCTACATCTACAAAAACACCCAAAGCTACAGTTTGCGCCTGCGGCATAGCATGGGAAACCACCAGCGGAGCACCCACAATTTGTGTTTCTTGTATCAAGGGTTTTGACATATTCTATATCTCCTTAGGGAGGTGCTGATTAACTCTGGATGAGTGAATCAGCGCCTTCTTAGCCAAACAAAAAAGGCGAAGCCTTAAGCCTCGCCTTTTCAATTCGCTCAAGCGGGTAGCTTATGCGTCTTCAGATTGCTCAATCAAAGCTTTCATGGATAGGCGAATCTTACCACTGCGATCCACTTCCAATACTTTGACTTTAACTTCATCACCCTCTTTCAACTCATCAGCAACTTTTTCAACGCGTTTATGTGCAATTTGAGAAATATGCACCAAACCATCGGTGTTACCCATAATGCGAACAAATGCGCCGAAATCCATAATCTTCACAACCTTACCTTCGTACACTTTGCCCACTTCAACTTCAGCAACAATATCTTCAATCATTTTCTTCGCAGCTTCACCAGCATCGCCTGTCACTGCAAAAATTGTGATGGTTCCATCATCAGCAATATCTACTTTCGCACCTGTTTCTTCAACAATACCACGAATCACTTTACCGCCAGCACCAATCACTTCGCGAATCTTATCCGCCTTGATTTTCATGGTGAACATACGTGGTGCATGATCGGCCACACTCTGACGTGGCGCGCTCATACATTTTGCCATTTCACCCAGAATATGCATACGACCGGCATTGGCTTGCGCCAAGGCTTCACGCATGATTTCACGCGTTAAACCACCAATCTTAATATCCAATTGTAAGGTCGTCACACCATCAGCAGTGCCCGCCACCTTGAAATCCATATCACCAAGATGATCTTCATCACCAAGAATATCAGAAAGCACAGCATAGCCATCTTTTTCCAGAATTAGCCCCATCGCAATGCCCGCAACTGGTGCTTTAATAGGCACCCCAGCATCCATCAATGCCAATGAAGATCCACACACAGAAGCCATAGATGATGAACCATTGGACTCGGTGATTTCAGACACGGCACGAATGGCATAGCCAAAATCGTCCATAGATGGCAACACGCCTTCAATACCACGACGAGCAAGACGACCATGCCCGATTTCACGACGACCCGGAGGGCCAAAACGACGCGCTTCACCCACAGAATAAGGTGGGAAATTATAATGCAACATAAAGCGCTGTTTATCCACACCTTCCAGTGATTCTGTCATTTGCATATCCGATTCAGTGCCCAATGTAATGGTCACCAAAGCTTGCGTTTCACCGCGGGTGAACAATGCAGAACCATGTGTGCGAGGCAATACGCCCACTTGGCAATCAATCGCACGTACATCTGTTGTTTTGCGACCATCAATACGCGGGTTGCCATCAATAATGGAGCGACGAACCACATTCTTTTCCAAGTTTTTCACAGCAGAGCTCACATCATTGCTTGAATACTCACCGGGATTCTCTTCTGTGCCTGCAAATTTCTCTTGTGCTGCACTGCGCAATGCCTCAATTTTTGCAGAACGTTCTGATTTATCCACAGTCGCGTATGCATCACGCACATCTGCTTCAAATGCAGCATTGACAGCCTCTTGCACATCATCATTGCCCGCAAGCTCAACCACCAATTTTTCTTTACCTGCTTCTTTTGCCAAGCTTTCAATCGCATCAATGATTGGCGCATAGCCTTCTTGACCAAAGATAATCGCATCAATCATTTGCTCTTCAGATAATTCATTGGCTTCTGATTCAATCATCAATACGGCATCACGCGTACCTGCAACAACCAAATCAAGGTCAGCATGCTCCATCTGAGCATAGGTTGGATTCAATACAAACTCACCATCAATCAATGCTACACGCGAAGCGGCAATCGGCTCTGCAAATGGAATATCCGAAATTGCCAATGCTGCTGATACACCATTGATGGCAACAATATCTGGATTGTTATCTTCATCCGCAGAAACAACTGTCGCAATCACTTGTGTTTCATGAAAATATCCTTTTGGAAACAATGGACGAATCGGACGGTCAATCAAACGTGATGTCAGCGTTTCTTTTTCAGATGGGCGACCTTCACGCTTGAAGAAACCACCCAAAAAACGACCTGCTGCATATGTTTTTTCTTGGTAGTGCACAGTTAATGGCATGAAATCCACGCCTTGCAACGGTGTTTTGGCTGCTGTTGCTGCAACATGAACAACTACATCACCATATTGTGCCATAATTGAGCCGCCTGCTTGTCTTGCAATGCGACCTGTTTCAAAGCTTAATTCGCGACCAGCTACAGCCGCCTTACTTGTTTTAATATCAAACATTTTACTTCCTTTCACGAGCCCCATGCTCGCTTACTTTTTCTTTTTCATTCCCTACAAAATCTTATTCACACCTTGTGCAAAAAGAAAAAGCGACCCTTAGGCCGCTTTTCCAAACAATACTTATTAACGACGCAAACCAAGCTTTTCAATTAGCGCACGGTAACGTCCAAAATCTTTTGCTTTTAAATATTTTAAAAGGTAACGACGACGACCAACCATTTTAAGCAATCCACGACGTGAATGATGATCTTTATGATTATTTTCAAAATGACCACTCAATCCATTGATGCGTTCAGTTAACAATGCAACTTGAACTTCTGGTGAGCCTGTATCGCCTTCTTTGGTGGCAAATTTAGCAATCACCTCATTTTTCTTTTCTACTGTTAAAGCCATATTACTTCCTTTGTTATTGTACTAACTACAACCCGAGTGAGCATGCGGAAACACATAACACCCCAGAATTGAGCGGATGCGCAACATAGCGATACATGGCATATAAGTCAAAATATTCAATACCTTACCACTAAAGTGAAAGTTTTACCGCTATATCAAGCCGATGAATCTGCGCTTGCATAGTCTGCATCCAATCCTTATCCAAAGCTGAAATATGTACGCTTTCTTGCTGCATAGAAGCCCTTGCCAACCCATACAATAACACACCTTGGATAGGCACATATTCATCTTTTAACGCTTGCAAAAAAGATAGATACGCAGCTACTGCCTTATCACTGGGCGGCTTACTATCCCATGCAAACATACACGTTTGCACCCATGTTGGGCATAGCTTTACCA
>JALWPO010000243.1 GCA_026994965.1 Mariprofundaceae bacterium | reverse complement strand
CACTGCGCACACTGCTCTTGGGCAGGTTTATGATTGTGATGTATAGGCTCGTAGCTCAGGGGTAGAGCACCACCTTGACATGGTGGGGGTCGGCGGTTCGAAACCGCCCGAGCCTACCATTTTAGATTATCTTCATTGAGGAGTGAGAGCTTTATGAATATTCAATTGCCAGATGGCTCTACACGAACCCTAAATGATGGTGCAACAGCTTTTGATTTAGCGATGGATATTGGAGAAGGCTTGGCACGTGCAGTTTTGGCAGCCAATATCAATGGTGTATTGCGCGATTTATCGCATGTGTTGCAAGATGGCGATGTTGTATCCCTTATCACTGAGAAATCAGATGAAGGTTTAGAAATTATTCGTCATTCCACTTCTCACTTGATGGCGATGGCAGTGCAAGAAGTTTTCCCCGAAGCGCAAGTCACCATTGGTCCTGTAATTGAAGATGGATTCTATTATGATTTTGCTTTTGAGCGTGCATTTACGCCAGAAGATTTAAAAATCATTGAAAAGAAAATGAAGGAAATTGCCAAGCGCAAACTGCCTATTGTACGAGAAGAATGGGCGCGTGATGATGCTATTCAACATTTTGAAAGCATAGGTGAAAAATACAAAGCCTTGCTGATTGGGCGTATTCCTCAAGGTGAAACAGTTAGCCTTTACAAACAAGGCGAGTGGTCTGATTTGTGCCGTGGTCCGCATGTACCGAATACATCTAAGCTAAAATACTTTAAATTGATGAAGGTTTCTGGTGCCTATTGGGAAGGCGATGCCAAGAATGAACAGCTACACCGCATTTATGGTACAGCTTGGGCATCTAAAGATGATTTAAAGGCATACCTTCATCGCTTGGAAGAAGCTGAAAAGCGTGATCATCGCAAATTGGCGAAGAAATTGGATTTGTTTCATTTGCAAGATGAAGCTCCGGGCATGATTTTTTGGCATCCCAAGGGTTGGACAGTTTGGCAAATTGTGGAGAATGAAATCCGCAGCATCATGCGCGACAATGGCTATCAAGAAATTAAAACTCCCCAAGTGGTTGATAGAAAATTATGGGAAAAATCAGGGCACTGGGAAAAGTTCCGTGATGATATGTTTACCACCAATACCGAAAATCGTGAGTATGCAATCAAACCCATGAATTGCCCATGTCATATTCAGGTGTTTAATCAAAGTTTACATTCTTACCGTGATTTGCCTTTGCGTTTGGCTGAGTTTGGTTCTTGCCACCGCAATGAACCATCGGGTACATTGCATGGCTTGATGCGCTTGCGGAACTTTGTGCAGGATGATGCGCATATTTTCTGTGAAGAAACACAAATCCAAGATGAAGTTGGTGATTTTATTGATTTGGTTTTTGAAACGTATAAAAAGTTTGGTTTTGAAGAAGTAATTATCTTTTTATCGGATAGACCAGAGCAGCGTGTGGGCACAGATGAACAATGGGATAAAGCAGAATCTGCTTTGCATCAAGCGTTAAAGTCCAAAGGCTTGGAATATGGGCTTAATCCCGGCGAAGGTGCATTTTATGGGCCTAAGATTGAGTTCTCACTAAAAGATTGCTTAGGGCGGGTTTGGCAGTGTGGTACGATTCAGGTGGATTTTTCTATGCCGGGTCGCTTGGGCGCAGAATATATTGCTGAAGATAATAGTAAAAAGACACCTGTGATGTTGCATAGAGCTATTTTGGGTTCGCTTGAACGTTTTATTGGTATCTTGATTGAAGAGTTTGAAGGTAAATTTCCTGTTTGGCTTGCCCCAGTGCAGGCGGTTGTTTGTAATATTTCTGAATCACAGGCAGAATATGTGCAGGAAATTACTACAAAAATGCAACAAGCAGGCTTGCGTGTAGAATCGGACTTGCGAAATGAGAAGGTCGGCTATAAAGTGCGCGCCCACACATTGGAACGTGTACCTTTTATTTTGGTCGCTGGTGATCGTGAACGGGATGAAAAAACCATTTCAGTTCGTACACGCAGTGGCGATAATTTAGGTACTAAAAATGTGGATGTATGGATTGCAGAAATGCAAAATATGCAAGAAGAATACCAGTAATACCGATAGGGGGCTTTCATCGCTAAGAAAGAACTAGCAGTTAATCATGATATTGAAGCACCAGAAGTGCGTGTAATTGGTCATGATGGCGAGCAAATTGGTGTTTTAAAACGGCTTGAAGCCATTGCCAGAGCGGATGCAGTTGGGCTTGATTTGATTATGATGTCACCCAATGCAAAACCGCCAGTTTGTAAAATTATGGACTATGGCAAATACAAGTATGACCAGAGCAAAAAGGCCAATGAGGCCAAGAAAAAGCAACATGTGATTCAGGTTAAAGAAGTGAAGGTTAGGGCAAGTACCGACCAACACGACTTGGAAGTGAAGCTTAGAAATGTTCGGAAATTCTTGGAAGCTGGTAATAAAGTAAAAGTTTCATTGCGTTTTCGTGGGCGTGAAATGGCCTATGTAGGACGTGGTAGAGAGCAACTGGAATATGTTGCTGAACAAGTAAAAGATTTGGGCAAGCCTGATAAGATGCCCAATATGGAAGGGCGGCAAATGATTATGATTATTAATCCGCTGAAGAAATAAAGGTTGGTGAAATATGCCTAAGATGAAAACACATAGTGGTGCTGCAAAACGTTTTTCTAAAACAGGAAGCGGCAAGTGGAAACGTAACAAAGCGAATGCGCAACATATTCTGACCAAAAAGTCTCAGAAGCGTATCCGTAGCTTTCGTGGCACAGAATTGGTTGCACCATCAGATGTAAAAGCCTTGAATCGTTTGGTTCCAGGGCGTTAAGAGTTATTGAGTCGGTTTAGGAGAGAAAGATGCCTCGCGTAAAATCAGGTGTTCAAGCGCATGCGCGCCATAAGAAAGTTATCAAGGCTGCCAAAGGTTACTATGGTCGCCGTAAAAACTGTTTTCGTACAGCAACACAAGCTGTTGATAAAGCAGGTCAATATGCATATCGTGACCGTAAAAACAAAAAACGTACATTCCGTGCTTTGTGGATTGCGCGTATCAATGCTGCGGCACGTATCAATGGATTGAGCTATTCCAAATTTATGCATGGCTTGATGCAAGCTGGTATTGAATTGGATAGGAAAGTTCTTGCTGATATTGCCGTTCGTGATGCTGATGCATTTACGAAACTGGCAGAAGCGGCTAAAGCAAACATTCAATAATCATTCCCGACAAATGTCGGATATTCGATTGAAGAATGGCAGAGCCTAAAAGCTCTGCCATTTTTGTTTGTGCAAAACTTTATTGAACCGCAGTACCCGCGAGGGGTAGGCTTCTTGCCTTCAGCAATTCATCGCAGGATGCGGGGTAAACGCAGAGGTTTAACGTATGAGTGAAATTGATTCTTTAAAAGCGCAATTGCAAGCTTTGCAAGACAAAGCGCTTGAGCTTTTTGCAGAAGCTGCCGATTTGCAAGCCTTGCAAGACTTGCGTGTGAATTATTTGGGTAAAAAAGGTAAGTTGACCAGCGTGCTTAAAGGCGTGGGTAAATTGCCACCTGAAGATAGACCTGTGATTGGTCAGTTTGTGAATGCTACGAAATCAGTGTTAGCTGAAGCTTTGGATAAAGCAGAGTCTGTATTAGCAACCAAGGCAAGAGAGATGCGTATTGAAGCTGAGCGCATTGATGTGACGCTATCGGGTCGTAAGTGTGCACAAGGCGCATTGCATCCTGTGCAGCAAGGCTTGAATGAAATGACAGCTATTTTTACTCAGATGGGTTTTGAGACTGCACAAGGCCCAGAAATTGAAGATGAGTTTCATAATTTTGATGCCTTGAATATTCCACAGGAACACCCAGCACGTGCTATGCATGACACATTCTTTTTTAATGCAGAAGGCGAGGATGAAGCCTTACTTCTTCGTACACATACTTCACCTGTACAAATTCGTGCTATGCAAGCTTGTGTGGATGCTGGTGGTGAACCACCGCTGGCTGTGGTGGCGGCAGGGCGGGTATACCGCTGTGATTATGATGTAACCCATTCGCCGATGTTTCACCAAGTTGAAGTATTTAAAGTGGATAAAGATGTATCCCTTGCTAATTTGAAAGGGGTGTTACAACATTTCTTATCAGCTTATTTTGAGAAAGATGTGCCGATTCGTTTGCGTCCGCATTATTTCCCCTTTACGGAACCTTCTGCGGAAGTGGATATTGGTTGTGTATTCTGCAATCACAAAGGCTGCCGAATTTGTAAGGGTAGCGGTTGGATTGAAGTGTTGGGCAGCGGCATGATTCACCCCAACGTGCTTAAAGCTGTGGGCATCGATGGCACAGTGTATTCAGGTTTCGCCTTTGGTCTTGGCGTGGAGCGTTTGGTCATGCTCAAGCATGGTATCCCAGATTTGAGATTATTTTTTGAAAACGATGTTCGATTCTTGCGTAGGATGGGGGCTTAAGTCGATGAAAATTCCATTTTCTTGGTTAAAAGAACATACCCCAATTGAAAAAGCACCTGAAGTGGTTGCAGATGATTTGGTACGTTTGGGTCATGAAGTTGAAAGCATTGATATGCCACGTGCGGGTGTGAAAGGCGTGCGCGTTGGGCTTATCGTTGAGATGAAACCACATCCTGATGCAGATAAATTGAAATTACTCAAAATTGATTTGGGCGATGTGGAGCATTTATCTATTGTTTGCGGCGCAAGCAATATGAAAGCAGGTGATAAAGTGCCTGTGGCAACGGTAGGCACAAGTTTGCCCAATGGTTTAAAAATCAAAAAAGGTAAAATCCGTGGTGAAGTAAGCTTTGGCATGTGTTGCTCCGAAGCAGAGCTCGGCTTGGCTGAAGATGCGGATGGTTTATTGATTTTGCCGCAAGATGCGCCTGTGGGTGAGGAAGTTGGCGAATATTTAGAGCTTGAAGAAGCTGTGCTTGATTTGGATATCACGCCCAATCGTGGCGATTGCATGAGTTTACGAGGCATTGCCCGTGATTTGGCTGCCGATTATGCATTACCTTTGATTGAGCCAGGTGATGAAGTGGTGACAATTGATGATAGCGTTGCTGCGCCCAAAGTCACTGTGAGTGCGCCTGATGACTGCCCGCTTTATACAGCGTGTAAGATTGAAGGGGTAAATGTTTCTGCATCTCCTGATTGGCTACAAGCGCGATTGATTGCTGCAGGTTTGCGCCCCATCAACGGTGTGGTGGATGTGATTAACTATACCATGTTGGATTTAGGGCAGCCTATGCATGCTTTTGATGCGGATACCTTGGTTGGCAATATTGAAGTGCGTACCGCCAATGAAGGTGAAACATTTACATCTCTAGAGGGTAAAGAAGTGAGCCTTCACGCAGAAGATTTGGTGATTGCTGATAGTCAAAATGTAATTGCTTTGGCGGGAATCATGGGCTCGGAGCCTACAGGGGTGACCAATACAACCACGAACATCATTTTAGAATCCGCAGCCTTTAGACCTGCGCGCATCAGTATTACACGCCGCACTTGTGGTTTGGTGTCGGATTCATCCATGCGCTTTGAACGCGGGGTTGACCCTGCCATGATTGCTGTGGCTATGGATCAGGTGGCGCAAATGATTACAGGGCTATTTGGCGGCAAAGTAAGCGCGACTACAACTGTGGGTGATGCGGAACATTTGATTCAAGATACACAAATTAAAGTGAGTATGCGTAAGATTGAAGCTAGGCTTGGTGTGGATGTGCCTGAATCTGCAGATGCTGTACTTGAGCGCATGGGTTTTGGCATTGAGCATCAAGGTGATAATTTGCTGTTTTCTGTGCCAAGTCATAGGCCAGATGTGCGTTTGGCTGAGGATATTTCTGAAGAATATGCGCGCGTGATTGGCTTTGATGCGATTCCTACAGAGTTACCAAGTTTAGCAACGATTAGCCCAAATCAACCAGATACAGCCATTATTGATGCAGTTCGATTGGGTTTTGTACAGGTGATTAATTATGCTTTTATTTCGGCTGATGAGCAGCGTTTGTTTGTGGCGGATGATGGCAAAGATTTGGTATTGGCGAATCCGATTTCAGAAGCCATGAGCGTGATGCGTAGGTCTGCGTTCCCTGGACTGTTGAATACCGCAAAATACAATATGAATCGCCAACAAAATGGCGTGGCATTGGTGGAACAAGGACGCTTGTATGATGGGTCTATGAGTCAGCGCCAAGAAACCAATATATTGGCTTGGTTGATGGCTGGTGAGTTTCAAGGTGATAGCTGGTATGAGAAAGCACGTAAGGCAGACTTCTTTGATTTAAAAGGAGCAGTGGAAGCTTGGTTAAGCAGTAAAGGTTTGACAGCGCGTTTTATCGCTGATGATGAAGTACAAGGTTTGCAAGCTGGGCAAACAGCGAAAATCGTTGTGGGCAAAACTGAGGTTGGATATATCGGAAAAGTGGACAGTGATATTGCTTCAAGCTTTGATTTGGACTCGGATGTATTTGTGGCGTCCATCGACTTAGACCAACTTCATGCAGGCAAAAAAGCCAAGTTCCAGCCTTTACCAGAATTTCCTTCGATTGAGCGGGATTTGGTGTTTTTGTTTGATAAAGATGTGACGTCAGAATCTGTGTTGCAAACCGTGAAAAAAGCTTGCGGTTCACAGCTTGTGCAAGCGCATATCTTTGATTTGTATGATGGCAAAGGTGTGCCTGAAGATAAGGTGAGTTTAGGTATTCGTTTTGTTTTGCAAGATGCGAAACGCACACTCACCCAAGAAGATTCGGATCAAGCCATGCAGGCAGTGGTGGATGCAATCGCTCATCAATTTAATGCTGAATTAAGAGGTTAGTCCAGCAAGCTTTCTATAAATAGTAAACGTTAGAGGAGGGATTAGTCCTCGCCCGATTGTGTAACCTGCATGGTATTTTCAAGCTGGGTTGTTCTTTGTTTTCTCGCGGCACTCATGACTTGAATTTCTAAGTTTTCAAGAATATCACATACTTCATCCGATAATGCACGCAAGGGTGGGATAAGCTTTTCAGCCTGCTTGATTTGTGCTGCTTTTGCTTTTTTTGCTTGACCAAATAAACGACCTAATGCAGAGACATCAGGCTCATCAAAAAGAAGTTTGAAGATTTGCATATAGGTTTGATGCAGTTTGTCATGCGGTTTTTCCAAGGCTTTGTAGGCGGGGAGTTTACGTAGCATTTGCCCAGAGCCATAATACCATTGCCCAAAAATACAATCGGTAGGAAGCATAGGGACTTGCTCTTTTTCCAATGGTAAGCCCGCAACGAGACCTTCTGCACGTGCAACCCAAGCTTTGTGCGCTGCCCTAGCATTGTGCAATCTTGCAACCACATCAGATAATTTCATATCCTCTCCCCTCTAGTAAAAAATGTATTCAGAAGCTATATTTGCAACTCTAGGAGCTGCGATTAAAAATGGAAGGGACATTTATCACAAAAACAGGGGCAACATCCTTAAAAGAATTGTGTGCTTTGCACCCCAATGACCCCACTTTGCATATTGGCTATGGCAAGCAATTGATGGCAAAAGGGCGAGAGCTTGCTGCGATTACAAGTTTGAGAAATGCTTATCAAATTTTAGTGAAAGAAAATCCAGCCGAAGCTCAACAATTGGTAGAGGAGTATGGCGAAGAAGTTGCCTTGGATAGTATGAAACCTATGGCTTCTAAAGGCTATTTGGCATTGCAAGATTTTTATGGGCGTTTTTCACAAAAGCGCCACAAAGTGAAATTGCCTGAGAGTACAGTGTTATTTCGGCAAGGTGAGCTTGCCGATAGTGTTTATTTGGTTTTAGAGGGTGAATTGGCAGTGACAACAGAGGTGAATGGTAAGCCTGTATTGCTGAATTATTTGTATGAAGGTTGTCTTGTTGGTGAGGGTGCAATGCTAGAGCAAGGCATTCGTAGTGCCACAGTGGTTTCAAGCTCTGAGACATTATTGATGCGTTTTTCTCCTGAGGATTTAGAGAAAGCATTTGGAGATTATCCAGAGCTTCATTTAGAATTTAGCAAAGAATCATTGCTTAGGCGCCGCATGGCAATCCTTTCTTCCAGTGAATTGTTTTCACGTCTGCCCATGGATTTGCGATTTCTTATTGCTAAACGTACGTGGAATGTATCTTACAAGGCTGGAGAGACCATCAAAGAAGCTCGAGATTATATGCCACATATGGCATTGATTTCATCTGGTGTGGTGCATTTGTATGAGGAAACAAGTGATGCGAGAATTTATTGTGGTCGTTTAAAGGCAGGTGCAATGTTGGGCTTGCATAAATTGATGCGATATGAGGCATCAAGTTTAATTTATGAGGCAGAATCCCATTGTGAATTGGAATGTATAGATTTTACGGTGATTGAAGATGTGATGAATATATCACCATGGTTTCATCAAGAGATTAAAACGATGGAAAGAAACCTATCTGATCAAATTACACGCACCATTATGTTGCAAGGCATGCAGACCGACCTTTGAGCTTTGGTGAGCATTAGCCTTATCTGTTTAGTTATTTAGTCTTGATTGCTTATCTGAGGAGTAGTGATGTGTTTTGCTTTATTAGAGTTTAAAGATTTGGCACGTACGCTTGATTGTAGGTGTTGTAATCATTTTCGTTTCCAAGATAAATAGTTTTTCGTAATGTTAGCTGGCGTAGATGAAGTGGGAAGAGGACCTTTAGCAGGTCCTGTGGTTACAGCGGCGGTCATTTTATCGCCTGATGATCCCATGTTGGGTCAATATCGTGATTCTAAACGTGTTTCAGAAAAGAAACGTCTGAGGCAATACCACCATATTCGTCAACATGCGGTGGCTTATGCCGTGGCTCAAGCCAATACCGATGATATTGAGCGTTTGAATATTCTTCATGCCACCATGCTATCGATGCGGCGATGTGTAGAAGCCTTATCGGTCTCCCCCTCAGAGGTGGTGGTGGATGGGAATCGTGTGCCTGATATGCCATATGCTGTTTCTGCGGTGATAGGTGGCGATGATTTGGTGCAAGAAATTGCGGCAGCATCGATTGTTGCTAAGGTAGTTCGTGATCGTTTGATGCGGTATTTGGATTATCAATATCCCGAATATCAATTTGCCAAGCATAAAGGCTATGGCACTAAAATTCATATGGATGCACTCAAACAATATGGGCCATGCCCTGTGCATAGAATGGGTTTTGCGCCTGTAATGAAATATATAAGACCCACTTCAACATAGCATCTTTTCTTCTTGTGATATAAATCACATACAATATTGAAATGCTTCTTTAGCATCCCTGCTATATCTCGCGATATGCAAAACGAGCGCAGCAGTAGCTGCCATAGTTTTCGGCTCAGTGAATATGCATCCCCCCCCCTTCCCTTTGCATATTCCTGAGTCGATTTTTTTTATATGCATGATGTATGCTTACAAAGCTGATAATCTTTTGCACATGTCTAAATCCTTGCCTGATTTGTCCCATCATACGCCTATGATGCAGCAGTATTTGCGTATCAAGGCTGAATATGCCGATTGCCTTCTTTTTTATCGTATGGGCGATTTTTATGAAATGTTCTTTGAAGATGCAGTTGAGGCATCCAAGGTGCTTGATATTGCATTAACCAAGCGTGGCAAAGCCAATGGTGATGATATTCCTATGGCAGGTGTGCCTTGGCATCAGGCTGAGGGATATTTGGCAAAATTGGTTGCTGCGGGTATGCGGGTAGCTATTTGTGATCAAATGGAAGCTCCAGATGGTAAAAAGGGACCAGTGCGGCGTGAAGTTGTTCGGGTGGTCACGCCCGGCACCATTACTGAATCAGAGCTTTTGCCCCAAGATAGGGCAGCATTATTGGTTGCGATTTATCGAAAAGGGGAGAGATGGGGGCTATCCTCATTGGATTTATCTTCTGGCATATGGAAGCTATTGGAAGGTCAAGGCAATGGATATTTAGAAGAAAGTGTGGCTGTGCTTCAACCTGCTGAAATCTTATTGCATAGCAAAGATGAGCAGTTATCTGATTATGCAATCTATAAGCCTGGGGATTGGAGCTTTTCATTTGAGGTTGCCAAAGAACAATTGCAACAGCGCTTTGGCATCTCTGATTTGCAAGCATTAAATCTTGATGAGCATCCATTGGCGGCGGCTGCCACTGGTGCTGTGCTGGTGTATTTAGAGCAAACCCAAAAATGCGCATTATCGCATTTGCAGTTACCGATATTTAAAACCCAACAAGTGGGCATGCAAATTGATGCGAGATCGCGGCGAAACCTTGAAGTTTATGCAGCCTTAAACGGTGATGTGAAGGCTGGGGTGATGCATGTGCTGAATCAAACAGCCACGCCTATGGGGTCTCGTTTATTGCGTGAATGGATTGATTATCCGCTTTATGATGTTGAGGCTATCAGTCAGCGCCAAGATGCGGTGCAATTGCTTTTGCATGATGAGAATAATCGCGTGCAACTCAAACAAGATTTGGCTCAGATTAGGGATATGGAGCGCATGCTAACACGTGTAGTTCTTCAGCGTGCTAGCCCTAGGGATTTTCGAGGCTTGGCAGATTCCATGTTGATGTTGCCAAGTTTATCTCAAGCATTGCAAGGCTATGATGGGTTATTGGCTGATATGATACCATCCTTGCAGGGCTTGGAAGATTTAGCGGAAACCTTGGATAAAGCCATAGAACCAGTGCCTCCTGCACTGCTTCATGCAGGCGGTATGATTCGAGAAGGCTTTGATGCGGAATTGGATCGTTTGCGTGGGTTGGCAAAAGATGCAGGTGATTGGTTGCAACGCTATGAAACACGTGAACGTGAACGTACAGGCTTACAAAATCTTAGAGTGAAATACAATAAAGTGTTTGGTTATTTTATTGAAATTTCTAAGGCTCAAGCTGCAAATGCACCTATGGATTATGTGCGCAAACAAACATTGGTGAATGCAGAGCGTTTTACAACGGATGAATTGCATAGCTTTGAATCTGAGATCTTGGGGGCAAAAGAAGCGGCATTAACGCAAGAGCAGGTGTTGATTGAGGATATTCGCCAATCCATTGCAGCGCAAGCCATGCAGATTCAAGCTGCTGCCAATGCTGTTGCGCAATTGGATGTATTGGTGTGTTTTGCGCATCTCGCACATACGCACGCTTATGTCCGCCCTGAAGTGCATGCAGGCAGAGCTTTGAAGGTGGTTGCTGGTCGTCACCCTGTCGTAGAGCAAGCCCTGCAAGACGAAGATTTTGTTGCCAATGATACACATATGGATGCGAAATCACGTCGTTTTATGCTTTTAACAGGGCCGAATATGGGCGGCAAATCCACGTATATGCGGCAGGTAGCATGGATTGTGTGGCTTTCGCATACAGGATGCTTTGTGCCTGCTGATGAGGCGCGTGTGCCATTGACTTCGCGTTTGTTTACACGTGTTGGTGCTGGTGATGAATTGGCGAGCGGTCGCTCTACATTTATGGTTGAAATGATGGAGACAGCAACGATTTTGAATCAGTTGGAACCGCGTTCATTGGTGATTGTGGATGAGATTGGTCGGGGAACAAGCACTTGGGATGGGCTGGCTATTGCTTGGGCTGTGGCAGAGGAACTGATTAAAGCAAATGATGTGTTGAGTTTATTTGCAACGCATTATCATGAATTGACTGATTTGCCAGATGAATATGCTCAAGCCTTTAATGCTTCGGTAACTGTGCGTGAATGGAATGGTCAGGTCATTTTTATGCATAAAGTGGTAGATGATGCGGCGGATCAGTCTTATGGGGTTGCTGTGGCACAATTGGCAGGGCTTCCACCTCAAGTGGTGAAGCGGGCGCGTGAGCATTTGTATCATTTTGAGCATGCTTCAGCTTTGGAAGATGCAAAAGACAAAGCGCAGTTGGGTTTATTTGCAGATGCAGAGCGTCGCAAACAAGAAGAAGAACTTGAGCGATTGCGAGAGTTAGAATCTTTGGTGCAAGCTGTTGATGTGAATCAATTGCGCCCTGTGGATGCATTATTATTGCTAGAAAAGCTAAAGAAAAGGATAGCACACTGATATGGGCAATCAAAATATATTGAAGCAATTTTACGATGAAATAGGCGAACAATTGGATGCTGGAGCATCTGGTACTGTGTTAATGTCTAATATGTGTGCGCGTGTGGATGCTTTATTGATTCAATTGTGGCATGAGAAAGCTCCTATAGCTTGTCAATGCATTGATTTGGTAGCAGTGGGTGGCTATGGGCGGGCTGAATTGGCGCCGCAATCGGATTGGGATATTTGGTTTCTTGCTGATGCCGATATGGATGAGGCATGCGCGCAAAATATTGAAGCTTTTTTATATGCCTTATGGGATATGGGGGCAAAGATTGGCTATGCAGTACGCTCTGTTAAAGAGACGCAGGAGCATGTCAAAGAAGATTGGAATTCAGCCACAGCAGCATTGGAATCACGTTTGCTTGATGGTAATGGAAAAGCCTTTCATGCCATGCAAACTTGGACACAAGGCTTCTTTCATAAAAAACGAAAATCATTTGTAGAAGCTAAACTATTAGAGCTTGAAACACGCCATAAAAACACCGGAAACACTGCCTTTTTAATGGAGCCAGATATTAAAGAATGTAAGGGTGGATTGCGTGATGTTCAGGCTGTATTTTGGATGTCAAAAGCATGGTATGGCACAAGTAACTGTGAAGATTTGGTTGCGCTTGGAGCATTATCATCCACGGAATATGAGCACCTTTGTTCAGCTCAAGATTTTCTTTGGCGATGTCGAGCAGCATTACATTTAGAAATGAAACGACCTACCGATAGGATGGGTTTTGAGCAGCAAGCCTTGCTTGCTGATCGTTTGGGTTATACTGCAGATATGCACAAAGCGGCTGTTGAATTATTTATGAAAGATTATTTTCGTCATGCAGGTCGTATTGCTCGGGTTTCAGGTTTATTGGTGATGCACTTCCAAGAGCAGCTACACCCACAATATTTTTCTTTTGAGCGTAATATTGATGATGGTTTTACACTTGAAGGCAAGCGCGTAGGTGTACAAAGTAAGCATACCTTTCAAGAAGACCCTTTGCGCTTGTTGCGTATTTTTCACATTGCACAATTGGGGCATAGACATTTATCCAGTGCTGCATTGCGTCAAATTCGAGCCGATGTATTGCTGATTGACGATGCGTTTCGTGCTAATCCAAAGGCACATCAAGTATTCTTACAAATTCTTAGGGACAGGCGTAATGTGGCTTGGGCATTAAAAGCGATGAATGATACGGGTGTATTGGGTCGTTTTATTCCAGCGTTTCGTGATGTGGTGGGATTGGGGCAATTTAATCGCTACCATGCTTATACAGTTGATGCGCATACGCTACAAGCTGTGGCTGAGGCGAGAAATTTTTTTCACGGTGATTATACCACCAGATTACCTTTGGCACATCAAATCTGGCATAAATTGAGCCGACCTGAACTGTTGTATTTAGCGCTTATTTTTCATGATATTGCCAAAGGTATGCCTGGGGACCACTCGGAGAATGGTGAAGTTTTAGCGCGTGAGTTTTGCCAAAATATAGGGCTTAATCGTGATGCAACAGAACTTATTGCATGGCTGGTTCGAGAGCATCTAACCATGGCTGTGACATCGCAACGTTTTGATTTATCAGATATTGCGGTGATTCGACGCTTTGCTGAAAAAGTTGTCGATATGGAGCGGCTGAATTATTTGTTTCTATTAACCGTTGCAGATATTGCAGCTGTTGGTCCTAATGTGTGGAATGATTGGAAGGGTAGTTTGTTAAGTGAGCTATACCATGCAACTGCACGTGCGCTTATGCAGGGTGGCGAAAAAGATGAATCATTGCAGGCACGTTTATCTGAACGCGTGGATACACGCATTGAAAGTGCAATCTTACCTATTGATGATGGCGCTGAGAAAGCCGCCTTAAAAGCAGTGCTCAAAACATTGCCATGGCGCTGTGTTATGCATTTTCCACCTCGACAATTGAGACCATTGGCACAATTTATATTGTCTGTAAAACATCCGTATGGTGTCAATTTATATGTGGATGAAGTGGGTGGTGAAACAGTTGTGATGGTATTAGCCAATGAGCAAGAAAATTTATTTGCAGCACTAACCACCGCTATGGCTGTAGGACATATCAATGTGTTGGCAGCACAGGCTTTTGATTTAAAAGATGGACGTATTTTAGATGTTTTTCATGTACAAAACCATGATGGTCAAGCGCTGCACATCGCATCAGATATTGAACGCTTAAAAACGCGTCTGGAAAAAGTATTGGAAGAGGGGTGTGTCAAACAAACATTGCCCCCGTTATCGCCATCGAAAATCACATTACTTATGCGCCAAGTTCCTGTGCGTGTACGTGAGCTTAGTTTGGCGTCAACGCACCAAACAGCTATTGAAGTAGCAGCAAGTGATCAGCCGAGCTTGCTGGCAAGGCTGGCATGGGTGATTAGTGAATGTGGTTTTTCTATACAGGGGGCATCGATTACAACATTTGGTGAGCGTGTGGTGGATGTATTTTTTATTGAAGGTAAACATGCATCATGTTTAACGGAGGAAGAAGTAGAAATATTATGTGCGAAGCTAAGAGGTGCTGCTATTTTGCCTGATGAAGAAAGTGTAGGATAGGCATGCATTGTGGATAGTTATGCTTTAGATATAAGCTCACCAGAACAAATATTGAGCTTGCTAGGTTCAATGATTATTCTGATAGCATATTATTTGATGGTCTCTAAGCCTGAAAAAAAGATGCTCTATTTTTCGCTTAGTTTGGTCGGTGGTTTTGCATTATTATTTGTGGCAATGATTTATCACAATGCAGGGTTTATTTTTCTTGAAACAGCATGGATAAGCATCAATGGGTGGGGAATTTGGAAAGCAATCAAAGAGAATCAGTGAGACTTCTGCACCGCGTACTTTTTTGTCTGCATCTGCGTTAAAAACAGTCCCTCAATCCTCATTTGCAAATAGCAAACTGTGGTTCCAGGGTTATTTTTGCCTTGATTCGCTCAAAAAATCACTGCGGTGTAGATGTCTCTTATAGGCAGGCACGAAGTTGTGTATCAATTTTTAAGATGTGATTGACCAGCCAGCTTTCTAAAAAATCGTGTAAGCCTTGTACCAAATCTTCACTCACACCTTCAATTTCAAAGCGCTCACGATATTTTCTGTAAGCTTCGAGTAAATTGCCATGAATCTTTTTATTTTTTTCTGCAATAGGACATTTGCTTCGGCGCATACAAATCTCTTCATAGCAAAAATGGCTACGGGTGAAGATACCTAGGTTATCAAGCAACATTTTGATATAGCGATCGCTTACATCGCCAATTTTCATATGGGCTTCTAAATCATCAAGATATTGAAATAAAATCTTATGCTGTTTATCAACCTCAGGTTCACCTGTGTTGTATTCTTCTTTCCATACCACTGCCATAATACACCTCTTTAAGAAAGGGGTATTGTATGCAAGTTATGCCATAAGCCAAGCAAAATGCTGTGATATGTTTCTCAGGCTTAAATATTAGAAAATTCTGCCCAAAATTCAGTATTGGATCGCATCTTTTCAATACGTTGTAATAATGCTTGCACATCTTTATCGCGTGTGGAGAAATCAAGCTGATCGGTTTGTACAATCAATAGTGGGGTATCTTGATAGTGAAAGAAAAAGTCATCATAAGCTGCTATCACATCTTTTAAATAGGCTTCTGAAAGCCCTTGCTCCATATTTCTATTGCGCAGCCGAATTCGCTGCATAATTACATCGGGTTGTGATTGAAGATAAATCACCAAATCAGGCTTTGGAATATCAACGGATACTAATCTTGCGACTTGGTCGTAAAGCGCAAGCTCTTCATCGCTAAGGTTGAGATTGGCAAACAGCCTATCTTTCTCAAAAATGAAATCACTGATAATACCGCGAGAAAACAAGCTTGGTTGTTGCAATCCTTGCCATTGTTTAAGTCTAGAAAAGAAAAATGATAATTGTACAGACATGGCATGGCGGATTTGATCTTGATAGAAAAATTCAATAAATGGATTGTCATCGATATTTTCGAGCAAAACATCTGCATTTAGAATATCAGCGAGTTTATGGGTGAGCGTTGTTTTACCCACGCCAATAGCGCCTTCAATGGCAATATGGCATTGGTTTAGCGGCTTATGGATGACCATGCTGTGCCTGTAGGCAATGGAGACTCGCCAAGTTTAATAAGCTGTTGAAGTAATGCGTCCGCTGTTTGATTCATGAGCGGATGATGCCAGTTTGAATCAATATCGCATAGAGGCTTTAACACGAATTGACGTTTGTGCATTTCAGGATGTGGCAAGATGAGGTTAGGGGTATTCAGGCAAAGTTGATTGAAAGCCACTATATCCAAATCAAGGGTGCGTGCTCCCCAGTGTTGTTGGCGGATACGCCCATGCTGCTTCTCAATTGATTGTAGAAAAGTCAAGAGCGTTTTGGGATGAAAGCTAGTGGCAATCCATAAAACTGCATTGAAGTAATCGGGTTGGTTGGCTGGCCCTAAGGGTGGTGTTTGATAAATTTTGGAGCATGCTTTGATTCTGCATTGTGAGTGATGATGGATGTGTTGATAGGCAGAGAGGAAGTTTTTGAGCACATCGCCTTGATTGCCTCCAATGGCTATCCAAGCTTGATGTTTCATGGCTGATAGATGATAAAGCCATTGATATTTGCATGCTTTAAGAGTTCTTTCTTTTGTTGGACTGCTTCTGCTTTATCTTGATAGGGACCAAGTAAGACAGCATAGAGTTGATTCTTTTTCTGTTGGATGATGGCGTTTTGTTGTGCAAATTTATGGCGCAGTGTGGTTGCATGCTGTTTGCTTTTGAATGCCCCCAATTGAATCATATAACCATGCATATGAGTTTTTTTAATAGCTTTTTTCTGAGTTTTTGTTTGGCTAAATTGTGTGTGTGCCTTATTTGAAATGGATGTTAGAGGGGAGCTATCCGTATGCTTATTTTTGAGAATATGAGGTACACTTTTGTTGGGTTGTTTGATGGCAATATGTGTAGCTTGTGCTGGTGAGGATGCTTTTATGTTAGCAGTGGCTTGTTTTGGCTTTTGATGATGAGGTAAGAAAAAAAATACGCCAAGTAATACAATACAGAGTAGGCTTACACCCACAGCCAAACGAAACTCTACACTGCCTACATGCCAAGAGCGCTTCTGTTTGTCTTGGAATAAATGAAAAACCTTCTCCCTATACGCTGCCATCAATCAAGTTTTAAAACAGTTTCAATCTTTTCCACAAAATCTTGATAACGAAATGGTTTTTCCAGAATGTTTAATACTCTATCTGGAAAGCGATGATTTAAATCATCAGGGTAACCCGTAATAAAAATAACACGTTCCAACAGGCTTGGATTCACATGGATAAGGCTATTATAAATTTCATCGCCTGTTAATTTTGGTAAACGAACATCCAATAAAATAGCAGTATATTGGTCACCATTGGTACTCAATTCAAATAGAGCCTGTACAGGGTCACTGAGCGTTTTAATTTCGCCTTCCAATCCTTTATCACTCAGGTAACGATTGATGAAAGCGACAAGAATACTTTGTACAGTATCTTCATCATCAACAGCCAGTATTTTAATCACAGAACTCATTTCTTCTCCAAGCTTGTTTACGTCATGTATAATAATAAGTAACGACTTAGTCTAGCACACTTTATGAAACGTTACAGTAATCCATATCACGCAAAACAACAAACGCATTTTGTTTTACAGGTTCTTCAATGCAAGTAAGCTATGTGGA
>JALWPO010000242.1 GCA_026994965.1 Mariprofundaceae bacterium | reverse complement strand
TGCGCATCATCAACTGCCGATAATTCAAAGGATTTCGTTCAATATCTTCAAGCACCATATGCTGATGCCCATGCATATCATTGGCTTCAATCAAAGCATCCCATATGCGCCGCCTATACACCGTGGTCTCAAAGACCATATCAATCATAATATCAGCCAACATTTTACCTGCTTTTTGTCTGCGTTCACGCCCGCTCATGGCTGAATCAAAATCAAGATGATAGCTGGGCAAAATGGTTAAACTGATTTTAGGGAACCAGCGCAATCGCACCTGCCCACGCAAATGTGAAAAAGGCGTGTATTGCGCGCCATCAATGCGAATCGGAAGAATCTCCGCATCAGCTTTATCGGCGACCATGCCCGGGCCAGGATAGATTTTCATCAATGAGCCTGTGGCTGTAATCCGCCCTTCAGGAAAAATAACCACTTTATTTCCTGCTTTGACATGCTTAATCAGGCTTTTCATCGCCATAGGATCGGCATGATCCACAGAGAATAAATCCACCCACGATTTAATGGGCTTCATCCACCATTTATTAAAATAGCTGCTATGGATGGCATAGGATATATCACCCGGCAAAAATACAGATAATAATACTGCATCCAAAAGTGAGGTATGATTGGCAACAATCAATACTCTATCACCTGTATGCTGCAAATGCGCCATACCTTTCACATCTACACGGTAAATCACCTTGAGTATGATTTTAAGACACCACATCACCAAATTACGCACCATGATTTACTCCCTGAGCCACTCGAACTTCTCTATCCACACCTGCCAAGAATCGCGCCAACAACACATGCACAATGGCTTGGATACTCAAATCACCATCGCCATCCAATTTGCCGTTTGTGGCAAGCATCGCCAACCCTTCCATACCCACCCAAAGCGCCCTTGCTTCTAATGCCACAGCTTGCGCATCCATCTTTGGATGCAACACTGCAATTTGTGCTTCCAACACATCAAACAAACGCTTTTGCTGCGCCGCATAATCTTCTGGAATATCGCCACTGAATTGAAACCCTGTCACTGCCTGCCAACGTTGTGTGTGATGCATAACATAATCCACATAAGCCAATCCCATCGCTTCAAGGTATGCTGCTGCACCAT
>JALWPO010000241.1 GCA_026994965.1 Mariprofundaceae bacterium | reverse complement strand
GTCATGTATAATAATAAGTAACGACTTAGTCTAGCACACTTTATGAAACGTTACAGTAATCCATATCACGCAAAACAACAAACGCATTTTGTTTTACAGGTTCTTCAATGCAAGTAAGCTATGTGGATTGATTCTAGCGTGATTAAAGCGAACGCCCCAGTGTAAATGTGGACCAGTAGAACGACCACTCATACCGACTTCTGCAATAGCTTGACCCGCTTTCACATGTTCGCCGACTTGAACAAAACTTTTACCCAAATGCGCATACAGGCTAACCAAGCCAAATCCATGACCAATGGCAATAAGTTTGCCATTTAAAAACATATCTTCCACAAGCAATACTTTGCCAGCCAGTGGTGCAACAATAATTGAGCCTTTGGGGGCTGCAATATCAATACCAGCATGGGGCGATCTAGGTTGTCCATTGACATAACGTTGAGCGCCAAAGGGTGTAGATTCAATGCCTTCTACGGGTATGCGAACTTGAGAAAAATCAGGTTTCATATCGACTTTGATATCATAGGTTTTGCCAATGGCTTGTTGGTCTGCACGGATGCGTTGAATGGCCTTGCTATCAAAATTAGCCATCTTCTTTTTAACGGTGATATTGGAAATACGAAACTTACCTTTTTGAACACGCAAGCTATCTTTGATATGGGATGATGAGGTTGTCCAAATGATAGGATAAACCTTATTTTTTGATTTGAGGTCAACACCAATCCAGCCGCGCCATTCATGATTATTCATAGCTTGAATCGGCCATGTTTTACCTAGGCATGATAAGGATTGAATGGGTTCGTTCGAGTGAACATGCACTTCAATCATATCACCTTGTGTTGCATGCCATTCTGTTGCAAAAAGAAGGGTTGAGTAGCCCATCAAGCCTATCCATATCAAAATTCTTATCATATATGCTCCTCAAAAACTAGAAACCTTATAGATAGCAACGATAATATGCCATCATACATTCACTTTGTGCAGGGTGTTTTATTTGTGTCTATCTGCGTTTATCTGCTTTTTTCTCTGCGAAACTCTGCGTGTTTCGATTTTATCCCTTCTTCCAGCGTTTGCTTCGGCGCAGCTATAGCAAGGGGTAGAGGGTCATTCCCGTGCATACGGGAATCCATGTTTTTACTTTGTGCCTTAGTGTCTTTGTGGTTTATATATTTTTTTCCTCTGCGAAACTCCGCGTTCTGTGATGAATTTCCGAAGGCAAGAAGCCTGCCTCTTGTGGGTACTGCACTAGGCAAGCTTTATCATGTATTTCCACGATGTTCTGAATGTATATTAACAGCCTGAACTTGGCTTTTAATTTGTCCATCAGAAAAGTGGATATGCACAATGTCATCTGGATGAATATCTTGGCAGCTCGTTAGCAGTGAGCCATCACGATGGGTGGTTAGCGTATACCCACGATTTAATACATCTTTAGGATCAAGTGCGCGAAGTTTTTCGATGCACGATTGAATTTGATATTTGCATTGTTGCAGTCGATTGAAATATGTTTGGTGTAAACGCTGACTTTGGGCAAGCCTTTGTTTTTCTTGATGGGGAATAATTTGTATGCTTGATGCATAAAGGCGTTCTTGAAGTTGATGGAGATATTTTTGTTTTTGGCGTAGCTGAGCGCGTGGTTCCAAAGGTAGCATGCGTTGATATTGTTGATGGATATATCGTTGTTGTTGATGGATTTGTGTATAAAAGGATTCAGTAAGTTGCTGTTGCAATGATGCGCTCTGTTGCAAATGATAATCCATGTTGCGCTGCTGGATATGGCGCAAGGACTGCTTTTTATGTGCAATGTGTTGAGTATATTGTTGGATAGATGTATTTAGACGGTGTTGTAAACGTTTGCTGGGGATGATGCGTTGTTGTAAATCTTGTTTGGAGGGGCAAGAAATCTCAGCAGCATTGGATGGGGTTGCAGCGCGACAATCAGCGGCAAAATCAGCCAATGTAGTATCAATTTCATGCCCAACACCAGAAATGATAGGGATAGAAGATTGTACGATAGCTTGCACAACTTTCTCATCGTTAAAACACCATAAATCTTCCATACTGCCGCCACCACGCACCAGTAGAATGACATCAGGTTGATGTTGTAGCGTTTTAAATCTAGCGATGGCTTTTGCAATGGATGCTGCGGCTTGGTTACCTTGAACCACACAGGAAGAAAGGGTGAGTTGCAACCATCCAGGGCGCGATTGAAAAACTTTCTTCACATCTTCAAAGGCTGCGGCTGTGGCAGAGGTTACAATACCGATATGCTTGGGTAGGGGAGGCAGTTTAAGTTTATTTTCCTCTGCAAACCAACCACGTTCTGCAAATATTTTTTTACGTGCTTCAAATTCAGCAGCCAGCGCTCCTGCACCAACAGGGCGAATACGCGTGACAATCAGTTGGTAGCTTCCACGTGGTTCATAGACGCTTAAGTGACCCGAAAAAACAAACATTTCCCCTTCTTTGGGAAGGTGTTTCAGGCGTGTGATTGATGTGCGCCATACCACGGCAGAAATACTGGCATGGCTATCTTTGATGGTGAAATATTGATGACCTGATGTGTGTTTGGTTAGCCTAGAAACTTCGCCTTGTACTTCAATATGTGCAAAGCCCTGCTCAAGCGTTTGTTTAATCCGTGCGGTAAGTTCCGTGACTGTTAGTGCTTGGCTTATATCCATATCAGCGGGCTATGCACATCAAATATGCATGGTACTTAAATATCTTCACCATTGAGGATGCGAGCTGCTGTATCATGATCAACATGGCGAATATCATGCCCTTTTTCCATATAGATGACCATTTCAGCAATATTGGTAGCATGTGCAGAAATGCGCTCAAGATTTTTAGCAGCATTGGACAAAATAATCGAACTGGTAATCGAGCGAGCATCTTCCATCATATAGGTTAAAAGTTCACGATACATGCGCTTATAGAGCGTATCAATACCCACATCTTTCTCAATCACGGTCATGGCAAGATCAATATCACCACGTGAAAGCGCATCCAAAGCCCTATGCACCTGACGTTGAACCTTTTCACCCATAATATCCAAGTTGGAGAAGTTTTTAGGTGGTTTTTCACCACCACGTATCATGCCTTGCGCAATACCTGCTGCTAAATCACCCATGCGTTCCAAATCTGTAATGACTTTAATAATGGCTAGAATAAAGCGTAAATCACCAGCAGCAGGTTGGCGACGAACAAGAATATCACGTGTCATTTCATCGGCTTGGACTTCTAAGGCATTGATGGCGCGATCACGATCAATAGTACGCATAGCTAGGGTTTCATCTTGCTCAAGCATGGATTGAACAGCATCACCAATGGCTTTTTCAACCAAACCACCCATGGATAAGACATGCTCTTTGAGTTGTCCCATTTCTTCATCAAATCGTTTCATGGTATGTTGCATTGTGTTCTCCTTTGCATATTGGTTTTATCGGTTGATGATGAAATTAACCAAAACGCCCAGTAATATAATCTTCAGTTTGTTGTTCTTTGGGTTGTGTGAATAGGGTTCCAGTATCACCAAATTCAATCAGTTTCCCCATATAAAAGAAGGCAGTGTTATCAGATACTCGGGCTGCCTGTTGCATGCTGTGTGTAACCATGACAATAGTGTAATTCCTCTTCAATTCATCAATTAGCTCTTCGATTTTGGCAGTTGCGATAGGGTCTAGTGCAGAGCATGGCTCATCCATCAATATCACTTCAGGTTGCACAGCAATAGCACGCGCAATACACAAGCGTTGTTGCTGACCACCAGAAAGCGCTGTTCCAGCTTTATGCAAGGCATCTTTTACTTCATCCCATAGCGCACCATCTTGCAATGCTTTTTCCACACGCCCATCAAGTTCACTTTTGGGATAGTTGCCGTGAAGCTTTAAACCATAAGCGATATTATCATAGACAGTCATAGGAAAGGGTGTGGGCTTCTGGAAAATCATACCAATACGCTTTCTTAGTTCTAATTCAGGCACCACAGGGTCAAGTACATTTTGCCCATCAAATAGAATCTCACCTTCACCTCTATGACCTTTGTATAGGTTGAACATGCGATTATAGCAACGAATATGCGTAGATTTACCACAGCCAGAGGGGCCAATAAATGCCGTAACCTTGTTGGCCTCAATATTCAGTGTATTACTAAATAGAGCCTGTTTATCACCGTAATAGAAATCAAGGTTTCGAACAGTGATTTTTACATCAGATTGTTTTTCATTATCAGGATTGCTCAATGTTTACTCCTACCTGCCAATAACAGGCGTGTCAGAATGGTTACCACAAGAACTGAAACTGTAATCATAAATGCAGCGCCCCATGCCAATTGTTGCCAATCATCATATGGGCTCATGGCATAGTTGAATAGGGTGACGGTTAAGTTTGCCATAGGTTCATTCATGCTTTCCATCCAGTATGGGCTGTTCATGGCTGTAAATAGTAACGGTGCAGTCTCACCAGCCACACGAGCCACTGCTAGCATAATACCAGTAATCATGCCGCTTTTAGCAGCGCGAAGCACAATATTGACCATCATATGCCAATAGGGTGCACCCAATGCCAATGCAGATTCACGCATTTCATTGGGAACCAAGCGAAGCATTTCTTCTGTTGTGCGAATCACTACAGGGAGCATCAAAATCGCCAAGGATACTGCACCAGCCCAACCTGAAAAATGTCCCATAGTTTTAACCATAATCAGATATACAAAAACGCCAACGACAATCGATGGAGCGGATACCAAAATATCAGAAAGGGAGCGAACCAAACGCCCGAACATATTGTGCTTGCCAAATTCCGCCAAATAGATACCTGCCA
>JALWPO010000240.1 GCA_026994965.1 Mariprofundaceae bacterium | reverse complement strand
TTTTTCTTCTTAAATTTTTCTTCGACTTTCAGCTCAATCGGCAGACCATGACAATCCCAGCCTGGAACATATGGCGCATCAAACCCCATCATAGTGCGCGATCGAATCACAATATCTTTAAGCACTTTATTGACCGCATGACCGATATGAATAGAGCCATTGGCATATGGCGGACCATCATGAAGGATAAACTTCGGTGCACCTTTTCGGGTTTCACGAATTTGTGTGTAAAGGTCTGCTTCTTCCCACTTTTTCAGGCGCTTAGGCTCATTCACGGGCAAGTTGCCACGCATAGGAAAATCAGTTTTCGGTAAAAAAACCGTATTTTTATAATTAAAAGTTTCGTTGTCGGACACGTTTCGCTCCAAATATCAATTCAAGATGCGCATCATAGGTAAAAGATGGCTTGTTGTCTCAATTCGACAGAATTTTTCTTGCTGCATCACAGTCTTTGGCAATTTGTACTGCCAAATCATCTGCGCCTGTAAAACTACGGTCTTCACGAATCCGCTGTACAAACTCAACCTTTAAACTCTGCCCATATATATCCACATCAGCATCCAAAAGGTGAGTTTCCAACAGTAAAGTTCGCCCTTGAAATGTTGGTCGATAGCCCAAATAAGCTGCGCCCATCCACTGCTGTGTTCCAACGCTTGCTTGCACAGCATAAATCCCCACAGGCGGATGTGCCAAATCAGCCACATCAAGATTGGCAGTTGGAAAATTCATTTGTCTGCCGCGCTTATCACCATGCAGCACTTCGCCTGAAATACTGTATTTTCTTCCCAGAAGCTTTTCTGCCAAAAGCAAATCGGCAGCTTCAATGGCTGAACGAATGCGGGATGAGGAAACCACAGCATCCAACATCTCAAATGCAGCAGCCTCAGAAACCGTAAACCCTTCGGCATCACCCAAAGCGCGTAAATCGTCCACATGTCCCTGCCTATCTCGCCCAAACGCAAAATCATAACCCACATGCATATGTTGAAATGAAAAAGCAGCATACAATGCACGAGAAAACTTTTCTGCCGTCCAAGCCGCTAAATCCTTATTAAACTCAAGCAATAATACGGCATCCACACCCGCAGCCTCTAAATATTGCAAGCGCTCATGCACATG
>JALWPO010000239.1 GCA_026994965.1 Mariprofundaceae bacterium | reverse complement strand
AATATGCGTCAATGCTTCTGGAAAGGTATGGAATGCCCTTTCTGGCCATTCCACAATCGCAATCCAAGGCGCTTCAAAGAACTCACGCACGCCAAGCATTTCCACCTCTTCAGCATCCGATAATCGATACCAATCCATATGTGCGACTTTGCAAACCTCACCACTGGCAAGTTGACCATCATATTCTTGGATAATCGCATAAGTTGGGCTGGGTAAGGCTTCATCGGTAACACGCAAAGCACGCGCAAACACGCTTTTACCCGCACCCAAATCACCCGATAATGCAATCACATCACCACGCTTAAGCCTTTGAGCCAGTTCCTTTGCAAAGGCGCAGGTCTCTTGTTCATTGTTGAGTATTTTCTGCAAAAAAATCAGCCTACTTGTTAAGAAAGTTATCCTGCCAATGCCTGTTCTGAACGCTGGAAACGGCTGAATAACTCCGTACTAAACTCACCATCACGGCTTTGCGGCACACACAAAACCAGCTTACCAATCCGTGTATAAAGTTGGCGTGGGCGATAGCCATTGCGGTATCCCTTGCGATTGCTACTGCGCTCGTAAGGGCTTGCTGACAGATGTTCTGACATCTGCGCATCAAGAACCTGGTTCACCACAACCTCTACCAATCCCTTCAATCCTTCATCACTCGTTAAAAGTCCTTTCACCTGATCCGAATTCAGGTTAATCTCGTACTCGTCCATCTGCTTTCCTCCTTAGTATTTGATCTGTCTCAACAACAAAACTAACGGAAAGTGGGTGGCTAACCACCCCAGATGAATTTACAGCACTATAGGGGCATAACCTACATAAATTTTAATCAATTAGAGGGTAATGTCCCCTTTATAATACAGCAAACGATAAGGAACCTTATCCCCTGCTTTCACCGCCTCATCTTTATTCAACCAATTCAATCATTATACAATTCAGTTTGATTTTCTTTTCTCATATTAAACGACACTTTGGCAAAGAGCATTCTGTTTGAAAAGGTTTCCTAACGCAAAAGAGGAACGTAACATCAAGTCACGTCCCTCTTTTTTTATTGGTGGCGCTTCAGGGACTCGAACCCCGGACACCCGGATTATGATTCCGGTGCTCTAACCAGCTGAGCTAAAGCGCC
>JALWPO010000238.1 GCA_026994965.1 Mariprofundaceae bacterium | reverse complement strand
CATTAGAGTGATAGACTTGTGACATATTTTAAATCCTTTGTTTGGTAACTCGGATTTTACTATTATGTTATTAAGCTATCGCTTTTATCTGTGAAACTAGGCAACCATAACGTGGTGAAACTAGACAGCTTCTGAGTTATTGGCAGTTGTGCCGTTATCGCTAGGAGCTTCTCCACAACCAGTAAATGATGAAAGGGTAAATGCCAAAAATGCAATGCTTGTATATTGTTTGAAAGAACTTTTCGTGCTAGTAGCTTAAAAAGAATAGCTATACAATGCAGACAGTGAACTAACATCCACACTTATGAGACCAGTTGGATCAGTCATAGACGAATTTCTATATTCTAAAAGAACACCATGATTTTGAGTAAGCTCATATTTACCATGTACACCATACATTAAACCAGAATAAGTAGTAGTATTAAAGTTATTAGCATTGTCTAAACCAAAACCACTTGCACCAAATGAACCACCTAGCCAAATTTTAGGTGCAACTTCATATCTAGCACCAATTCCTATCTTAGTTACATAGCCGTTTTTAACTGAGTTGTAAGCTACATCAAAAAATACATCGTAACTATCATCTTCTCGGGCTTTAGCATTTCCTAAAAAAGACCACTCAAAACCAATAGCAAGTCCAGTGCTTGAACTAGCACTTCCAACTGTAGTATTTACACCACCAACATTAATAGACATATTGTCTATTCCTGCCATTGCACTAGAACCAACTAATAATAGACTTGCTACTACTAAACTTTTAAAACCTTTTTTCATAAATCAACCTTTTTGAAGCTATTGAATATAACTTCTAATTTTCTTGTAATTTGTATTACAAGCAATATATTAGCATAATATAAATTTATCCTATAGGATATAGAGTAAAAGCCAACAAATTAATAAAGTTAGAGTTACTAAAATTCACTCTATAGGATAATTTATTGCAATCAGATTATGATAATGTTGAAGAGAATGAAATAAAAAAGTTTTATAATACAATTTCTAAAAATGTTAAAAAGTATAGGTTAGAAAAAGGGCTGTCTCAAATGGATTTAGGATTAGAAATAGGTATTAAATCAGTAGCCTTCTTTTCTAATGCAGAATGCAATAGATATGATAAGCATTTTAATATGGAGCATGTCTATAAAATAGCTAAGGCTTTAGATAGAGATTTTTGTGATTTTCTTAATGAAGGTGAGGTAACTCCCTAAAAGACTTCCGAACATCTTCAATCAACCTAATCTCTTCAGCATCACTCTCTATAATATTCTCAGTAAGCTCATCTTGAAAATTAACCCCAACCAACCCCATTTTAGCAGCTTCATACTTCTCAATAAGCCCCTCAGCTATCTCTTTCATCTCTCTAGCTTGTCGTAAAAGCTCCATCTTAGGATAAAGAACTTCTGATAATGATATAAGCTGTTCTTTTTCTATATACTCAGGTATTGGTAACTCTTGGAGTTGTGTAGAACTCAGTATCTTTCTATCACTCGTAGAGCAACTTGGCAATGCGTTTAAATATTCTAATACATAAGGAAGGTGTAGATAGAGTTGCACAAACCTTGCAGTATCAATAGACTCATTATGAAACTGAATCCTTATCATAGAGTTATTACCCACTATGCGTCTTTGATAACTTTCTTCTTTGCCAATAAACCCAACTTTCATTTTTGAAGTTCTCTGGTTTAAAACTAAATCGCCATATCGTAAGGTTTGATTCACAACAGAAGTATAATTAGCAGGCTCAGGTCTTTTAGCATCCTCTGGTATATAGACAACTCCATAGGGATCTATATTGTATAAAGATATCTCATCATACTCAGTATAGTCTCTCTTCTTTTTATCACCTATCCTAACCTTAGATATGATCGCTATCTTTTTAGTTAAGTCTCTTAGTATAACAATATTCGCGCTATTAAACTCTTGAGATAACTTTTGAAGTAGTTGCTCTTTTGTCATGATTTTCCTATGTGTCATTAAATTATTGTTATGGTAGTCATTATAGCATATGAAAAAAAACAGATTCTCCAGCATCTCAAAAATGACTACCAATATACTTTACTCTGTTTACTATTCTAAGCTATACTTTCTCCATGACTATTTGAACTAGATTATATAGTCATAAAAAACACACGAGGGAGTTAAGATGACAGTTCTATATATATTAGGAGCACTCTTAGTAATATTTATTATCTTTGTTATAGTCGGAATGATAAATGATTTTAGTGAGAGTAGATATAACTATGAGTTTTTTACATGGGGTAATTTGTTTTTTACTACAGTTGCATACCTATCAATCTACTTTGGTAGAAAATGGTACTTAGCTGATTTAATCGCTAAAAATGGGGATACGCTCAATGGTGTTGTTCTTATTGCTATTGGTGGACTTATGCTTTTAGGATTGTTGATTACGCATATGAAAAACACCAACATCATATTTGGTTTTGTGGTGGGTTTTATACAGTTTGCATTGTACATACCAGCATCAGTTATGAGTGTTTTAATGTTTATCATGGCAGCAGCATGGCTCAGTGAAACTAAACCAGTAGTCAATTTAAACTAAAAAAGTATTGCAGACTGTCATATTTTTAAAAGATATGAGAGTTTGTTGGTACCATTAACATATTAAGGATAGAGATTATGAAATATACAAACTTGCAAGCAAAACTAATAGCAGCACCATTAATTATAGAGTTACTAAGTAATGGACTTAACATCTATACATCTATATCAAAGATAGTGTAGAAGATCATGCAAACTAGCATTATGCTCTATAGAGAGGTAAAAAACAGTGTCAGATATTATTCTATGAGAATCTATCTCACACTCTTTAATGAGTACATCTTAGAGAAGAAGTATGGAGCTATTAAAAATGCTAGACCAACTGGTGCAGTATCTCAACACTACGACAATATACATAATGCTTTTACTGCTATGAAAAAAACTATAGCGCTAAAAGCTAAAAAAGGCTATCGGATAAATAAAACGAAGTGATGCTCTCGCATCTTAAGTATATAATAAAACATGAGGAGTAATTTATGGCTACTAAAAAATCATACGACCTAGCTCTATTTAGACTAAGCAAGATATTAACGATGCTCTCTAACAATGAAAGACCAACTATAGCAGAGTTAGCAGATGAGTTTGGAGTAAGTATAAGAACTATACAAACTGACATCAACAAGAGATTAAACTCTTTTCCTATTGAGAAAGACTCACTTAAAGGCTTAAAGTTTGCAGATGGCTTTTCTATCAATAAATCAATGTTAGAGTCTAATGAGATGATATTGATATCCCTTGCACTCTCAAGCTTTAAAGAGAGTACTGAGTTTAATAAAACAAGTGAGTCAATACTCCAAAAACTAATCTATCCCAACTTCTTTAACCCTTACTATATCAAAAAGACTTCGTTTGAAGATTTAAATACAAACAGTGAGGTAGTTAAAAAACTAAAGTCAGCTATTGAGAATAAAAATATAATCACCATCACTTTAGATTCTCTCTCAATAGAGGTAGAACCATACAAGATTGCATCATTTGATGGGTTCTGGTACCTCTTTGCAAAAGATATAAAGATGGCTAAAATAAAAACATTTATGCTCTCAAACATAGAAGATGTAGCCCTCCAAGATAACTTCCATCATACAAACCTAACAACGATACAACAAGTACTTGATTCAACCCACTCAGCATGGTTTGATGATGGAGAGGTGTTTGAAGTTGTGATTGAGGTGTATCCAGAGATAGCAAGTTACTTTTTAAAGAGAAACTTCTTGCAATCACAAGAGATATTAGAGACGAAAGGGGATGGTACTCTACTTATTAAGTTTGAGATTTCCCATTATGAGGATATAGATAATCTTGTAAAGTCTTGGTTGCCACATATTAAAGTGATTAGTCCACTTCACTTTAAGCAACAGATAAAACAAGAACTCAAAGACTATTTAGACACATATTAGTTATGGTCTTATTGTTGGCGAAGTGACATCTTCGCATGAGCAGTATAAAATATATAGATAGACGACTAGGAGTTAATGATGAGAGATGATATTTTAATAATAAACGATAAGAAGATAGCCTTTAAGATGGATGCTAAAAAAGAGTTGATATATGTATATAACTTTATAGGTACTACAATTGATGAAGATACTAAGAGTATCTTAGAGAGTATAAATTCAGATCTAGCCAAAGAGATAAATAACTATTTTAATATAGAACTTGAAAACATTGGTGTAGTGCTTGATGATTCTCAACCAAGAGAGATAACTAAAGAAGATGAAAAAGATATTTATACAGATAGTTTTACTAAATACACGATGATATTCTTTCTAGTGGTTATTGCATTAATGATAAGTGATGATTACTCTCAGGTAAATACCCAAGAGCCAAATTTAATGTTTCTTGGATGGATTGCCTTAGTACCAATACTGTTTATGCTGATTTTAGTAACAGGTAAAGAGGAATTAAAAAAAGCTCAATTGAATGTAAAACTAAAATACAACATAAAAACCAGACCACTACCAACCAAAGAGCAACAGCTAGAGATACTAGAAGCTAAAATTTATATCTTACTAAAAGAGAAGGAGGATGCTAAATGATAGATTACACACAGTTTAAAGATTATATAGAGTTTAAGGACTATGGGAAGAAGTCAACTATTGTCTGCGACATGTTCATCAAAGTTGATGAGGACAATAAGATACTTCTCTCTAGTGATATTGTAGATAAAGAGTTTATAGATGCCTCTAGCCAAGGAATTTTAAAAGAGGTTAATTCCTATATCGCCAAAAAGATAGAGGATAAGCTCAACATAAATATTGTTGATTATGGAGTAGAAGTGTTTGATGAATCTGTATCAGTGC
>JALWPO010000237.1 GCA_026994965.1 Mariprofundaceae bacterium | reverse complement strand
CTGTGCCCAAGCATTCATATAAGGAAAAGCATATAAACCAAGCAAGGCTGCCACAGCAATCATGATGGGTAACCATGTTAAACCCCATTGTGGTTTGATATATCTAGCCCATATACTTCCCACACCAATACCCATCAAAAAGACGGCTAAAATCACAGCAAGTACATATTCAGTTCTTAACATCACCATGCCATAAGCACGCGTCCATGCAATTTCAAGCATCAAAGCGCCAGCACCCATACCTGCATAAGCAAGCATCATATATATATTGGGTTTGACTATTTTGACTGACATTTCAACTTTCATCATCGCATCTGAATCAGATTGAACCTTGGATAACCAAAATAGTCCCAACGCAATCATCATACCTAAAATAGCAAAACACTTGAGTGCCAGTAGCCAACCCAACCATGGTAGCAACAACAATGGCAACAGTGCCCCTATTGCGCCACCTATGGTATTCACTCCATACAATTGCGCCAATGACAACTTGCATGATTTACCCACACGCAGCATGGATGGAAAAGCAAAACCAAGTGCAGTCGCAGGTAAGCTTAACGCCAATAATGCACTGCTAATTTGCCAAAATGCCCACACTTGCAACTGATCAACATGAAGCCATAGACCTTGCAAAATATGCATGATAGAAGGCAATATCACTGCATAAATAGCTACAACGCATTCGATAGTAGCCAAGATATACCATGTTCGTTTTAATGAGAATGTATAACGTGTAGCGAGCAAACTCCCCAAGCCTAATCCCAACATAAAAGCGGCGACCGTCACCACCACACCCAAAATACTGATACCGAAAAACAATGAAAGCATACGAGTCCACAGCACTTCATAACCCAGTGCAGTCACACCCGATAAACCATACAATACAAGTAAGGCTAGGGATTTATGTGAATCGCTCATCAAAAAATAAAACGGTTAACTGGGGTAGAACCAAACAAAGGCAACAACACCATGCGCAATCGCTAAAGTGGTTGCCAAACCTGCTGATAACACATGCCAAACAAACACATCTTTATCAAAAATCCCCATAGCAATACCAAAGCCCGCCGCCAATAAAATCAGAATCAACAAGGCACTTCCCATCCAGAATAGAATAAGGTGCTTTTTTT
>JALWPO010000236.1 GCA_026994965.1 Mariprofundaceae bacterium | reverse complement strand
AGTTCTTTATCCATTGCGATTGGTGTAATCAATGTTACGTCCATAGCGATATTATCGCCAGGCATTACCATTTCAGTGCCTTCAGGCAACTTAACAGAACCAGTCACGTCAGTTGTACGGAAGTAAAACTGTGGACGGTAACCATCGAAGAATGGTGTATGACGACCACCTTCGTCTTTGTTCAAAATATATGCTTCAGCTTTGAACTCAGTGTGTGGCGTGATTGAACTAGGCTTAGCCAATACTTGACCACGCTCAACATCTTCACGTTTCGTGCCACGCAACAATGCGCCAATGTTATCACCAGCTTCACCACGATCTAGAAGCTTACGGAACATTTCAACACCAGTACAAGTCGTTACTGTAGTATCACGAATACCAACGATTTCAATGTCGTCACCAACATTCAATACGCCTTGCTCAATACGACCTGTTACAACTGTACCACGACCAGAGATTGAGAATACATCTTCGATTGGCATCAAGAATGGCTTATCAACATCACGTGTTGGTGTTGGGATATAAGAATCCACAGCATCCATCAATTTCATGATTGCTTGCGAACCAATTTCAGAAGTATCACCTTCCAATGCTTTAAGTGCAGAACCAGTAATCACTGGAATGTCATCGCCTGGGAAGTCGTAAGAGTCTAGAAGTTCACGAACTTCCATTTCTACCAATTCAAGTAGCTCTTCGTCATCAACCATGTCTGCTTTGTTCAAGAAAACAACCAAGTGAGGTACGTTTACTTGGCGAGCAAGCAATACGTGTTCACGTGTTTGTGGCATTGGACCATCTGCTGCAGATACAACAAGAATACCACCGTCCATTTGTGCCGCACCTGTAATCATGTTTTTAACATAATCCGCATGGCCTGGGCAATCAACGTGTGCATAATGACGTGTTGCTGTTTCATATTCAACGTGTGCAGTTGAAATGGTAATACCACGCTCACGCTCTTCTGGAGCACCATCGATGTCTGCATAGTCTTTAAACTCTGCGCCACCAGCTTCAGCCAATACTTTGGTGATTGCTGCTGTCAATGTGGTTTTGCCGTGATCCACGTGACCAATCGTACCAATGTTCACATGCGGCTTATTACGTTCAAACTTTTCCTTAGACATTTACT
>JALWPO010000235.1 GCA_026994965.1 Mariprofundaceae bacterium | reverse complement strand
ACCAATAACACCGACCCCACAATCATCGCACGCAATACAGCAGCAGATAAAAAAGCTAAAATGGCTTCAAAGGATGAGATGGGTGCCATCAATAAAAACACATACACATTCATCACCTTGCCCACCACCATAGAGCTGGATGTATTGGCAAAGGCATTTTGTAGCATGGCCATCATCATCAAGCCAGGGATTAAAAAGGTAAAATAATCAATATCTAAACTAGGTACTTGCCTATCCCCCATGGCATACCTAAACACAAGCAAATACAAAATAGCCGTTAATGCTGGGGCAACAATGGTCTGCATTTTAACCCGTAAAAAACGACGGGTTTCGCGTTGGAATAACGTCCAAGTACCAATCACATTCATGATGATTCATCCTTGTTGGTTAAACGCAGAAAAACATCTTCCAAATCTTCTTGCCGAACACCTGCATCCAGCGGCGCACCCAAATATTGCACTGCTGCCTGATAGGCATCATTAAAATCTGAACCACTTTCTTTTTTATTAAGGGTTAAACAAAGCTCATATTCACCGCAAACTCTGGGGTTAAAATCTGCCAAAGCTTGTGCTTGCGTATCCGACAATTGTACAGGCTTTGCATAGCGCAGCCAAAGTGCAGAAGATGCGACATCGCCAAGCAGTGCGGACATGGACTGTGAAGTAATCACCTTTCCTTTATCAATAATTGCAACATGATTACACAATTCTTCAGCTTCTTCCAAATAATGTGTAGTGAGTAAAATGGTTGTGCCTGCAGCATTAAGCTCACGCATAAATGTCCATAGACGTTTGCGAAGCTCAACATCCACGCCTGCGGTTGGCTCATCCAAAATAACAATTTTGGGCTTATGAACCAGCGCTTGGGCAACCAACAAACGCCTACGCATACCACCAGAGAGTTGCCTTGTGATTTTATGCGCATGTTGAGTTAACTCTAAACGCATCAAAAGCTCATCCACCCATGCATCATCAGCTTTTTGACCATACATGCCGCGACTAAAACGTAAAATTTCTCGCGGAGAAAAGAATGGATCAAAGGCAATTTCTTGAGGTACCACACCCAAATGACGTTTGCACCATGCGCGATGCTGCCATAAATCTTTTCCCAATAGTGTGACATCACCTGTACTTGCTTTGACTGTATCAGCCAAAATATTAATCAGTGTGGATTTTCCTGCTCCATTGGGTCCAAGTAAGGCAAAAAATGAGCCTTTTGGAACGTGTAAAGAAACATCTTCCAAGGCTATATTGCCATTAACGTATGTTTTACCAAGATTGTGAATCTCAAGTGCATTCATACGCTTATACCAGCACAATAAAAAAGCGAGGCTGTAGCCCCGCTTTGCATAGCCATACAAGCATCATCAATAAGCTGATGCATGCCCGCAACCACTACCTGTTTCTGATGGTGTAAATGATTTTCCACAGCCACAAGTGGATGCCGCATTTGGATTTTTAATCACAAAGGATTCACCCTGCAAAGAGCTTGTATAATCAATTTCAGCCCCTTTCAACATATCCATACTCATCTGATCCACCAAAAGTTTCACGCCAAAGTTTTCTACTACGGTATCGTTATCTTTGATTTCATCATCGAATGTGAAGCCATATTCAAATCCAGAGCAACCACCACCAGATACGAATACCCTTAAATTCAATGCTTTATTATCTTCTTGCTCAAGAAGGCTTTGTACTTTTGCTGCTGCAGATTCTGTTAACATAACAGTCATTTTACACCTCATTTGTATTCATGCACTGGAATTCAACGCATTATCCAACTTTTAAACCACATCGCAAGCATGGAACTTTAAGCATAGCTGAAATTGCATCTATACTCTAGCATGGGCGCGTCTTATTTTTATGATGGGGGTAAGCTTATGACCAAGATTTATGCAGAACGGAATATCAGTCGCTTAACCAGTAGCACTGTGGCATTGGTACTCGCTGGTGGTAAAGGCTCACGCCTCAAGGCGCTCACAGAATGGCGCGCCAAACCATCAGTTCCATTTGGTGGTAAGTTTAGAATTATCGATTTTCCACTATCGAACTGCATCAATTCTGGGATTCGTCAAATCTCTGTGGTTACACAATACAAATCGCATTCTCTACAACGCCATCTACAACGTGGATGGAGCTTTTTATCTGGGCAGTTTGGCGAGTTTTTAGAGGTCTTGCCTGCACAGCAGCGTACAGGTGATGGTTGGTATGAAGGTACAGCCGATGCCGTTTATCAAAACCTTGATATTATTCGCCATTACAATCCTGAATATATCCTTGTGTTAGCTGGTGATCATATTTATAAAATGGATTATGGTAAAATGATTGCAGCACATGTGGCGAAAGGTGCTGATATCACAGTAGGCTGTATTCCTGTGCCTATTGAAGAGGCTTCTGCCTTTGGTGTGATGTCCATTGATGGCAATGAGCGCATTGTAGAATTTACAGAAAAACCAGAACATCCAAAATCCATGCCGAATGATGATTCACAAGCTTTGGCATCCATGGGTATTTATGTATTTTCCACACAATATTTGCGCGATCGTTTGGTTGAGGATGCGAAAAACCCTGATTCTACACATGATTTTGGACACGATTTAATTCCACACGCCATTGAACATGCCAATGCTTTTGCATACCCCTTTGTCAATGCCAGTACAGGCGGACCAAGCTATTGGCGTGATGTCGGTACCATTGATGCGTACTGGGAAGCCAATATTGATTTGGCAAACCTTGAGCCTGAATTGGATATGTATGATCAAGATTGGCCGATTTGGACAGAACAGCAGCAACTGGCACCTGCAAAATTTGTTTTTGATGATGATGAGCGTAGAGGTATGGCAGTGGATTCATTGGTATCAGGTGGCTGCTTAATTACAGGCTCTACCATTCGACACTCTGTATTATTTTCCAATGTCCGCGTACATTCGTATTCAGTGGTTGAGGATTGTATTGTATTGCCTGATGTGGAAATCCGCCGCGATTGCCGCTTGAAAAAATGCGTCATTGATAAAGGCGCAATGATTCCAGAAGGTACAGTGGTGGGTGAAAATCCAGAAGAAGATGCCAAGCGTTTTTATGTATCTGAAGGTGGTGTTGTATTGATTACAGCAGAGATGTTAGGGCAAGAATTACATCGCATTTAATACGCTTTTGAAATAAATATTAAAGCCCTCATGCAAGATTGAGGGCTTTTAAATTTGAAACTAGGATTTAGATATTACGATGAGCAATAAACTTTCCATTGTTTTTTATTGGCATATGCATCAACCCTTTTATAGGGAGGCAGATACAGGGCGCTATCATTTGCCTTGGGTATATTTGCATGCCATGAAAGATTATACCGATATGGCAGAGATTTTGGAGCAGTTACCCGAAGCACGCGCTGTAATTAATTATGTGCCTTCTTTAACCGCACAAATTGAAGATTATGCCCAATATATTCGTGCATTTTTGGATGGTGAAAAAGATGAATTGAATGATCCTTTGATGGCATTATTAATTCATAAAACAGGTGATTACAACAGCGAAGAGCAAGCCTATATATTGAAGCATTGTTTTCGATTAAACCATGAACATAATCTTCATCGCTACCCTGAATATTCACGCTTATGGAATTTATCCGAGCATGCACAAGCCCATGATGCGATTGCATATCTCGGTGGTTATTATTATACCGATTTGATTACTTGGTATCATTTGGGCTGGCTGGCAGAAACAGTTCGTGAACGCAATTTTGTAGCCAGACGTTTGATTGAAAAAGGCTCTCATTTTAGTTATCAAGATAGGCGCGATTTACTTACATTGATTGCCTCATTGTTAAGTGCCATTCCTGCAACCCATCAACGTTTGTTAGAGCATGGTAAAATTGAGCTTACGACCACACCTTATGCCCACCCCATTATGCCACTGATGCTGGATTTCAATACAGCCCGAGAAACGGTCAGCGATGCTGCCATTCCAGCAGAGCCTTATCCTGGTGGTGAAGCCAGAGCGATAGATCATATTGATATGGCGATTGCATCACATAAAAAATGCTTTGGGCATGCAGCACAAGGCGTGTGGCCAGCCGAAGGCGCTGTATCTGAAGCTTCTCTAGCTTTATTGGGTCAAGCAGGCTTTAAGTGGTGCGCTACAGGTGAATCTGTGCTGCATCATTCCTTAGGCTGCAATTTGCGTGAGCAGCGTTTGCATGAGCTTTATCAGCCTTGGCTGGTGGGTGAAGGCGATGCTCAAATCAGTTGTTTCTTCCGTGATGATCATTTATCTGATTTGATTGGCTTTGAATATGCCAAATGGGATACCCATGATGCTGTGGCTAATTTCATGCATGAGCTTGCCAATATCAAGCATCGTACACAAGGCATGAAACATCCTATTGTACCTATTATCATGGATGGGGAAAATGCATGGGAGCATTTCCACAAAAATGGTGTGCCCTTCTTAACCCTACTTTATCAAAGTATTGCCCAGCATCCTGATTATGAACTCACAACATTTAGTGATTACTTATCGGAACACCCCGCAGAGAAGCCGCTGCAAAGATTGGTTGCAGGCTCTTGGGTCTATGGCAATCTCTCCACTTGGATTGGTGACGCCGCAAAAACCCATGCTTGGGAGCTTTTGATTGCTGCGAAAAAACGCTTTGATGCGAATATTGATGCATTGAGTCCAGAAGCCCAAGAAGCTGCCAAAGAGCAATTGCGGATTTGTGAAGGCTCGGATTGGTGTTGGTGGTTTGGTGATTACAATCCATCGGATGCTGTGCGAGATTTTGACCATTTATATCGCCAACATCTTAAAAAGCTCTACCAATTATTGGGTTGTGTTGTACCTCAACAATTGGATGTGGAAATCTCGCATGGCGGCGGCGATGC
>JALWPO010000234.1 GCA_026994965.1 Mariprofundaceae bacterium | reverse complement strand
TTTGTGCATCTTTACAATGAGGGTCTCATCATCCGTGGCAACTACATGGTAAACTGGTGTACACATGATGGCGCACTCTCAGACATAGAGGTGGAGCATGAAGATACCGATGGTAAATTTTATCACATCAAATACCCATTTGCCGATGGAAGTGGCTTTGTAGAGGTAGCAACAACGCGTCCAGAGACATACTTTGGTGATACCGCAGTGATGGTGCATCCTGATGATGAACGATATAAAAAACTCATAGGTAAAAAAATTCGTCTTCCACTCCTTAGCCGTGAAGTAAACATCATCGCCGATACACATGTTGATATGGAGTTTGGAACAGGTGTTGTAAAAGTGACACCAGCCCATGACCAAAATGACTATGAAGTTGGAAAAAGACATGACCTAGAGTTCATTACTGTGTTTGATGAAAAAGGGATTTTAAACGACTATGCAGAAGAGTTCAAAGGGCTAGACAGACTAGAAGCTCGTGATACAATAGTAGCAAGACTTCAAGAAGAAGGCTTTATAGTAAAGATAGAGGAGCATAAACATCAGGTAGGTCACTGTTATAGATGTAAAAATGTAGTAGAACCATATATCTCTAAACAATGGTTCCTTCGTAAAGAGGTAGCTGCCAAATCTATAGCAAAAACCAACAATGGTGAGGCACAATTTTTTCCACCACATTGGATAAACTCTTACAACGCTTGGATGGGTGAACTTCGAGACTGGTGTATATCTCGCCAACTTTGGTGGGGACATCAGATACCTGTATTTTACTGCGGGGACTGTGACCATGAGTTTGCTTCACAAGAGGAACATCCAGAGGGGTGTCCAAAATGTGCGAGTAAAAACATCACACAAGACCCCGATGTCCTTGATACTTGGTTCTCCTCTGCTTTATGGCCTTTTTCAACACTCGGTTGGGGAGATGGCGATACAGAGATGGACAAACTTTTCTCCAGTGATGATATGAAAGATTTTTATCCAAACTCACTTCTCATTACTGGTTTTGATATCTTATTTTTCTGGGTAGCAAGAATGATGATGATGGGGGAACATTTTAACGGGAAACTTCCATTTAACCATATCTATCTTCATGCCCTAGTGCGTGATGAACATGGCAATAAAATGTCTAA
>JALWPO010000233.1 GCA_026994965.1 Mariprofundaceae bacterium | reverse complement strand
GTTGATGGAATATGGCGTTGTAATACCCAAGAGCATGGCATCTTTACGTCAGGGTATTCCAGATATTCTGGAAGATGCCGACAATGCATTAACACCGATGTTTCGAGAGCTTCTTTATGGGCTATGGTAGCGGCACAAGATGCTTTGCGTCTGCAAGCGATTAAAGCGTTTCGCCAAAAAGCCCATGCTTTTGCAAAGGCATTGGATGCTAAGTCGTATCATATTGATAATCTAAGCACCAGTCAGGGGATGCCGCCTGTTTATCGCAGAAATCGCAATATGGAAATGGTAATGCAGGCGAAATCAGCCGATGCACCTCCACCAAGCTTAAATGCAGGCGAGGGCAAAATCAGTGTCACAGTATCTGGCAATCTATCCTTACCCTACACATCTTATCCTGTAAGATAGGTTAATCGCAATTTAAGCTATCATCCGACCAATGCGGAGGAATCTCAAGACCTCTCGACTACGCTCGAGGTGACAATATATTGCGGATGTTACAAGGGCAGAAATAATTCTGCCCTTTTTATATTGGTATTAGCGGCGGCTGGTCACTTCCAACAAATGATAACCAAATTGTGTTTTCACAGGGCCTTCCACTGAACCCACTTCCGCAGAAAATACCACTTCATCAAATTCAGGTACCATTTGACCGCGACCAAACTCACCCAAATCACCACCACTGCGACCTGATGGGCAGCTTGAATGCTCTTTTGCCACATCAGCAAAATCTGCACCACCTTCGATTTGTGCTTTTAATGCATTACATTTTTCTTCTGTATCCACCAAAATATGGCGTGCGCATGCTCTAGACATATCAAAACCTCACAACTATTGAATTTCCGCAACTATGAATGATGCATATTTTCCCGCAAGCGAATAACGGATAAAGCATGGTTTACTGCCTATAAGTGCATCATGTGCATGTTTATAAACATGCAGCCATTATCCATGCTGTATGGTTTTAGAAAAAAGCTGAATCACCACCACACCAGCAATAATCAGCCCCATACCCAACATCGCAGGCACATCAGGAATTTGTTTGTATATTACTGCCCCAGCCACTGCGATTAATACAATCCCAACACCTGACCAAATCGCATAAGTAATGCCTACAGGAATAGTGCGCA
>JALWPO010000232.1 GCA_026994965.1 Mariprofundaceae bacterium | reverse complement strand
ATTACCTCCTTAGAATCCCCAGGATTTGCCTCTTCTCGCATGCAACTTTGCAGCTGCTTCTCTCCTTTCAGCCAGCTTCTGTTCCTCCGTCTTCCTGAGATTCTTCGGGAACTCTGCCTGCATAATGTCAGCAACAACTGGCATTCCTCTCTCATCCTTGCCATACTGACCAAACAGCTTGTCGTATGCAGTCTTCGCAAACGCTTTCCTTATCTTTCCCTGATTGGCTATACCTTTATGTCCTGGCTTCTGCCCGTTGGCTCTAAGCCCCATAAGAGGCTTTCCTGCCTTTCCGAGCTTTGTCCATTTCGGGTTCCTAGCGGCATAAAATTTCTGCCCTAATACTTCTCCATTCAATGGCATTTAACCACCGAATGATATATAATGTAAAAATATATAATTATTGTGTAAAAAACGTAAAAATTATCAGGGATTGCAGAAGTTTTTGTATATTATCCTTGGAACTTCGATCCAGTTGAATGCCTCCACTGCAGCTTTGTATTTCCCTTCCATCTCCAAGCCCTCAGTGAATACTATATTTGCTGTTATTTCAATGTCGTTTGCCATCGTTATTGTTCCATCCCATACCATATCAGTTCTATTCGGGTATTCCACCTCTGATATAGTCTCATACCTCTTGGCAACACGCCCGAATATATCGTATCCTAGATAGTACTTCCTTTCTGTCACCATATCACCTCCTTTACTCCTTAAGCCCTGCGGCATATATCTTCACCTCTCCTATCTCAATAGCCATCATTCCTCCTTCTACTATCCATAGCACCATGTCCTTGCCCTTATAGTCCTTCAATATTTTCAGCACCTGCTTCATTACCTTTTGCGATAGTGTTACGCTTATGTGATATGCGTCAGATAGTGGTTTGATCTTAACAGTTGCTGATCCGTTGTACCGGTTCCCATCTGAGTCTTCCTTCTCCCCTGATACATATAGGTATTCCCCAGAAAGCTCAAAGGTCACCTCATCCCACCTGATTATCGGTATTGACATGAACCCTACGACAGCCATAGGGAATCCAACCTTCCTTTTTGTATTGAAGTATAACTCAACCGAATCTGCGTAGCTTTTATCCAGTGGGATGAACTTATCTACCTGTACATTCACACCGACCGTATGCTCACGGTTATTGTATATCACTCAACCACCTCAATTCCCCTAATTTCCATGACCTTATTCCTGTATTCATTGTATATCGCTGTATGGTATGTTAGATAGTGCCTTCGCATCTTCCCTACAGGCAATTCCTCATGGCATATCTTGCATCTGGCATATGCATCCCCTCCGATCTGGTGAGAACCATAGTACTTTATGCCGTAGTACAGCCAGAATGAAGGTACCCTGACATTTCCCATTATGACCCCCTCAGCTTCGATAGGACAGCTTCCCTTGCGTTCCTGTTCAGCTCACAATCACATACAAGATCAAGCGTATTGGTGTTACACTGCTTCCCACATGGTTTTATTTTGTAGAACAGATCGATATGTATTATATCCATAGCATCTACAGGCACTCCTTCATAGTCTTCCTTGTCAGTCTTTGTTTTAATCCATAGGAGTATGCTATGTACTCTGTTGTCTTCCTCAGTGAATTTCCTGACTGCATCAGCTATACCTTTCTCCACTGGTTCGATGTATTCTGCTGCATCCTGCATCTTTTCATTAAAGTCACCATCTCGTGTGAGATGGTAACGTGCCATTCTAAGCCTGAGTTCCACCAATATGTCTTCACGCATGGTATCACTCCACAGGTATCTCTGCTTCTGGCAACTCTTCAAATGCTGTTCCGCCGTACCCTGAGAATCTCCTAAGTGCCCTGACCTCTGCTCGTGTTTCTGCCATCTCCTTGAGCCACATATGCATCCTCCTGTTTATGACATTCCTTTCAGATGCTCTGCCTTCCGCATACGTTGGTCCATAGTACTCCTTGATTATCATCAGCTGTACCTGTGGATCCACTCCTTTGAGTGCTTCCAGTACCTCCACTGGTATAACAGGGTATATGTAGCATGTTCCTACCCATTCGTTGTGGTCTTTGTCATAATGCGATTGTGTGAGTATTCTTGTGTAGCCCCTTTTCTTTGCAATGTAGAGCAACCCCGGATGCCGTATGTACAGAGTATCGTTGATGGTCATAAAGAACATAGAGGCAATCTCCTTAGGAAGACCGTAGGTCTCCGCAAGCTTGTTGACATCACCGATAACCATCTTATTCTTAGGAGTGCTCTGAGTGCTCTCTATGATCTCAGTACTATCATTGGTATCAGATTTTGCCATGCCTCTTATTTCTTCATCGTCATATTTCACATGTAGACCAAGTTGCTTAAGATCCTCTTTCGGGTTTGGGGAATGCATAAGCACATCTATGACCATCTGTGCATTCTGTTTAGTAAGTGAGCTGGGCTCACCTATAGCTGACAAAAACTCCTCTTCTGTTATCTCCTTTTCCCTGAGCAGAGCAGTAAGAAAGCTCCTCTGCTTATCTGTCATCAACTCCATTTTATCACCTCATACCATATCGTATATTCATATATAGCATTTCCTATATATGTTATGCTACACTAATATGTTCCTCCCTGAGATTATACTTCACGAACTCTGTAAGATCGCTGTTTCCTTCAACAGTACTGATACTGAATGTCCACAGGTGCATCGATCCATAAATGAAATGTGCAGTGATTCTATTCTTCCTGACCTGTATGTCAGAGTCTACATCAGGCACATCCCTATCGAGCATTGTTAGTACGTCCTCTGGCTTGAAGTACATTATGATTGTGTCAAATATCTTCCTCAGTGTTATAGGTATCCTTACACGCATATACTCAGGATACCATTCCCTATCCTTTTCAGTGCCAACAAGCATTAAGACAGCATCACCGTATTTCTGTGCCGCGAGAACTGCAACCAGTCGTTTATCAGCGTTTTTCATTGCGTATTTTATCTTATCTATGATGTTGATCCTTCCGATCTTTGTGAGCTTGAGCATCAGTATTATCTCAGTATCCTTCATTGCCTGATAATAGGCAAAGTCAGGTTCAGGTATATTAGTCATATACCTGGAACCTCCTTACGCCTATTATTCTTCCGCTGGAATCTCTGACAGCACCACCAGGTCCAGTGTCAGGAGCAATCACATCCTTTCGTCCGCTCATCTGTGCAACCACTGAGGATGTCACGTATATTACTCCGTGCTTTGCGTTTGGTAGACCGTATATTCCCTTATACGTAGTACGCATCACAGGAATACCGTCTATGTCTCCGTAGAGATACTGCTCACTGTCCACTCGTGCCACCATACCCGATGGAGGCAGTTCCATTGTGCTTCCGTCTTCCCTATACACCACAAGCTTGTGCGGTGTCAGGTTCACCAGTTCTACCTTTTTTTCCATTCTATCACCTCTTTTCGGCTTTTCTGTTTCGCCTATGGCAGGCTCATCAGTGCCTGACCGCCACATCAGGCAGACAGAAATCAGGTATGATACATGCGGTGTATGTAGTACACCAGCACCATCATAACCGTGAAAGATACTATCACACTCAGGAGAAGCATCAATCATCCTCCTTTCTGAATACTCTGCCATCATATGCACGTATAAGGTAGTATGTCCCGTTGCCTAATAGATCACCGTTTGCCTTGTGTATTTCCCTGTCCATCTCCACTATACCATGAAATTTAGGATCCCCCTGCACCCAAAGAAATTCTATGTCCTTGTGCGTGTATGGTCTCACTGGTCTCACACGTCTGTGTGCTATCGGGCAGGTATAGTACGAATAGTACACCTCATCACTTTCCGGGTTCCTCCGCACAAAGAGCTTCTCTTCACCAATAGCACCATCCACGTGCTCGTATATGCTGGTGATGTAATCGTCATAGTATCTGTATCCAGGTGTAAGCTCTATCACTTTCCCATTTATCTTCTCAAGCAACCGCAGGAATATATCATATGCTCTCTTCTCCCCCTTGTTAAGTTTTCTGTTTATCCGTGACCAGTCTGATACTTTTGGTATCGGTACATGGTCCAGCATACCATCTGTATCCACAGTTATATATATTTTATCACTCATTTTATCACCTCCTCGTCTATCGCAATCGGCTGGAAAAATGTCTTCAGTAGATACGGCTCACCATTGAATCCCGTCCCAAACTTCTCCTGATTTCTAAAGGTGATCCTGTGACCCACTATCGTTTCGGCATTGTATCCATGATTTTCAATGAAATCCCCCATGGTATAGTTAGCATACATCTCTGCGTACGGCAGAGATGTTACGCTTCTGCCAGTGTTTATATCCACATCCCTGAACCTGATCTTTTGCTTCCGATTAGGGAGTTTTAGGAGTTTTTCCCATACCCCAGAAAGAATAGTTCCATATGGATAGTTTTTTGCAAGTATTATGATCATACTATCCTCCATACCCATACAGAACTGCATCCTCGATCTCCTTATCCAGCTCTTTCATTTCCATTTTTTTACCTCCGTTAAAAAAAAATATAGGGATCACTCGATCCTCTCTGAGAGGTCTATGATCCCGTCTGCGAGTTCTTTAGCCAGCCAGGATACTTCACCGTTTTTTATCTCAGGGAATGCCTTCATGAACACGTCCTCAAGTGTTTTCGCGACATACCCTTCATATCCGTTTTCTTCATCCTGCCATAGAGTAATATTCCGTACGGATATTACGTATTTACCCGCTTTCGTTTCGTACAGGGTGGCTTCCATCCACCTAGATGCACGGTCGGTCCAGGTGGTTGCCCACGAAAGTGTCTTCCCTGAGAAACTCAGATCCCTTTTGCCATCTCTTCTCACACAGATATTTTCAAATCCGTTCTTCTTTTCTTTCTCCATTTTTCTACCTCCTGGGATCCTC
>JALWPO010000231.1 GCA_026994965.1 Mariprofundaceae bacterium | reverse complement strand
CAATGCCTGTGGCAATAGCGAAGATGTTCGGATCAAAAATAATATCTTCAGGCGGGAAATCGCACTTTTCAACGAGCACTTTGTACGAGCGCTCACAAATCTCTGTTTTACGCGCATAGGTATCGGCTTGCCCATCTTCATCAAATGCCATAATGATGGCGGCTGCACCATATTTGCGAATCAATTTGGCTTGGCGGATAAAGTTTTCCTCGCCTTCTTTGAGTGAAATCGAATTGACCACACCCTTGCCCTGCACGCATTGCAGCCCTTCTTCAATAATCTCCCATTTGGAGCTATCAATCATTACAGGCACTTTAGAAATATCGGGTTCGGATGCGATAAGATTTAAGAATGTACGCATGGCTTTTTTGCCATCCAACATGGCTTCATCCATATTCACATCAATGATTTGCGCACCATTTTCCACTTGTTCACGGCAAATATCCAAGGCTGTATCGTAGTCACCTTCCATAATCAGGCGTTTAAACTTGGCAGAACCCGTGACATTAGCGCGCTCACCCACATTTACAAACAAGGATTCATCATCAATATTTAACGGCTCTAAACCAGATAAACGGCATTGCACTTTCAGCTCAGGAATTTTGCGTGGCGCAACACCATCCACAGCTTTTGCCATGGCTTTGATATGCTCAGGCGATGTACCACAACAACCACCAATGATATTTAAGAATCCAGATTTCGCCCACTCACCAACCTCAGCTGCCATCTCTTCAGGCGTTTCATCATAACCTCCCATGGCATTGGGTAGCCCAGCATTGGGATGCGCATTGATATAACATGAAGCAGTATTAGATAACTCCTCAATATATTGGCGCAATTCACCTGCACCCAGCGCACAGTTCAGCCCAATGGAAATCGGATTGGCATGTGCCATAGAATTGTAAAATGCAGTCGCTGTTTGCCCAGAAAGCGTGCGCCCTGATGCATCGGTGATGGTGCCGGAAATCATAATCGGTAGTTCCATACCGATTTCTTCAAAGGCTTCTTTCACTGCATAAATGGCAGCTTTAGCATTGAGCACATCAAAGATAGTTTCAATCAAAATGATGTCTGCGCCACCATCAATTAAACCTTTAGTGGCAACCTTATAAGTTTCCACAAGCTCCATAAATGTCACATTTCTAAAGCCTGGGTCATTTACATCAGGGGAAATCGATGCTGTGCGCGATGTAGGGCCAATCGTGCCTGCCACAAAACGAGGTTTGGCATCGGTTGAAGCTACATCGCAGGCTTCACGCGCCAATTTTGCGCCTGCAACATTCATCTCATACACAAATGCTTCCATGCCATAATCAGCCATGGATGGCGCATTAGAGTTAAAAGTATTGGTTTCTATAATATCCGAGCCAGCATCTAAATATGCTTTGTGAATATCTTTAATAATGTGCGGCTGGGTCAAAGAAAGAAGATCATTATTGCCTTTAAGCTCACTTGGCCAATCGGCAAAACGCTTGCCACGATAATCGGCTTCTTCCAATTTATAGGCTTGAATCATGGTGCCCATAGCTCCATCAAGCAGCAGAATGCGTGATTGGATAGCTGTATTCAGAGCCTCTTGACTGGCCGATACCTTCGTGATTTTCGTCATGGTATATTCCTTGCTTGTTCTTTAAAACTGTTAAAGGGCGAGCCTAGCGATAATATCATGTTATTCCAATGTCATAGGCACTAGTCCATTTATGCTATGCATGTGACGCATATCCATGCTATAGTTACACTTCAGGGAGAGTACATGTCAGATACAAAAACATACTCTATTTTGCTGCTTGAGGATGAGAAACCAACGCGAGAATATCTTACCGCGACGATTGAAATCCATCCTCGTTTAACGCTGTTTGCCGAAGCAGGTACATGCGCTGAAGCTATAGCTGCACTCAATCGTGGTAAGCCAGACATTCTTGTTGCAGACATTGGTTTACCTGATGGTAGCGGTGTGGATGTGATTCGTCATGCGCTAAAAACTTATACTGACATGGAAGCCATGGTGATTACTGTATTTGGTGATGAAGAGCATGTTGTTGACGCATTGGAAGCTGGTGCGACAGGCTACTTGCTTAAAGAACAAGCCTTTGATGAACTCGGCGATGCCATTCTTGCACTGATGCGCGGGGAAACAGCGATTAGCCCTAAAGTCGCACGCTTTCTGCTCAAGCGCTTTAACGCGCCACAAAAAGAAGATGTTAAATATGCAAGCAACCAAGCCCAAGATAGCCATGAAAAAGCTATATTAACTACGCGTGAGAGTGAAGTGCTCACACTGATTTCAAAGGGTTACAGCTACAATGAAATCGCTGATTCGCTTGGTTTATCCACCAATACCATTCGTGCACATATTCGAAATATTTATCGTAAACTGGCAGTTCGTTCCCGCTCTGAGGCTGTATTTGAAGCCGCACACATGGGGCTAGTATCCTTTAGCTAAAGCCATGAAAGGCTATTAATTCAACTTGGCCTTTTCTGCAATAGCTTTGAAAATTGCCATTGCATCTTCCACCTCTTCTTTTGCCTCTTCCGAGTTGACTTCTTTATCCACCCAGCGCATCACCGATGCATCAGGCTCATCCAAAAATGGAGAATAACTCACCTTTTCTTTATTGCCAAAGCGCATACGGACACGAACATAAGTCATGGTCAAACGATAGCGTGCTCGCGTCATAGCAACATACATCAAGCGACGCTCTTCCTCCATACGCTGCTCTTGCAATGCATTTTGATGAGGAAACAAACCGTCTTCCACACCAATAATATAAACATGGTCAAATTCCAAGCCTTTGGCCGCATGCACTGTCATCAAACGCACCTGCCCCTCTGGATCATCCTCATCTTGATTGGAAGCTAAAAATACATGTTGCAAAAATAAGGCTAAATCACCACCATCTTCAGCATGCCTTAACCACCAACGACGCAACTCCATGACATTGCTCATACGTCGTTCTGCCTCATCCTCATCAGCAGCCTCAGCACGAATCGCATCTTCCAATTGTGTGCGCTCAAGCAATGCATCAAACGCATCATCAGGCTCACCATGTAAAAATAGATGTTCAATACCACTCACCATCTCTGCAAACTCTCGCAAAGTTCGACTCAAGCGATGCTCCAAATCATCATGCAAACAAGCTTCCAAAAGTGAGCAATCATGCTCCCAAGCGAATTCACCCAATAGACCCAATGCTTTATCACCCACACCACGTCTAGGGCGTGCAATAGCACGCATAAATGCCAAATCATCGGCTGGATTTGCCATCAAACGCAAATATGCCAAACTATCTTGAATTTCAGCCCTATCAAAAAAAGATAATCCACCACTCACATGATAAGGAATCCCTGCTTCTCGAAGCGCAAATTCGACAGGTCTGGATAAAAATGATGCCCTATATAAAATACAAAAATCATCCCAACCTTTTGCCTCTGCAATCGCACGTCTGGCTTTAATATCCGCTGCAATTCTATGCCCTTCTTCATCGCCATTGGCTGATTCCCAAATGCGTACAGGTTTGCCCTCGCCCAAATTAGAACGCAAGGTTTTACCCAAACGCTCGCCATTGTTGGCAATCAATGTGTTGGCTGCGGTTAAAATAGCATTCGTTGAACGATAATTCTCTTCCAGACGCACGGTATGCAATGTTGGAAAATCTTTTTCCAATTGAAATAGATTTTTAACTTCAGCACCACGCCAACCATATATCGACTGATCATCATCCCCCACCACGGTAAGATTGCCATTTTCTGATACCAAAAGACGAACAAAATCATATTGAACACGGCTAGAATCCTGATATTCATCCACCAACAAGTGCCGACAACGCGATTGCCATAAAGCTTGCACATCATTGTGCTCAGTGAGTAAGCGCAATGGTAAAATCATTAAATCATCAAAGTCCACTGCATTCATACGTGTAAGCAATGCATCATAGCGCTCTTTTACCGCTGATAACGAGTTTTCACTCTCATCCAGTAAACCATTTTTAAGCAAAGAAACACGCGATAATAAACGCTCTACCTGATCCGTATCAGCAGGCAGTTTCATATCCGATAATACAGAACGCATGGCAGATTTTTGCTCTGAAATCGAAAAAACAGATACATTACGTTTACGCTCTAAAAGCTTGGCATGCTCTCGCACCATGGCAAGACCAAGCGCATGGAAAGTACAAATACGGAGTGTTTGTGCCTGCTCACCCAAGCGCGCCAACAAGCGCTCTCGCATTTCTTTGGCAGCTTTATTGGTAAAAGTAACCGCAGTAATTGCATCATGAGGCACATCTCGCTCTACCAAAGCCGCAATACGCTCTGTAATCACACGGGTTTTTCCTGAACCCGCACCAGCCAGAACCAACATAGGACCGCCCCGATAAAAGACTGCTTCATATTGTGCTGGATTAAGTTCAGAGCTGGACATGGCGGCAGCATAAACAGGGGCTTTCTTATCGCAAGCATAGGTTTTATCATCGCCGAATGTTTGGCGTACACAACACACTATGATGAATGATTTTCCTCACCATATTTTCCGTGAATATGATATTCGCGGCATTGCAGGCACTGATATTACCACAGGTTTTGCCTATCAATTGGGCAAGGCATTTGCGCACATGCTCCCTAAAGATGAGCATCAACCTGTTAGCATTGCCCGTGATGTACGTTTATCTGGTGAGGCGCTACAACAAGCTGTAATGCAAGGGCTGTGTGATTCAGGAAAAGATGTCTTAGATTTGGGCATACAACCCACACCGCTGACATATTATTCTGTCTTTGAAATGCATACATCTGGCTGCATTGTGATTACAGCAAGTCATAATCCCGCTCAATACAATGGTTTTAAACTTATGGTAGGCAAAGAAAGTCTGCATGGAAAAGATATTCAGAAACTTAAAGCTCTGATGCAAAAAAACATTCCGCATGCCCGTCAACCAGGCAATATAAAATCTATTTCTATTCAACATATGTATGAAGATTTTGTTGTTCGTGACTGCATACTTAAACGTCCATTAAAAGTGGTGATTGATGCGGGTAATGGTCCTTCTGGCATAATCGCCGCGCCTTTATACCGCCGTATGGGTTGTGAAGTCATAGCCTTGCATTGTCAACCTGATGGCAATTTCCCCAATCATCATCCAGACCCTACTGTAGAAGAAAATATGCAAGATTTAGTCCATGCTGTTTGTACTCACCATGCAGATTTGGGTATTGCCTTTGATGGCGATGGCGATCGTATTGGTGTGGTTGATGAGCAAGGCAATATGATTTGGAGTGATATGCTGCTACTGATTTTAGCACGTGAGCTACTTAAAACCCATGTTGGTGCAACGATTATTTCAGAAATCAAATCATCTGAACATTTATATGCTGGCATTCATCAAGCGGGTGGTAAGGCAATCATGTGGCGTACTGGACATTCACTGATGAAAGCCAAAATGAAAGAAACAGGTGCATTACTTGCGGGTGAAATGTCTGGACATATCTTTTTTGCTGATCGTTTTTATGGCTTTGATGATGCGGTGTATGCAGGCGCTCGTTTGCTGCAAATCATATCACAAACCCATCATCCTCTATCTGCATTATTTTCAGATATTCCCACCTCTGTAACAACACCAGAGATTCGCATACCATGCCCAGAAGATAAGAAATTCAGCTTGATTGAAAAAGCCAAATGCCATTTTAACAACCTTGGCTACGATATGATTGATATTGATGGCATACGCATCCAATTTGATGCTGGCTGGGCATTGCTACGTGCATCCAATACCCAGTCAGCATTAACCCTACGATTTGAAGCACCCAATCAAACCCAACTCCAACACATACGTGCTCTTGTAGAAGATTGGCTTGAGCTACAGCATATCCCAGCTATGCAAGCTGACTAGCCTGCTGATTGGTTCTGTGTTGAATACGTAGCAGAGCTTGATTGACATCTTCCAAGTCATTTTGAACACCTTCCATGTGCGCAGATAACTTTCGCATAAGTCGCCTTTGTCTAATAGATAAATCATACAGTTTATCTTCCATATCTTGCGAAGGCATGGCGGATAAAGGAAGCTGTTTAATCAGTGTGGCTACATCCTCCAAATCCTCACAAGCAGAAGGTAAACTCTGCCAAGATTGATGATTTATCTTCTCTTCCACCTCTTCTAAGGATGACTGATAAGCATATAATAATAGTTCTACGCACATACGCCATACCCCATAGCCACTTGCATAGGTTTAGGAATAGGAGCAACTTTAGTCTCCTTATGCTCCACCATCTCTGATGAAATCGCTTGCCATGCCTCTCTTAATGTTAAAACCAACAGCATTACTTCATCCACCGATGAAGTAGAACACGAACACAATCCCTCACTCAAACGTCTTAACATATAACCATAAAGCTCAGCAAGATCTCTAGCTATGTCACCACCTTCCTCCATATTAAGACTACTTGAAAGCTCAATAATCGCTTCCATGGCTCGGCTAGTATGATCTGCCTCTGCAGCCAAATCACCACCATCGATGGCATGTTTTGCTCGCCCTAATGTTTTGTATAAAGCTTCATAACTTAATAAAACCAAACCCAAAGGTGTGGATGTCGTCACTTCATTTTTCTGATACGCTTGATAGCCAACCATGGCTGCCTCCTTGCTTATTGAGTGAAATAAGGCGCTCATCGCCCAGTGATTTATCTATCGGAAAAGCAAGGTTGAACTTAAGGAAAATCCTTAATTTTTCGCGTTCTGCGCATCAATTTGTTGGGTTAAAAAATTACCTGTAGATTGCAATGAATTCATCGCTTGTTCCATGGCTGAAAATGATTGGGTTAGTGTTTTTCTTTGTTTCTCAAGTTGAATATTCAAATCATTAATCTTGGCCGATAATGTATCAAATGTATCCGTAGATGCAGATATGCTATTTTGAACCAGCCCAGTCAAGGGGTTGGAAAATAAATCCAAGCTACCATCAAGTACTGCTGCTACCCCCATACCAATCGTCATATTCGCTGTGAAAGCAGATGTCGCATTACCACTGTATAAAATCGCAATACCATTGGCACCACCAGCAGTACCAATCAGTGTTTGACCACGCCCTGTTGCCGTTTCACCATTGATTGTACCTGATATATCCGTACCCTTAATGGACACTCCCGCAGTATCTGCAATACCCAAAGCCGTAGCACCTGTGATATTGAAACCTTTACTTGCACCATAATACTTATGTTGGATGCTAATAAAATGACCTGAAGAAACAGCCTCTAAACTCATAGCATAACGTCCTTCTGTGCTGATTGCGGTAGAATCAACGCCAAAATTTAATGCGCCACTACTGCTTAAACTCACAGAAAGTTGACTGTCCCCAGGGCTATTATCTTGAACTTGAATTCTTCCTGATGTATCAATACTGGCAGTGACTTGCTGATTAAATGCAGACTGAATCGCCGCCAATAAATCTGAAATCGTATCCTTATTTTGATCAAGCACAGTAAATGTTTGGTTAACAGCAACACCTGATCGGTTGGTGCCAGCAATCGTAATGGTTTCACCAGTCACACCACCAATATTAGCAAGGGTTGTCGCACCATTAGCTGCCAGTGTTGTACTGCTATCAATCAAAGCTTGGTTAAATAGCCTATTTTCCGTGGTTACTTTGGAAAACTCTGTATTGAGTTTAGCAATAATAGCGGCTTGATTATCGCCTGCCGCTAACGCCACTACAGCCTGCCGCTGATTACCATCTTCTGTCAACGTAAGGGTTTGTGGTGCTGCCAATGGTGTGGTCACCAAATCCACGTTGCCTGTTACCGTTGCTCTGCTTGCTACAGTTGCAATATTCACAGCATAATTCCCAGAAACAGTATTGGTTCCTGCCACTAAAAATTGCAGCCCTGAAGTGGACGATGAGCCTTGTGCCACAAACACATCACGTATGGCTTTGCTATCATTATTTAAAAATTTACTAAATAAGGCATCATTGATACTTAATACACCTTTATCATCTGGCTCAATACCAATTTTGACCAATGAATTTCTATCTGATGCTAAACCTGGTATGGATTTTAATAATTCACTAGACAGGCTAGATTGAATGGATGTTAAAACACTTTCTTGGGCAAGAATACCATTCTTACCTGTATCTGCATTGAATTTAAATTGATCATTCACAAAGCTATAAGCAGCATTATAGCTATCCACAAAACTTTGAATTTTATTACGCAAATCTACCGTATCTACACCAATACCCATATTCACTGTGGTGGCGGGATCTGCTTGTTTGAGCGTAAATGTTAGTCCAGCAATAGCATCACCAATGGTATTGCTGCTTCGGGTTATGGTTAAGCCATCAATGGTGGCAATAGCATCTTGAGGTGGTTGGAGCACTTGAATAGCATTGCTTTGCCCTGTTGCTCCTATATTTAAATTTGCCAAAGATCCTGCCGCATCCAGTGCCGCTCCAGAAAGGGTAAATCCTGCGGCTCCTGTATCATTGGCGGCAAGCACAAGACGAAAATCTGCATTACCCACTTTAACCACAGATGCATTCACACCTGTAGATGCAGTATTGATGGCATTAGCAATATCTTTAAGGGAATTCGAAGCCGTAATATTGATGGTTGTGCCATTAACTTGAAATGAACCGCTTACATTTAACGCGGTTGTGTCACTGGTAATAGCAGCACCTGTAGAATTTTTGACAGCACCGCTTGATGATGAGCGTGCTGCTGCCGCCAATTGTTGAACCACAATGGCATGATTGCCCGATGTGACAGAATTATCACCAGCAACATCCAATAAGTTGGAAGCTGGCACTGATGCATTGCTGCTATTTAAATTGGCTGTATAAGAAAAAAATGTATCCACATCACGCATGGCAATTGCTTGGGTTCTAAAATCTCTTAACTTGGTATTGAGTTCGTTCAATGCTGTTTGCTTGGCGGTTTCTTCTGTTTTCTTCTTCTCAAGCTGAGCAATACCAAATTTTTGTAACCCAAGCAATTCCTCTACCGCAGCTTTAGTATCAAAGCCCGCAACAAGACCAGACAATCCAGAAATTGAAGGCATACTAGCCTTGCTTATCCAGCAACAAACCAATCATTTCTTGCATGGCTAGTTTGTGTTTAATGAAGTCTTTAGAGGGGAACTCCCTAATCACTTCACCACTAACATTATCGGTAACTTGAACATAAAGCTGTCCAAGCTTATTTTCATAATTAAAACCAATAGATTCATTTGCGCCAACAAGGGCGTTGGTGATCTCATGGATTGCTTTTTGTACATCTTTCTCAGTCACAGGCTTTTCAATATGTTGTGTACTGGGGCTTGCTTTTGCCTGAACACGCACGTGGCTTACTGGAGCTTGTTGAGTACCCAAACTGAGTGGCTGTGTCACAGTGTTACTTTTAGCTACTGCTACAATGACTTCCATGACTTACCTCCTTGTTTAGATTTGATACGCTTTTGCCCTCCTCAAGGTAAAACAATGAACCATGAGGAGGGCGATAGCGAAGACTATATTACCTGAATAAAGTCATGACATTTTGTGCTGCTTGATTGGCTTGTGCCAACATTGCAGTACCTGCTTGTGCCAAGATCTTATTCTTCGTAAAGTCAGCCATTTCAGCCGCCATATCAGCATCACGAATAGATGATACAGAAGCTGTGGTTTGCTCAATACTTGTTGCCAAGTTAGATTGAATAAATGCAACTTGGTTTTGTGTTGCACCCAAATCTGCACGTTGGTTAACCAATTTATTCAATGCTGTTTTGGCAGTATCAATATACGTTTGTGCATTGGCTTGTGTAGTCAAATCACCAGTCAATCCCAAACCAGTGGTTGTGTAACTCTTTGTTAAATCAAGCGTTACACGGTTGTTGGCACTATTATCAGCACCTACTTGGAAGCTGCTAGAAGAGCCAGCTGAAGTAGTGATTGTACCAATCGCAGTTGTAGTACCTGCATTCGCCGCATTGGTTGTTTGACCAGAAAGCGCAGAGTTAATGGTCAATGTAATACCCAAATCACCAAAACTTACTGTAGAGGTGCTTTGCCCTGTTGGTAGCGTTGGAACTGCTACAGTTTGCGTAGTTGTACCATCAGTTAAGGTAATTTTATCACCTGCACCAAATGTACCTGTTGCTGTACCAGATGCTTCGACCAAATATGCAGTAAAGGTAGTAGAGGCTGCCGCTCCATTAGTACTCACCGCACTCAAACCTTCTGATACTAGAAAGTCGGTAGAAGAAGCTGTTACACCAGCTGTACCATCCAATAAGCTTACACCATTGTAGTTGGTAGAACCTGCAATTTTGTCAATCGCAGACTCAAGTTTGATACGTTCAGCATCCAATTTACCAAGCTCGCCAGCATTATTTGCTGATGCTGCTTGCGTGGCTAGCGTTTCAAGACGAACCACCATATTTTGAATTTCATTCACACCCGCATCTGCCATTTTTGTCATGGCTTGTGCTTGTGTTGCGTTTAATGAAGCTGCTTTTAAACGCTGAGTTTGTGCATCTAATTTGGATGAAACTGCATAACCAGATGCATCATCTGCCGCATTATTTACACGAAAACCTGAAGACAAACGATTCAACGATTTGTTCATCGCCATATTGTTTGCATTCAAATTTTTAAGCGCGGTCATTGCCGCATTGTTGGTTTGGACTGTTAGTGCCATAATATCTCTCCGTAGTGTTTGATTCGTGAACGACATCCTGCCTTGCCACGCCCTGCATCCATACAGGATAAGGAAAGCATCCGTGCTATCCCATGTTGGCTATAGCTATCGGAGAGAAAAAACTGAACTTTAGGAAAAAGTTACATTTAATTTTTATAAGCCTTTACTTTTGAGGGAAACCCAATGCTGTATTGGCTGCTATATGGCGAGAGGGCGAGAAATCTTGCATATCCAATTTAGGCTTTTTCCCCATCATCCAATCGCTCATCACCTGAGCTGTAATCGGAGCCAAAGCCACGCCATTGCGATAATGCCCCGATGCCACCCAAAGCCCTTCTATGCCTTCTACCGCACCTAAAAAAGGTAATCCATCTGGGCTACCAGGTCGAAACCCCATCCACTGTTTTTCAATCGTTAGGCTTTTCAGCCCAGGCATAATCCTAGCCATGGATTGTAATAACATATCAATCACCTCATCGGTATTACCACGCGCAAAGCCCACAAACTCCATACTTGCGCCGACTAATATGCGTCCATCTTTTCGTGGCACAAAATAGGCATCATCATGTTTTACCATCGAATGCATGATGTTTGGCTCACCCTTCAATAAAACAATTTGCCCCTTCACGGGACGAACAGGCAAGCTAAAACCCAATTGCTCTGCCAATACACCACTCCAGCTTCCACCTGCCAATAGCACTTGATCTGCTTCAATGGATACACCATCCGCACACTGCACACCCGATACCTTTCCCTGCTTACATAGCAATGATGTCACTTCGGTTTGTTGCCTTATCTCCACACCCAGCATCTGCATCCATGCCTGAATAGCTTGGAGTAGTCTAGGGTTACGCACTTGTGCAACATCACGCCACAACAATGATTTTATAACCGCTTTGGATAATGCGGGTTCATGCTCCAAACTTTGGTTTTGATTCAGTATATCCACTTGCCAATCCAATCGTTGTGACCAATCCAATGCAGCTTGCCAATGGTTGATTTTATCATCATTAAAAAATGGAATCATCAGTCCTGATACATAACGCTCAATCACCATGCCTGTATCTTTTTCAATGTGCTGTTGAAATTTAGGATATAAATCAAGGCTTGCATCAATAAGCTTGGTGAAACTATCAGGATACAACCAAGGATGAATCGGGCACAAAATACCAGCACCTGCCCAAGATGCTTCTTGCCCCATCTGACCTCTCTCTAAAACCACAACATCCGCACCCTGCTTTTTCAAAAAGCATGCCGTTAAGCATCCAATGATACCCCCACCAATCACCAACACCTTCATCAGCCACCTCACCTATTGTTGCTTGCAACACAATAAACCCTAACATGCAGCCATGCGCAAGCCTTCACCACCCCATCATATACGCCAAGCCTATCAGCACTGCCAAAAAATCGCAGCGCAACATTATGAGAATTTTCCTACAGCATCCAAACTGATACGCTCTGATTTGCGCCCCGCTGTAGCTGCTATCTATGCTTTTGCCCGTGCTGCTGATGATATGGCGGATGAAGGCAATAATGCGCCAGATATTCGCATCAAACAGATTGATGCTTGGGAATCTTTGCTGGAGCGTTGCGTAGAAGAAGAATTGGATCACCCTGTATTTTTAGCCCTTGGTGATAGCATTCAACGCTTTGACCTGCCTATACAACTTCTGCATGATTTACTCACAGCCTTTCGTATGGATTGCAGTATCCATCATTATGCCACTGAACAAGAGCTACTCTTCTATTGTAAACACTCTGCCAATCCTGTTGGCCGTCTGATATTGGCTTTGCATAGTATCGATGATGGTGAAGCCTTAAGTGCATCGGATTGTATTTGCACTGCATTACAACTTACCAATTTTTGGCAGGATTTTTCCATTGATTTACCCAAAGGGCGCTGCTATCTGCCTGAGTCTTGGCTTGCAAAGCAGAATATTACAGGTGCAGCACTTATCGCATCTGATGTGAATATAGAGCAAATATCTCCAGTGATTGCGCAAGCTATTGCATTTACTGATGATTTGTTTGAAAAAGGTGCAGCACTACTACCCATGCTACCTTGGCGATTACGACTGCAAATTGCGGCAACATTGTATGGTGGTCAAGCCATCTTATCCGCAACCCATGGGCTCAAAAATCCACTGCTTGAACGCCCTCATTTACAGCGTAAAGATTGGTTCAATATGCTATTCCCCATTCTTTTCAGCACGCTTATGCCCAAACGAAGCATCAAACGTATATCAAAATGAATATGACACCAGAACAGTATTGCAAAGCAAAAACACGGGCTTCAGGCTCTTCATTTGCTTATGCCTTTGGCTTTCTATCCGAAGATAAATCACGTGCCATGATGGCTTTGTATGCATTTTGTCGCGAGGTGGATGATATTGCGGATGATATTACTGATAAACAAGAAGCTAACCGTCAAATTCAAGCTTGGCGGGATGAGATTGCCCATGTCTTTGATGGGCAACCTTCTCACCCTGTTGGACATGAATTACATTGGGCGCGCCAATACTTTGCATGGGATAAAGAGCTTTTTGATGAAATGCTAGATGGCATGCTCACCGATATTGAAGGACGAGCATTTGTAAAAAATAGTGATTTAACATTATATTGCTATCGCGTAGCTGGTGTGGTGGGGTTATTGAGTATTGAAGTCTTTGGCTATCAACATCGTCAAAGCCGCGCATTTGCAACCACACTGGCCGAGGCTTTACAAATCACCAATATTTTACGCGATTTGCAAGAAGATGCGCAGCGGTCTCGCATCTATTTGCCGCAATGCGAACGCGCTCGCTTTCATGTGCGTGATCAAGATATAATCGATGGTCATTTAAGCGATAATCTCAAAGCTTTGATTCAATATTATGCAAATAAAGCAGAGGGTTTGTATCAACAGGCGCTCAAAGAGCTACCCCAAGAAGATAGAGTTACATTGCGCCCAGCCATCATGATGGCTGCGGTTTACCATACTTATTTACAGCAATTGATTGAACACGGTTATGATGTTTGGAAGCGACCGCTTCATATTTCCTCATGGAAAAAAGTCAGAATGGCATGGCATGTGTGGCGATATGAGAAAAAATATCAATCATCACAAGATTCGGCTAAATTTCCTTTACGCTTAAACTTTTAAAACCATGCTATTTAGCCTATGAATTCAACAGCTCAACATATCGCCGTGATTGGTGGTGGACTTGCTGGCTTAACTGCCGCCTTGGACATCGCCAAACAAGGTATGCATGTAGATTTATACGAATCCGCGCCAAGTTTAGGTGGACGAACCCAATCTTTTTTTCACCATCCCAGTCAATCTTGGGTTGATCATGGACCTCATTTATTGATTGGTGCTTATCATCATACCATAGCCTTGCTCAAAGATATTGATGCACTACAAAACACACAATGGCAAAACAGCCTTAATCTACCACTTTGGGATATGCAGCGCGGTCATTTTTCATTAACCACTTCAAAGCTATTACCTTTTCCTTTGGCGCAGATGCATGCGGTTTACAAGATGCCACACCATGGCATGAAAACGCTGCCCAGTTTATTACGCATGGCACTTAGCATGAAGAATATATCCTCCGATAAGGTCTCAGATTGGATGATAAAAGCCAATATTCACCCCAATCTTCAACGTGATATGTTGGAAGTGTTATGTCTTGCTGCAATGAACGAACATATGCACGCAGCCAATGCCGCTAGTTTTGCTCAGGTGTTGCAACAAGCCTTCTCCACACACCATACAGCCCGCTTGGGCTGGTTTACCAAGCCTTTATCACAAGCATTGATTCAACCCTTGGAATCCCATTGCAAAACGCGCGGCGTGCATATTCATACATCTTCTCGCGTATTGGCATTGCATGCTCATCAACATGGCTGTGATGTTAAAACACGTTTGGGCAAAAAGCATTATCATCAAGTGATTCTAGCTTGCTCCCCATCGATACGTAATAAACTGCTCCATATTGAACAACCCATTGCAACACAAAGCATTACCAATATTCATTTATGGTTTGATCAACAAGTTACACTACAAACACCTTTTGTGGGTGGCATTGGCACATATGGGCAATGGTTCTTTGATATTTCTCAACAGTTCAATACAAAAGCATCATCTTCTCATATATGTGCAGTGATTAGTGCAGATAAAAGTAAGTCTAGCAAAACTAAAAAAGTACATACTGTGCTCCAAGAGCTACAGCACATCACACAACAACCTCAATTGCAGCCTATATCGCAACGTATCATCACGGTACAAACTGCAACACATTGCGTGTGTCCCATTGCACGACCGAATATGCCTAAACATACCATTGATGCTTGCGAACAACCCACAGAAGGTGAGCTTCCTGCAACCATTGAAACTGCTGTTTTACGCGGGCATCGGGCTGCCCAACAGTGTTTAACGAATACGAACTAAAATGAACCCGAAACATTCATAAAATAGCGTTTATCAATATTGGCTTGTTCACTGGCAATGGACGTATTTTTTGTATACTCAGCTCCAACTTCCATTGATATTTTATCTGTCACTGCATAATTTAAACTTGTATTTAACATAGTGGTATTGACATGAAACTTTTTATTTGCAACTGATGCAAAGGCTTGCCCTGTTTGTGTGTTGATATAATCTTTTCTGGCAAAGGATGCACTTAATAATAATCCTAAACTTTCTCGAATAGCTATAGTATCAGCCACAGCAACCGTGTGCTGTACATAGGCACTATCCAATGCTTTTTGATGCAGTGTAGGTGTTTGCGTATTATGTGTTTTTTCTGCCGCAAAGCTATATGAAGCATTTAATGCATTTTTTCCAATATCCTTTGAAATGGATAATGTGGAATTCAGTGAAGTAGCATTCAAATATGCCAAAGAAACAACAGTGCCTGCGCTATTGAATGCCTCATTGTATTTCTTTTCTATCCCTGAAATAGCAAGTGAAACTTCACCATCTGTGATTTGTTTTTTAAGGGTGAGTGTTCCACCATAATTATCTGATAACCTTTGCTGTGAAAAATTAAACTTTTGTAAATCTGCTTGTAATTCTACACCAAAGCTGGGTGAGACTTGCCAATGAATCATAGGGGTTAGAAAATGCCCAACAAAATTATTACTTTTGGCAAATTGCTTATTATAGAATGTCCCATAATAGAGGTAGCCCAAACCCAATCGCCAATGCTCATTGATTTCCAACTTGGGTGTATCCAGCTTAGCAATGATTGTGGTACCCATACTTCCTCGCACTCTTGTCACCGCCCCTACAGTACCAGCCAAAGCCGATGAACTGGTTGCATCAGGATTACTTTCGTAAAAACCTTCCGCAGAAACATAAATCGAAGCTTTTGTCGCGGGCTCAAGCGCTCCAATATACTCCGTTGCACCATCATGATAAGCTGAATTAGGTGATACTTCTCTAAATGATTTTACAGCTAGACTGTATGAGCCGTAATCAGAATAAATGGAGCCTAAATGGTAAAGTGCTTCGTTTCGATAGACACCATCTTGCGTAGCAAATATTTGATAAATCACTTTTGCTTTTGAAGTTTTACCCAGTTTCTCAAGTATAGATGCATATTTCATCGCTGCAGCACCATCATTATGCTTCTTCATATATGCTTCTCTATAATAGGGCTCTGCTTTTTCTGGATACCCCGATTGTAAATACAAATCAGCTAAATCTTTTTCAATGCCTTCTGGAGGAGTATCACTTTGCGCCGCAAATTCCAAATGTTTCAAAGCTAAATCATACTGTTTCAATTGTTGATAGGTTAAACCCAAATAGTAATGAATAGAAACATTCTTAGGTTCATCTTTTAATAAAGTTTCAAACTTATCCTTTGCTATATTAAAATCTTGGAACTGATAATCTTGCACTGCCTCATCCATACTCACTGGTTCAGCAATCGCTTGCATCTGAAACGCTAACAGCAACCCCAAAAAAAATAAAACTTTCAACATTCAATGACTCCCAAGTAAATAAATTAAGCAAATTGCTCTGTAACAAACCAAATATCACTACACAGTGTTTAAATACCGATTACGGGCTTTCTAACCACAGGCTTTCTAACCACGGGCTTCCTGATTACAGGCTTCCTGATTACAGGCTTCCTGATTACAGGTTTCTTGATTACAGGCTTCCTAATTACAGGCTTCCTAATTACAGGCTTCCTAATTACAGGCTTCCTGATTACAGGTTTCTTGATTACAGGCTTCCTAATTACAGGCTTCCTAATTACAGGCTTCTTGATTACAGGCTTCCTAATTACAGGCTTCCTGATTACAGGCTTCCTGATTACAGGCTTCCTAATTACAGGCTTCCTGATTACAGGTTTCCTAATAAGGGGCTTTTTTACAATCGGCTTCCTTACAACAGGCTTTCTGATTACAGGCTTCCTAATAAGGGGCTTTTTTACAATCGGCTTCCTTACAACAGGCTTGGTGACCACAGGCTTCCTAACAACAGGCTTTCTAACAGTAGGCTTGGTGACCACAGGCTTCCTAACAACAGGCTTTCTAACAGTAGGCTTGGTGACCACAGGCTTCCTAACAACAGGCTTTCTAACAGTAGGCTTGGTGACTACAGGCTTTCTAAGTGTAGGCTTACCCACTACAGGCTTTCTAAGTGTAGGTTTACCTGCTACAGTGTTTCTCAAACTAGAAGCTTGCGGTGTAGGCTTACCTGCCGCCGCTGGCAACCTTGCTTGAACTTTCTTTTTACCTTCTAAAGGTCTCAATAAAGTGTCTGTACGACCCGTCCTAGCACCTACTGCTGGGGATTCTCCTTTTCTTCCGCCACCTTTGGTTACTTTCTCTCTCACTACTGGTCGTTGTATAGGCAACGTTTCAATCAATCTCAAATCTTTCTTACCAATTTTGTTGCTCTCAATCAAACCTGAAGGCTTAAAGTTTACAGCCATCCCTGGTTTAACATGCTTTACCGCGCCCGACACAGATTGACCAACAACAGCTCCTGAAAAAAGCAATAACTTCGTTGGTTTCAGGTTTTTGAGCAGAATCTTGCTGACACGCACACTGGGTTTAGCTGGTAAATTCTTCGGCACAGGTACAAGCACTGCAAATTCTGTGCCACGCACACCAATCACAGCCGTTTTTGTTTTCACTTGGAAACTAGAAGATTTTGTGCGTAATTTGGACACAAAAAACCTTACCTTTCCCCATAGCATATTAATATTTGCACTAAATAAATTACCTTTATTCATACTGTATGTTTCGACCTTAAGTCGACTTTGACTACCAACAAATAAACGGCTTCCATCCACCATACTAAGCTTTACACGTCCATTACTTTTAGTAACGACAACATCACCCTCTTGAACTTTTGTGCCCA
>JALWPO010000230.1 GCA_026994965.1 Mariprofundaceae bacterium | reverse complement strand
GCAGTGGTGATAGCAATGCAAGTGATAACACGCACCAAACCTTTGATAATCAATATCCACTGAATCATGCTTATTATGGGTATATGGATTTTTTCTCATTGCAAAATATGCGTAATATTGAAGTGGTTGCTGAAACAAATCTTGCCCAATCTTGGCATATGCGTATGGCTTGGGAAGGCTTTTGGCTCGATAAAGCAGGTACAGATGCGTGGTACAATGCTGGTGCAGGCGTTGTTCGAGGCGCAAGAGCTGGTGCTTCAAATAAAGTGGGTGATGAAATTGATGTGACGTTAAAGCATAAGTTTTCTGCTATTGCGACCACCATGTATATGGGCTATAGCCACTTTTTCACAGGCGCTTATATCGCGCAAACAGGCAGTAGCAAAGATGCGGATTTTCTTTTCACACAATTTAAAACTGTATTTTAGGGTCATTTAGATTCTACTCATAAACTGGAAAGCTAATGTCTATCAGCAAGAAATTGCCGTCGCATATTTGTTTAGTGCAGGCTTATAGAGGCATACAGGGTAAAACTTTTGCAGTTCATATTTCATTCTTTCTTGCTTGCCCAAGAAAGAAGCAAAGAAGGGCACCCTGGCAATCTGCTTGTTTCCTTCACTTACAGCTTTCAAAAGGGCGAGTGTTACTACGCTTGTTCCCTTTGAAACCTGACGTTTCGGCGCATCTTGGGCAAGGGGTAAAACATCTCACTCATATTTATCTTTCTGCGTTCTCGGCGAATTGTGATGAATTACCAAAGGCAAGAAGCCTGCCCCTTGCGGGTACTGCGGTGGGAAAAAATCTAAAAGACGACTTTCTGAGGAGCCCTATTTAGTGTTGCAGGTATTTCAAAACTTGTTCAAGTCCACCCTGATTGATGGCAATATCAGCTTGGGCTTGCACGGTAGGTTTGGCATAAAAAGCAATGCCCAAAGCCGCTTCTTTAATCATGGGTAAATCATTGGCGCCATCACCAATGGCAACGGTTTGGCTTGAATCAATAGAAAATAAGGCAGCTTGTTCCACCAAGCAGCGGCGTTTGCAATCTGCATCCACAATATCACCCAATACACGACCTGTAAGTTGATTATTTTTGATTTCAAGGGTGTTGGAGCATGTAAAATCCAAGTTGAGACGTGTTTTGAACTTATCAGTGAAATAGGTGAAACCACCTGAAACCAAGCCAACTTTCCAACCATGGTCTTGCACGGTGGAGATAAGTGTTTCTGCGCCATCGGTGAGCTTAATGCGCTGTTGATATACGGTTTCTAAGGTGTCGGCATCCAAGCCTGCTAATAATTTCACGCGTTCAATCAATGATTCGGAGAAATCCAACTCACCGCGCATGGCGCGTTCGGTAATCGCAGATATTTGTGCCTTGATACCCAAAAAATCAGCAATCTCATCAATGCACTCGCATTGAATCAATGTGGAATCCATATCCATAAATAATAGACCCGGTTGGGATAAGGTGGGCATTGGCTTTGTCATGGTGCGCTATCCTTAAGTAGCTCATCAAGAAAGGCAATGCAGTCTTTCAATTGTGTGAGAATGTCATCGCTTTGATGGTTCAATGTAAGGTTGCCATCTGGTGTTAAACGGAAACGATGGGGTTGTTTTTGTACACGCATCATCATTTGCGCAGGTTCAATGGGCGATTGGGCAGTGAAATGCAAACGCATACCTTGTGCGGTGTTGTGCAGTGCAGATAATTGTAGGGCTTGTCCACGCCAACGCAAACGTGCCACTTCCAATGTTAGTCGTGCTGTTTCAGGCATTTTTCCAAATCGATCGGTGATTTCTTCAAACAGTAAATTTATTTTATCATCGGAATCGGCACGTGCAATACGTTTGTACATTGCCAAACGCTCGCCCGATTGAGGAATATAATCGGCTGGCAGGATTGCATTGGCTCCACTGCGAAGATTGAGCGGTTGCTTGGGTTTGCTCACCTCACCCCTAGCTTCTGCAACAGCATCGGCAAGCATATCCATATACATATCCAAACCAATATCCTCAATTTTGCCGCTTTGCTCTGCGCCTAAGAGGTTTCCTGCGCCGCGAATTTCCATATCTTGGCGGGCAAGTAAAAAGCCCGAACCCAGCTCGGTATGCTCGGCAATCGCTTGTAAGCGCTCTCTTGCATCGGGGGTTAGCGCGCGAGCATCTGGGGTGAATAAATAAGCATAAGCCTGCCTATGACTTCGACCAACTCTACCGCGAATTTGATGCAATTGTGCCAACCCCAATAAATCAGCGCGTTCAATCAATAGGGTGTTTGCATTGGGTACATCCAAACCTGATTCCACAATGGTGGTGCAAACCAAGATATGCAGCCGCCCTTCATAAAAATCCATCATTTGTTTATCAAGCTCTGAAGGTGTCATTTGCCCATGCGCAATGCCTACTTCTGCCTCTGGAATTTGCTCGCGCAAGCGCTTGGCAATGCGTTCAATACTTTTGACATGATTATGCAAATAATATACTTGTCCACCACGATAGAGTTCACGGCGAATGGCTTCATTGGCAAGGTGGGTATCAAAGCTAGTGACCATGGTGCGAATCGCTTCGCGTTCGGCTGGTGGTGTGCTGATGATGGAAACCATGCGTAGCCCAGCCAAGGTTTGGTGCAATGTGCGCGGAATCGGTGTGGCAGTGAGTGTGAGTAAATCCACGCTGGCATGCAGGGTTTTGAGGCGTTGTTTGTGTTTTACACCAAAGCGCTGTTCTTCATCCACAATCACCAATCCCAAATCTGCAAATGAAAAGGTATCGGATAAAAGGCGATGAGTGCCAATCACAATATGAATCTTTCCATGTTCAAGCTCGCGGGCAATACGCTCGCTTTCTTTTTTGCCTTGCAAACGCGAAATCAATGCGAGATTAAAGCCCAAGCCTGCAAAGCGCTCGGTAAAACTGCTAAAATGCTGATTGGCGAGTACGGTAGTCGGCGCAAGTATGGCGACTTGTTTCCCGCTAGCAGCCATGGCAAATGCAGCACGCATGGCGACTTCTGTTTTGCCAAATCCCACATCACCACAAATCACCCTATCCATGGGTTTAGGTTTACTTAAATCATCCAATACAGCATCAATGGCAGCGGCTTGTTCATCGGTTTCTTCAAAAGGAAATCGCGCAACAAATTCTTCATAGCGGGTGAATAAATCGCCTTCAAGGTGAATCGGCGGGCGGGTAGCTTTGGCGCGCTCTGCCTCGGTTTCAATCAATTCATGCGCCATAGCCAATAAATCGTGTTGCACACGTTCACGGGTCTTCTTCCACTTTTCCGTGCCCAATTTATTGAGTGTGGGGTTATCATCGCCTGTGTAGCGATGCAAACGATTCAAATCTTCAACAGGAATAAAAACTTGGGCATCATCAGCATAGCTGATTTTGATAAAATCACTTTGTTCATCTGGCTCACCCATACTTTCCAAACCAAGGTAGCGGCCTACACCATGATCCTCGTGAACCACGGGATTACCTATTTTTAATTCAGCCAAAGATGCAAATGCGTCGGCATGCAAAATCCGTGTCCCATGCCCACGTTTGCGCGGAATGCGCTGTCCTAAAAGTTCTCTACCTGTGAGCAACAGTATTTTTTTATCATTGATGGCAAAGCCGCTTTCTAAATAGCCTATGCTTGTGGCAATGCCCTGATTGGGCATATCATGGATATGATGGTAGTTGTTGATGTTATCTTGTAGTGATGAAAGTGCTTCGCATAAACGCTCTTGTTGCCCTAAGCCGTGTGCAATCAGCCCAATAGACCAACCTTGATGAAGTCGCGCTTCCAAATCTTTTAGAAGATATTGCAGCGGCTTACCATGATGCTGAAAATCGCTGATACTGGGAGCAGCAGAGAGTATTGTATTTTTTGGTAATGCTATCGCTTGTATGGGGGTATCAATGGCATAAAGCTCTTGTGGTGAAATGCTGGGTTCACTGTTGGCACGTACCATATCAAATTGGCTACGTACTTGGGCGCTAAATATATGTTGATGTATTTCAATATCTGTAGGGGCAATGATTTGGGTTTTCTCGGGCAAATAATCGGATAAACGTGCTGTTTGTGTATAGGCGAGTGGTAATAAGGCCTCAATGCCAGGGTGGGGTCTGCCTGCTTGCACGGCATGAAGCATAGGGTGCTTTCGATGTTGGGGAAAGCGGGCGCGAAAAGCCGCGGTGAATGTATCTTGCCCTTGTTGATCCAAAATAACTTCACGCACAGGTACAGAAGTGAAATGTTCCAAATGCTCGCCAGAGCGTTGGGTTTCTGGGTCAAAGCGACGGATGCTTTCAATCTCATCACCAAATAAATCAATGCGTAAAGGTTGAGCTTCAGTAGCTGGCCAAATATCAAGCAGTCCACCGCGTGCTGCAAATTCGCCTTGTGCCAATACGCGCTCGGTTGCAATCATGCCAGCTTCAGTGAGTTTACTTTTGAGTTTGGCAATATCCAATAGATTGCCTTGTTGAAGTTGCCATACATGCGCGGCGACAATTTCTGGCGGTGCAATGCGTTGCAGCCATGCAGGCAGGGCTGTGATTAAAATACCTTTGGGATGGGGTGTGTTTAATAAGCGTCCTAAAGTGGAAAAGCGTTCACCAACAATGCCGTGGTGGGGTGATACGCGATCATAGGGTAGGACTTCCCAAGCAGGAAAACGCCAAAGCAGGTGTGGCTGGTCACTTAAAAAGAAGGCCAACTCTTCGGCTAAGCTGCGATAACTACGTACATCGGGGCAAATATATACCTGCAAAGCATTGGTAGTATTGCTTTGCTCTCTTGCATATTCAGCCAACTGCCATGCCAAAGATGTTTGCTGTTTATCTGTTGATAAGGCTTGTGTCATAGGTGGCGCATCATGCCGTAAGCCTATGATATAGGCTATT
>JALWPO010000229.1 GCA_026994965.1 Mariprofundaceae bacterium | reverse complement strand
AAATCACTCATTTAATACTCCTATTTTTAACGGCTGAATATAGAAATAATTTCGAAAAGTAAAGGGTATAAACTTTTACTTTTCGATAATTAACTAAAGTATTCGTTTATGATATTCATCTCTTCGTTGTTGTGCCAACTTGATTTCAGATTTAGGAACTTTTTGGTCTTTCTTTTTAAAGCCATTTGTTAAAACAACAAATATGTTTTTGTCTTCAAAACCTAAAAGTCTAAAATTGTTTTTACCAATTTGAGCTCTCACTTCTATAATTCCATCACAATTACTAAGTTGTTTATAAAACTTAGTAGAGACAGTTTCCATCTCTTCAATTAAAGACAACACCCAAGTGATTTTTTGAGCTTCTTTTGATGATAGAGAGTTAAGAAAGTCTTCAATTGGACTTTTCCCTGATGGTAATTTATAGAATTTAATTTCTTTTATGAGTGTATAGTAACATAAATGTGAACTTATTGCAAGAGTGTTTCAGTGTAGATAATGGTCGAGTACAAAAATATGTTACCTCTTTCTTTACTCAATCAACTTCTACAATGGTAACTAAATTTTTAAAGTTTTCAAAATCTTTTTTCGGCAGAGGTAACATATTTTTGTTGCTACGATTTGTTATGTAACTCATGTTTTTTACTGTCTGCACTTTCAACGGAAGTTAGTTGAGTGTGTCAGTTTTTTTAACTTTTTACTTTTCAAATCTTTGTAAACTTTTTCTTTGAATAAGTTTATCACTTTCAACTTTAGATAAAACTTTTTAAGTTTCAGACTCTACTTGTAGAGTCTGAAAATCTCAAGACTTTTCTTATCTGGATGGCAAGCTAAAGTTGGTACATAACGACTGAAGATAGCCAATAAATTGCCGTTAGGTAATTTATTGGCTACTCTGTTTTGTTATACAGCTATTTTATGATGCTCATTGTGAATAAGTTTATCAGCTAACCAAGTTTTAATGATAGCTTGACGACTCACTCCTATATGTTGTGCTTCTTCATCAAGTTTTTTAACCATCCAAGTTGGAAAATCAATATTGATTCTTTTTGGTTCTAAGTTTGGTCTTCTTATTGTTGATAAATCAAGATATTCAATTATATCTTCTTCGTTATCATCAAATATTTTATCAAATTCTTCAGCTT
>JALWPO010000228.1 GCA_026994965.1 Mariprofundaceae bacterium | reverse complement strand
ATCCAGCTTTTCAAACAATCGCCATACCCGATTCAAAAACCGATGCGCGCCCTCCACACCTGAATCTTCCCATTCTAAATCCTTTTCTGGTGGCGCTGCAAATAGCGTAAATAAACGCGCTGTATCACAACCATAACGCGCAATAATCGCATTGGGATCAATCGTGTTGCCCTTGGATTTGGACATCTTTGTGCCGTCCATCAACACCATGCCTTGGGTCAAAAGATTTTTAAACGGTTCAGAGCCAACCTTATCCCCATCAAACAAACCGACATCACGCATCAGCTTATGATAAAAACGTGCATACAATAAATGCAGCACTGCATGCTCTACACCACCAATATATTGATCCACGGGAGCCCAACGCGCCATATCCTTGGCATCCACCATGGCTGTATCACAGCGCGCAGAAATATAGCGATTCATATACCATGATGATTCCATAAAAGTATCAAAAGTATCCACTTCTCGCTTGGCAGCTTTACCGCATTTTGGGCAATCCACATGCACAAAAGCTTCACATTCTGCCAAGGGCGATGCGCCGCCTGTAGGTTGTAAATCTTCAGGTAATACGACGGGTAAATCCTTTTCAGGCACAGGCACTGCACCACAATCATCACAATGAATCACAGGAATAGGTGCGCCCCAATAGCGCTGCCGAGATAACAACCAATCCCGCAAGCGGTATTGAATCCGCTCTTCGCCTTTGCCATGTTCTGCTAGCCATACCGTGATAGTTTTCTTGGCAGTTTCTGAATCTAAGCCATCAAATTCACCTGAATGAACCAATATCCCTGCATCGGTAAAGGCAGCTTCATTCACATCCGCATCACCAGCCTGATTGCTAACCACTTGTTTGATGTTTAAACCGTACTTTTTCGCAAAATCATAATCACGTTCATCATGGGCTGGCACACTCATCACCGCGCCTGTGCCGTAACCCATCAATACAAAATTCGCCACCCAAACAGGCACTTTCTCACCTGTAATCGGATGAATAGCATGAATGCCCAAAGGCATACCTTTCTTTTCCATGGTTGCCACATCGGCTTCTTTGGTCGAAATCGTTGCGCATTCTTTCAAAAATGCTGCAAGCTCGGGATTATTTTCAGCAGCTTTGATTGCCAAAGGATGCGCGGCAG
>JALWPO010000227.1 GCA_026994965.1 Mariprofundaceae bacterium | reverse complement strand
CACCGAACCTGATAAACTGCCTGAGGAACAACATGTAAATCGATTTGAATTACAAAGCTCTGACCCTGCAATCGCGCCATTATTGCATGTCGGTCGCTTTTCTCATGAAGGCTTTACCTTTTCTAAAAACGGTCACTTTGCCTATCTTGCAGATGAATGGGAACATGGTTCGATATATCGCTATGATATGATGCAACGTAAACTTTATGTACTGCATCAAGAAAAAGGCTGGCTACTTATCCGAGAGCCCGAACATGCACGTGCCAATGCAAAACAACTTCATGCCCAACAGTTTAATCGTATTGAAGATATGGAAACCTTGCCCAATGGGAAGATATTGCTCGCCGAAACAGGTACAGGTCGAATCCTGATACTGCAAGATAGTAAAGATTTACCCACCATCAACACTTGGCTAGAGCATGATAACCTTATTCACCCTGATAATCTGGCATGGGATGCCACAAGAGGGTGGCTTTGGATGACCGATGATGACAAACCCTCTTATTTATGGGCTTGGGATGGACAACATCTGCATGAAATTGCACACCATGACCAAGCTGAAATCACAGGCGTTATAGAACACCAAGGTGATATTTATTTTAATTTGCAGCGTAGCCCTGGTCGACCAGAGATATTGATGCGTATAAGCCATAAGGCAGTGCCAACAACTTCCTAATTCACTACAGCTATCGAAGCTGCATATGCAGCAGATGTATAAACTGGCATGATGTTTGCTCGCCCATTGGTATGAACAAGATGATTTCAACACGAGAAGAAACGCTAAAGCGTATTGGCTCTCTTGAGCATATACCCACTTTATCCGATCGCTTTCTTAAAATCCGAGAAGTCATTATCGAGCCACACAGCAATGCTGATGATTTAGCAGAGATTATCGCAACAGACATGGCAACAGCTCTCACCTTACTCAAAATTGCCAACTCAACAGCTTATAATCCTATGGGAAACAATTTAACTTCTCTTCCACTGGCTATTGCGCGTTTGGGTGTGGCTACATCTGCACAAATTGCAATGTCCATGTCTTTATTGCAAAGCTTTCGATCTCCCATGGGTGATGCACACTCTGCTGCACTTTGGGCACATGCATTTGCTGTAGCCCAAATTGCCGTGTTTATGGCAAAACA
>JALWPO010000226.1 GCA_026994965.1 Mariprofundaceae bacterium | reverse complement strand
CTGTTACTCCACTATCTATACTCACATCTGAGTTCTGGAAATTACCTGTGAATGTTGAGTTAGCTGTAAACTGGATTGTCTCTGTTCCTGTAAGTGCTAGGTTTGCAAAGTCTTGTGAAGAGTCTGTATCTACTTGAACAACTATATTTCCTGCTCCATCTGTTGCAAGTGTTCCTAAGATATTATCAGTCACTGTCATTGTTCCACTTGAAACTGTAAGGGCATCTACATTTGTGAGGTTTCCTGTATAAGTTCCTGTCCCACCACTAAAGTCTGCATTGATTGTTGTAGTTGTTAGGTTTGTGAAGTCTGCAGCGAGTGTTGCATCGAGGTTATTTACATTGAGTGTTCCTGTTCCGCTTACTGTTGTTCCTGTCACTTGACTTGCATCTACTACCATTGTTCCATCAACAACTATAGAGCTTGCGTTTGCGATTGTGGCTATACTATCTACTGTCATAGTTCCACTTGAAACTGTAAGATTCGCATCATTCAGTTTTCCGGTAAATGTCGCTGTCCCACTCCAGTCTGCATTGAGTGTTCCATTATCTGTAATCTTCGTAAGATCCATAGTGGGTACAGCTTCTAGGTTTGTGAGAGAAAGAGTAGCTCCACTTGCAACTGTTGTAGCTGTCGCTGTATTTACAATCGCTGTATCACTTGTCATGGTTCCACTTGAAACTGTAAGTGCATCTACATTTGTGAGGTTTCCTGTGTATGTCCCTGTTCCCCCACTAAAGTCTACATTGAGTGTTGTTGGGTTCACATTTGTGAAGTCTGCATTTAGTGTTGCATCTAGGTTTGTGACACTAAGTGTTCCTGCTCCACTCACTGTTTTTCCTGTTACTAAGCTTGCATCTGCATTTACTGTTACTCCACTATCTATACTCACATCTGAGTTCTGGAAATTACCTGTGAATGTTGAGTTAGCTGTAAACTGGATTGTCTCTGTTCCTGTAAGTGCTAGGTTTGCAAAGTCTTGTGAAGAGTCTGTGTTGACCTCAACAGTTATATCTCCATTACCATTGACAAGCTTTGAGCCTAGTTGATCATCACGAAGTGTAATAAGAAAACCACTATTTGTAGTAATAGTATCTACCGCACCTAATATAGTATCAGCTGATGCTGTTTTATTAACATTAGTCACGA
>JALWPO010000225.1 GCA_026994965.1 Mariprofundaceae bacterium | reverse complement strand
TGAACAGACTGAATACCTTTCACTTTTTTCAGATTCTTCTCAAGTCCATAGGCACAAAATGGGCAAGATAGCCCATCCACCTGAATGATTGCTTTTTCACTTTTAATATCTCCCGCTAATCCAATGTTGGGTAACATTAGCCATAGCAAAGAAACTACAAACACATGTCGTAAGATATGCATAACCACCTCTTAAAAATTCCAGCGAAAACCCGCTGACCAAACCCAGCCCGCTTCCAGTGCGCTGCCATTGAGTCGCTGTACCACTGGTAGTTCAATGGCTGTTTCCAAAACATATCTACGCGTTACATATTGCAACCCAGGCACAAGATTCCATGTTGTTCCGCCACTGTTTATATCAGTCGCACCCACAAGTTTATTCTTTCCTTTCCAAATAAGATTAGATTCAAGTACAGCATAAATAAAAGTGGGTACACCCACATGATCCAAAGATTGCGGTAATACACGGTACTGAAAAGAAGCATCAAACCGCGCAATATCACCAAATTCAAAACCTGATGCTTTGGTATTGCGTTGATAACTGATTGCACTATCAAACTCCCAATCCAATGTTTGATGGGTTAGCGCCATACCAGCAAAAGGATCCCATGAGCCAGACCCAGATTGCAGTGGACGCGGCAATACACCCAAAGCATCACGTTTATGATACGCACCTGTGGGTATTTTAAGCCCTACAAAAGGCGCAATACGCAGAGTATCACCGGGCTTATCCGCCTGATAAATGGTATAACGTGCAAACAACTTACCATCTCCCAAACCCTTTGTTTGGCGGCGGATGCGTTTGTTGCCTATGGTTATATCCATGCGTTTATCCACATAAGGCAATACACCAAACAATGCCAATTTGGGACTAAAACCATAAGCCAAAACAAGTGGCACTGCTGTGACATTCAAGGCTCTATTTTGGCTTGTTATATCCCCAGCTTTACGTGTTAATTTCACTTGCGAGCGTAAAACACCAACACCTTCAGATACTGGCAATGCGCTATTGAATGTAATCGGTCCAGCATGAGCTATATCGACAGTAAAAATATTTAGAAACAAAACAACCATCCACAGGCTGTGTGTCTGAATGTTATAATTTAACACTTTTTGCCTTTTTGTATGGATGGGCATGGCACATCACCATA
>JALWPO010000224.1 GCA_026994965.1 Mariprofundaceae bacterium | reverse complement strand
AGCACAGGCAAACCCAACATCCAAAAGGCTTTGAACACCGATTTACCGCTATCGCTTAATGCCGCCAATGGATGTTGCGCATCACTGCGCGAGCGCAAATCAATCAAAGTTTCGTGATGGGTTAACCAGTCCAAAGCATTGAGCGTCAGCACCAAGCCTGTGCCACCCATAAATTCATTATCCAAAAAGCTGGCTGAGCCAAACACCAATAAGCGCCCGCTGTCGGTATGCTTGAGATGCGTATCATGATGCTTGATGATATTTTGATGAAAGGCTGAATCCATGCTACCCGTACGGCTATAAGCCAACATATGCGCTTGAAGCTGCAAACCATCAAAGCGTTTTTCCATAGACATCAGCGGATACACATCAAAGGGCGGTCCATTTTGTACAGCAGACCAAGGCGAAGAGCGCAACAACACTTTAGCCCCTGGATGGGTGGCAATCAAAGGCGATGCAAAAGGCATGCTTACAGCATCAAGATTGCGTGTAATGATATGCGCATCATCCATATCCAACACATTCACCACAAATGGATAATCAATTTGCGATTGAAACACGCCATCACGCACCGTGACACGCTGCGCCCGTTTATCCATCACCAATCCGGGCTCAACTGCAACACCCAAATCTTGCTTCAACCAATCATGGGCATCGCCATCTGTGGCTTGCACAGCAAAGCCCTGCGCCAAATTGGCGCGTGCATGACTTGCCAAAACCCAAACCCCGCCACCGCGCATACGAAATTGATCCAAATGATAACGCCATGCCTTGGATGGCGCATGCAACATACCCACTACCAATAACGCTTGAATATCATCAGCGACTTTCTCTTGATTCAAATCCACAGCAACCAACTGATAATCATCTTGCGCCCATGCCTTGAACTGTTGCAAATCTTGTATGCTATGTGCGCCAAAACCAGTGCTTATGCCGATTTTAATGCGCCCTTTGCCTGTAAGCTTTTTGATTTTTCGTGTAAGATTATATTCAAAGCCCGTTTCACTTTGTACCACGCCTATGGTTTCTTTCTTATCCAAATATTCCAGCACAATCGCCAAATAGCCCTGCTTCACTTGCGCCCTGTCATGCTCCACCACTTGCACCTGCACTTTGGGCACATTCAATGCCTGCAATGCACCTGCAATATTGGGGTCAG
>JALWPO010000223.1 GCA_026994965.1 Mariprofundaceae bacterium | reverse complement strand
TTCGCATGCTAAAGAAGATGATTACCATTCTCACCTCTGTTGAACATGCCGAACAAGCGCAACAGATTACAAATACACTGCTTCAACAACGTTTGGCTGCATGCATACAACAAACATCAGGCACTTCCACATACCGTTGGCATGGTGATATTGAACAATGTGAAGAGTTCTATTTATCAATTAAAACACGTGTTGAACTTAAAGATACTGTTATCCATTGGTTACAAAGACATCACCCTTATGACACACCCGAAATCATCGTATTAGAAGCACAAGCCAGTATGGCATACCATGCTTGGCTACACAGCGAGACAAACAAAGCGTAAGCTTACGCCCCCAACACAGACCAAACTTGAAATTCATATTTTAAAAAGGAACAATCTAATGATTGAAGTAACGCTTATTGGTGCATTCATTGCTGGACTATTATCTTTTCTCTCACCCTGTGTGCTACCTTTAGTGCCTGCTTATCTTTCTTATATTAGCGGTGTTTCTGTCGATGCTTTACGCCAACAACATGATGGTGCTTCTGTTCGCAAAACAGCAATCATTCAGTCCCTTTGGTTTATTCTTGGCTTTAGTTTGATTTTCATTGCACTGGGCGCATCAGCAACATGGCTTGGACAATGGTTACTCTCTAATATGAGCATACTTGGTAAAATTGCGGGCTTGATTATCTTTGTGTTTGGATTGCACTACACAGGGCTTATTCGTATTCCATTTCTTCTTATGGAAGCCCGTGTTGATACAGGTAGCGTTAATGCGCGCAGTAGCCTAGGCGCAATATTGCTCGGCTCTGCATTTGCATTTGGCTGGACACCTTGTATTGGTCCTATCTTGGGTGCTATTTTAGCTGTTGCCGGTGCGCAGCAACAAATCGGACAAGGTATTCTTCTATTGGCTGCATATTCTACAGGACTTGCCATACCCTTTTTACTGGCTGCATTTGCAACGGATGCTTTTCTCAATTGGTCCCAGCGTTTTAAACGTCATTTGCATATTATTGAAATGATTTCTGGTATCCTTTTGATGCTTGTAGGCGTGCTTATTTTCCTCGGCAGCTTTAGTATATTGGCGGGCTGGCTGATTGAATATTTTCCTTGGTTGGCTGATATTGAATCATCCATTAGTGTGAAATAATACCCATCAACTGACCTGC
>JALWPO010000222.1 GCA_026994965.1 Mariprofundaceae bacterium | reverse complement strand
TTCCAACACCAATAATACTGCCTTCAACCACATACGCCAAAGCAGCCTCTGCGACTTTTTTCTTCATCTCATCTTGTGTCATCATGCATCCCCTTCACAATCAAATTGCGGCGTATCATATCGCAATATGCACATATTTAACACCAAGCCATTTACAAACATCGTGTATTTCAAAAATATACAGGCTATTCTGCTGCCATGTTATCTATGGTTCGTGTGGAACATATCATCAGTTTTCTTTTTGTGATTGGCATCGCTCAAATCATATATATTGCCGTGATGCTGGGGCGAAAGAAATTCCCACCCACCCTTATCTGGAAAGCCATGCCGCCACTATTATCCATATGGGTACTTTCTTGGCCTGTGTACGAACAAACCTTATGGATATGGTTCCCCATTGCTATTTTAAGCATACTCGCATGCTTAAGCCCGCATCTTAAACCCTTATTTTGGCGGCATATTTATCAAATCTGGGCAGGCGATGCGTTTGAAACACAATCATACCCTTATCCCTTTATCTCTTTTATTGCCACCCTCGCCATCAGCGCGGCATTTTTTATCTATATTCCTGAATTTGGCTTTGGGCTGGCATTAACTGCGTGTTTATCCTTTCCCTTGGCATCACTGCTGGATCGTATTGGCTATTTACAACTGGGCTTTCCATTGCATCCAAGACAAACCTTGCTTGGTCACCTCTCGCTTATTATAAGTAGCGCTTTGTTGTGTAGCTGGAGCATTCATTTGTATCATGGGGTAAACTGGCAACAACTACTGATTGCAACCTTGATTGCAGGTATGGCAGCATCAGTTTTACGTGCTGTGTTACCCCGCTATTGGAATCTACCTTTTGCCACCCTTGCTATGGGTTGGATACTCTGGATGCTATAGTCTCGCCCTATGTCTTATATTCAAAATCTTATTGACCTCGCATTGTTAGAAGATAGCGCCTATCAAGATGAGACTGCACAAGCCACCATTTTAGAGGCACAACGCGGCACAGCTACTATCACAGCTAAAGCAAAAGGGATTTTATCAGGTTGCGATATTGCCAAACAAGTTTTTCACACCATGGATAACACTATCCAGCAACAATGGCTGAAGCTGGATGGTGATGCTGTTGATATCGGTGATGTGATTGTTCATCTCACAGGCAGTTTGAGGCATTTATTGGCAGCAGAGCGTACAGCCTTAAATTTTATGCAGCATTTATCAGGCATTGCTACCAGCACCCATGCCTTTGTTGAAGAAGTTCAACATACCAACTGTAGCATTGCCGATACGCGCAAAACCACACCTGGACTTCGTTATTTGGAAAAACAAGCCGTGATTCATGGCGGTGGCATCAATCATCGCATGGATTTATCCAGTGGCATGCTGATTAAGGAAAATCATATTGAAGCCAGTGGCTCGATCAGCGATGCCATCAGCGCTTGTTTTGCGCACAATCAAGAGCTTTGGGTTGAAGTGGAATGTGAAACCATGGCACAAGTACAAGAAGCAGTTTTACTCTGCCCTGATATAATTTTATTGGATAATATGTCGCCTGCACAAGTTGCCCAAGCAAGAGAAATGGTGCCCCCATCCATATTACTCGAAGCTTCTGGTAATATCGGCTTGGACAATGCACGTGATTATGCCGAAACGGGTGTCAATCGTATTGCCATTGGTGCGATTACACATTCTGCCCCCAGCTTAGATTTATCCATGCGTGTGCAAGCCCTGCCATTGCATCAACCAGCCAATGATGAGAGCTTATGAATAGCCGCGAGCATATTCTTTCTCGTTTAAGTCGCGCATCTGCGCCTGTATCTGGTGATAAACTCGCACAAGAGCTTTCCATTTCACGTGCTGCGGTGTGGAAACATATCCATGCTTTGCGCCAACAAGGCGCAGATATTCAATCCCATAGCGGACAAGGCTACCAACTTTGCTCAGAGATATTTAATGCTACTACACTCTCATCTGCGCTGGCTGATATGCATCATCCTCCCCGCACTATGGGAAAGCATATTTTACATTTTGAAAGCCTTGATTCCAGCAATCGTGAGGCTATGCGACAAGCTGAATCCGATTGCCCAGAAGGCACTGTGATTATTGCAAATCAACAAACGCAAGGTCGCGGACGTTTGGGCAGAGTATGGCATACCTTGGATTATGCTTTAGCACTAAGTATAGTTTTAAGACCTAAGCTTGCGCCCGAATCTGTACCGCAATTATCGCTACTCACCGCAGTTGCTTTGCAGCAAGGTTTATCACCATATTGTAAAGATATTCAAATTAAATGGCCGAATGATTTATTGATTCATGGCAAAAAAGTTGCAGGTATTTTAACGGAAATGCGCGCCGAACCAGGTTTGGTTCATGCTGTCATTGTGGGCATAGGCATCAACCTTCAAAACCCCAAATCGCATTGGCCCAAGGATATTACACAAGCGACCACTGCCCTACAAAATCATAGTAAGACAACACTGACGCGTCTTGACTGTGCAAGCGCTATATTGAAATCTATGGATGATTGGTATCATACTTACCTTCAAGAAGGCTTTGCCCCCGTTCGCCAAGCTTGGTGGCAAGCCCATGCTGCATCGGGTCAAAAAGTCCGCGTGCATGATGGTCAAGGTTATATTGAAGGTATCGCCCAAGATTTGGATACAGATGGTGCATTATTACTCGCTACAAAAGATGGTGTGCAACGCATCATCGCTGGTGAGTTAGAATTGTTGGAGCATGTATGAGTCGTTTGCTTTGTATTGATATTGGTAACACCCAAATGGTTTTTGGTTTGTATCAACATGATAACCTCATTTCCCATTGGCGTTTATCCAGCAGCCCTCATATCACCAGTGATGAACTAAGCTGGCAGTTGTATGGCATGTTTTCCCAATTTGGGCATAATCCAAAATCCATAGATGGCATTATGGTTGCCAGTGTTGTCCCACATTTGGATATTGTTTTGCGTGATGCTTGCTTTCAAACCTGTGGCTGCAAAGTCGCTTTTATTGGTGATAGTGATGTTAAAACAGGTATGGCAGTGGATTATAAAAATCCGCGTGAAGTCGGTGGTGATCGCATCGCCAATGCCATTGCAGCACGCGAGCAGTATGGCAGCCCAAGTATTGTATTGGATTGCGGCACTGCCACCACATTCGATATTATTACTCCCGATGGGCATTATGCTGGTGGCTTGATTATGCCAGGCATGGATATTGCGCTTGAAGCACTATGTCAACGCGCTGCAAAACTTCCTGAAATATCCATCCATACCACCAAAGATTTAATTGGTCGGGATACCATCAGCAGCATGCAAGCAGGCAGCTATTGGGTCACTGTGGATGGGTTATCTGGTATCATTGACCGACTGCATGCACTGCCTACTTATGCCCATGCACCTGTGATTGCCACGGGTGGGCTTGCTGAACGCATCGCTCAAGACATACCTAGTCTCACGGCATTAGAACCACATTTAACGCTTGATGGCTTATACATATTGGCATCAAGACATTTTCAAACATGAAACGCGCTTTGGTATGGCTAATCATGATGGCTACGATTATAGTCACATGGCTGGCATGGAATCCTCCCATGATTCAAACCCATTCAAACGCTGTTTACTTGCCCATTCCCAACATAAAACCCTTGGATACTGGACCATGGCGTGTGATTACCCGGCGTATGGTCTGGAAAAAAGGTGTGGATGATATGTATAAACGACTGGTTGCAACAGGGCTTTCACCTGAAGTGATTGAACGACCAGAGCCTATTGAATTGCACGCTTTTGATGATGTTGGTGTGTTCAAAACCTTTGCAGAAGCAGCCAAAATCAAAGCTGTTTGGCAAAAGCTGGGTGTTGATGCCGATGTACTCAAACATCTCACCAAAGACAATCAAACTGTATTTAAAGTGGGCTTGGGTCGTTTTTACCTGCTTGAATATGCCAAGCGTATGCAAAAGCAATTACAGCAAACCAAGCGCCCTTATCAGTATGAACAACGCACAGTGATTATTCCAGCCTATAGATTTGTATTCCCGCCCATGGATAAAGATGATGCCGAAGTATTATGGAAACGACTACAAGATATGGGTGTAGGCGACCCTGTGATAATACAGCAACAAGAATTTGAGAAGCTTTACGCCAATAAATCCGCAAACCTATCAAACAAATAATCTGCATCATGCGGGCCAGGACTGGCTTCTGGATGGTATTGTACAGAGAAAACAGACTTATCTTTAACGCGCAAACCTTCAACCGTACCATCAAACAATGAGCGATGTGTAATTTCCACATGACTGGGCACAATGTCATCTGCCACTGCGAAACCATGATTTTGACTGGTAATCTCAATCTTGCCTGTGGTTTCATCTTTCACAGGATGATTACCTCCCCGATGACCAAACTTCAATTTGAAGGTTTTTAACCCCAGAGCTTGCGAAAGCAATTGATGCCCCATACAAATACCAAAGATAGGCGTATCCGCATCAAGCAACTCACGAATCGTTTCTACAGCATAAGACACTGCCGATGGATCACCTGGGCCATTGGATAAAAAGATACCATCAGGATTCATCGCCAATACTTCTTTGGCTGATGTTTGTGCCGGTACAATCGATACCTTTAAGCCTCTATCTGCCAGTTTTCTAAAAATATTTCTCTTGCAACCAAAATCAAAAGCCACCACATGTTTTTTCACATCGGGTTCGCGATATGCTGCTGTATTGATATCGTATGTGCCTTGTTGCCAAGTAGAAATGCTATTGCAACTCACTTGCCCAACCAAATCACGCCCTTCCAAACCTTGCCAATCCTTGGCTTTGGCAATGGCTTCTTGCTCAGACATGCCATCGGATGCAATCACACCATGCTGTGCGCCATAATCGCGCAAGTGTCGAACCAATGCACGGGTATCAATATCCGCAATCCCTACAATATGTTTGGATGCCAACCACGTAGCCAAATCATGCTCTGCTCTATAGCTGGATGTTTTACGAGCTGGCGCACGCACAATCA
>JALWPO010000221.1 GCA_026994965.1 Mariprofundaceae bacterium | reverse complement strand
TGGCGAGTGCGATAGAGCATGGAAAACACGTCGTCACCGCCAATAAGGCCTTGATTGCCAAACATGGTGAAGAATTGTTTCCATTGGCTGAAAAGCATGGCGTAGCGATTGCTTTTGAAGCTGCTGTTGGTGGTGGTATTCCATGTTTAAAGGCCTTGCGAGAAGGCTTGGCTGCCAATGCTGTTGAATCATTGTATGGTATTTTAAATGGTACGTGTAACTTTATTCTTACAAAAATGGAGAATGAAGGCGCTGATTATGTGGATGTATTAAAAGAAGCACAGGAACTGGGTTATGCGGAAGCAGATCCAACCTTTGATGTGGAAGGTATTGATACAGCGCATAAGCTATCTATTTTGGCTTCTATGGCATTTGGTTCTCATATTAAGTTTGATGAAGTGTTTACCGAAGGGATTAGTAAGATTACGGCTGCTGATATTGCAACGGTGAGTGAGCTTGGTTACCGCATTAAATTATTGGGTATTGCCAAACCACATCTGGTGGATGGGGTTGAACAAGTTGAAATGCGCGTGCACCCGACTTTGGTTCCACTTGCAGCACAAATGGCACAAGTATCTGATTCATACAATGCGGTCATGGTTTCAGGCGATTTTGTTGAGCATACGGTATTTATTGGTCGTGGTGCTGGTGAGAGGCCAACGGCATCGGCTGTGATTGCTGATGTGATGGATATTGCGCGTGTATGCACAGATGGTGCTGATGATGCGATACAATATTTAGCACCACCTATGGGTTTTGTTGCATCTGAGCGCAAAGCACTTGCAACACTGCCTATGGCAGATGTTCAATGTGAATACTATTTGCGTTTGATGGTACAAGATGAACCCGGTGTGATTGCTGCGGTGACTTCGATTTTGGCAGATCATCGCATCAGTTTGGAAGCGGTCTCCCAGAAAGAGCGCCATGCTACGCAAGCTGTTGCAGTTGTGATGTTGACGCATGAAACCACAGAAGGAAACTTACAAGCTGCGATTCGTCGTATTGTCGCCTTGCCCAGTATTCAGGAAGATGTTTTGATTCTGCGTAAAGAATCATTTGGAGCTTAAAATGCCACATTATCAAGGAATTATTAACCGTTACCGTGCGTTTTTACCTATCGCAAAAGATGATTCGGTGATTACATTGTATGAAGGTAATACACCG
>JALWPO010000220.1 GCA_026994965.1 Mariprofundaceae bacterium | reverse complement strand
CGCCCTGCAATCAATTACTACATCGGCATGATTTGGCCTGAGGATTCCGAGGATGATCGTACTTCACGTATCGCCAATGAAAAAATGCACGCCAATATTCAGAAGGATGGAACTTTCTCTGTGATTCCAAGAATTTATGGTGGTGTGACTACACCTGATGAATTGATGAAAATTGCATCCGTTGCCAAGAAATATGATATACCTACGGTCAAACTCACTGGTGGCCAGCGGATTGATTTGTTGGGTGTAAAAAAAGAAGATTTAACTGATGTATGGAAAGATTTGGATATGGCATGCGGTTATGCTTATGGTAAAGCCTTGCGGACGGTGAAAACCTGTGTGGGTTCGGAATGGTGCAGATTTGGCACGCAAGATTCCACATCTCTGGGTATTCATTTGGAGAAGCAGCTCGACAGGATTTGGTTTCCTGCCAAAGTGAAGCTGGCAGTATCAGGTTGCCCTCGAAACTGTGCGGAGGCGACCATTAAAGATGTGGGTATCGTGGGTGTTGATGGGGGCTGGGAAATCAGTACAGGTGGTAATGGCGGTGTACATGTGATGGCGACTGAATTGCTTTGCATCGTGGAAACGGCTGAAGAAGTAGAAGAAATCACCAAGGCTTATTTGCAACATTATCGTGAAACAGGCCGTCATAATGAGCGCTGTGCACCATGGCAGCAGCGTGTGGGCTTAGATAGTATTAAAGCTTTGGTGGTGGATGATATTGAGAGCCGTAAAGCTTTGGTTGAGCGCTTGCATACCTATTTGGCACAGCAAAATAAGGATCCTTGGGTTGAGCGCATACAAGATGCTGAACAAGGTTATGAAAAATTCATGGAATACCAGCCGATTGATATTCCAGTAAGGGTAGAGACAGTATGAGTCATTGGATAGAAATTTGTAAATTAAATGAAATTCCACCAGCACAAGCGCGTACAGTTCGTGCGGGTGATACAATGATTGCAGTATTTCGTTTGAGTGATGATAGCGTAAAAGCAGTGGAGAATCGTTGTCCGCATAAAAATGGACCATTGGCAGAAGGTATTATTTCTGGAGATGATATTATTTGTCCTTTGCATAATCGTCGTATCAACCTTGATGATGGGCAAGTCGCACTGCCTGATAAAGGTTGTGTTAAAACTTATCCTGTTAAAGTTGAAGATGG
>JALWPO010000219.1 GCA_026994965.1 Mariprofundaceae bacterium | reverse complement strand
GTACAGCACAAGCACCAAGTAAGGATAAATGGGCTTCTTCGGTGCCTTGAATGATTTGAATATGTATATGGGTTTCAGTAGCAACTTGCTGGCAAAATAATGCACCATTTTTTGCCTCACGCATGGCGGCTGTAGCCACGGCAAGTGTATGCTTTGGTGAAATATGATGTTGCTTTAGTATGGCTGAGAATTCACTAAAAGCCGTTAAAGCGCGTTGCATGGCAGCTTGGCATAACATATGGGTTTGGTGTAAACCCTCGCCCAATCGAACAATGCGATGGGTATAAGCTATGGGTTCCCATGGTGTTGTTGATGTTGATATATTTGGCTTGGCAATGAGTAAACGAAAGGTATTGGAGCCAATATCAATGGCTGCAAAAGCTTGCTTGTCTGTAGGTGTTGTCACCGCTTAACGATGGCTTTGGGCTAATTGGACATAATGCGCGGCAGAGGCATGCAAGAAATCAATTTCTTTGATGGTCAATGCACGACGTTCTCGAGCAGGGGATCCCGCATAGAGAAATCCGCTTTTTAAAACTTTTCTTTCAGGAACCAATGAGCCAGCCGCAAGCAGGCATTCTTTTTCTAATACAGCATGATCCATCACAATAGAGCCCATACCCACCAAACAGGTATCCTGAATTTCACAGCCGTGTAAAATCACCCTATGCCCAATGGTAACATTATCGCCAACTACGCAAGGTGCACCAGCGCTGGTATGCAAGGTGCAATGATCTTGAATATTACTGCGTGAGCCGATATGAATATCATCCACATCACCGCGCAAAATACTTTGATACCAAACACTTGATTCATCACCAATACTCACCCGTCCCATGACTTCAGCAGAATCGGCTATCCAAGCTGATGCTGCGATATCAGGCTTCCAATGCTGATAATCGCGAATCATACTTCTTGTAATTTTTCCTGTTGCATATCTGAGGGTTTGTTGGCCTTGGCAGTATCAAGTGTGGCAATATTATCCGAAATACGATTGCACCGACCATTGATAGCAGAGCCTTCTGCCAGCGACATCATTTTATAGTCCACATCACCATTGAGGCAACCTGTAGCACCAAGTTTAAGGCTTTCAGTTGCGCGGACATCACCTTCTATATTGCCGTGTAAAATAAGTGATGGAACATCCACATTACCCATAATTTTTGCGC
>JALWPO010000218.1 GCA_026994965.1 Mariprofundaceae bacterium | reverse complement strand
TGCGAGGTAAGCCTGTTTCTTTGGCCAACTGTTCAATCAATGTGTTGCGAACATCATGACTTTGCTTTGCCCAAATCAGTTGAGGGGATACTGCCAGCGTGACCAACCCAGCAAGGCTGGCTTTCATCAGAGTGCGGCGAGATGCTATAGGCATATGCTTTATCATGGCTGCATGCTAAACATGCTAGCTATAGCTTGAAAGCACTTCATTTATTTTCATGGCGTGCAATCACTGATGGTAGCTTGCTAGGTGCTGTAATACGAAGCTGTTTATTCACATTCATACGCCCAAAGACAACTTCTATATCAGCATTTTTTACGCCAAATTCTTTGGCTAAAAATTTCACCATATGATCGGTAGCTTTACCTGCGCGTGGGGTGGCTGCTGCACTCACTTTGAGCTGATTACCTTTGGGCTTACCAATTTTATCGGTTTTGGCATTGGGTGTGCCTAAGATATTCAGTACAAGAACATCACCATCCCAGGCATAAAAAGTGTTCATTTTTAAGCGTTTACTCATATTTATTCAGAGATTACTTAAGATACATTTTGATTTTTAAGGTATTCTTCATATGTGCCATGATAATCGACAATGCCTTCTGGGGTAAGTTCAATAATGCGGGTTGCCAATGAAGATACAAATTCGCGGTCATGACTGACAAAAATCAATGTGCCTTCATAGCGCTCCAACGCGCTATTGAGTGATTCAATAAATTCCATATCCATATGGTTGGTCGGCTCATCCAGCAATAATACATTGGGATTTAAGAACATAAACTTCCCAAAAAGCATGCGCCCTTGCTCGCCACCAGAAAGTTGTTGAACTGTTTTTTGAATATCATGTTTATCAAAGAGCATACGCCCTAGATTGCCGCGAATTTCTTGTTCGCCATGTTCATCTTTTTTCCACTGTGCCATCCAATCAAACACTGTTTCATTATCTTTAAAGTCGGCTGAATGATCTTGCGCATAATAGCCAATTTTAGCATTTTCAGACCATTTAATGATGCCGCTATCAATATTTAAATCACCAGCCAAACAACGCATTAATGTGGTTTTACCAATGCCATTGGCACCAATAATAGCAACACGTTCACCCACAGGAACCATCAAATTAAAGTTTTTAAAGAGTGGCTTTCCTTCTTCAAAGCCTTTGCTTACTTTTTTCAATTCCA
>JALWPO010000217.1 GCA_026994965.1 Mariprofundaceae bacterium | reverse complement strand
GGTAATACATGGATTAAACGCAGCTATGAAATCATCACCATTATCATTGGTCTTCAATTGCTCTTGCACTAATTTCTACAATCTTGGCATCAAAGCCCTCAGGTGCGCCTTGATACCAAATCCAAAAGTAATATAAGCATACACCCAAAAAACCAAACAATGCCGCGCTCACATCTTTGCCATCACCGCCATGCACGGCAATCCATTGCCAAACCAACCCGCCAATGATAACGAAAATAAACATCGGCACTGCATACAAGCGAAATGCTGTTTTGAGCAACAAACCATCGGCAACTTCAATCACAACTTCATCATTAACCTTAGCACCAATATCATTGTCCACACATAGCCTTAGCACCCGACCATTGCCAGAGCCTTCTTTCCAAGAGCCCAAAGTATTGCACGAAGCTTTGCCCGCGCATGAACCGCATGAAGAGGCGCGCTGCCCAATCACAATCGCCGAATGACCTTTAATTTCTTCTACAAAAACACGCTGCCGCATTTACGCACTATACAAATGTTTATCCACACGCGTAAAGTACGGAATCATGACACAGCAAATATCCCATTGTGACTATCTGATTATTGGTAGCGGCGCGGCAGGCTTGCTCGCCGCAAAAAAACTTGCTGAACATGGCAAGGTTGTGATTGTCAATAAAGGTGATTTTTCTGAATCCAATACCTATCAAGCCCAAGGCGGTATTGCAGGTGTGGCTGATATAAGTGATTCCATTGATGCACATATCAATGATACCATTCAAGCAGGTGCAGGGCTGTGCCATGAAGATGTTGTGCGCCAAGTTGCAGAAGCTGGTGGGCGTATTATCCAGGATTTAGTTGATTTGGGCACACCCTTTGATGCTAATCCATCTGGACTACACTTAACCCGTGAAGGTGGGCATAGTCGCCGCCGAGTCGCTCATGCCAAAGATGCAACAGGTAGGGCTATTGGTGAGACACTATTAAAATATGTCCAAGACCATCCCAATATCGCATGCCTAAAACATCATATGGCAGTGGATTTAATCACCAGTCATCGTTTGGGTTATTACAACGGTGATAATCGTTGTTTGGGGGCTTATTTGCTCACCCCAGAAAACCATATCATTACGATTTCAGCACAACATATCATCCTTGCCACAGGTGGGGCTGGAAAAGTGTATATGTACACATCCA
>JALWPO010000216.1 GCA_026994965.1 Mariprofundaceae bacterium | reverse complement strand
GATTATTTTTACAAAGCCTGAATGATGAACATGGCTTGATGATGTATTGGGGTAATGTTGCGCGCAGACCATGGATGATTTTTATCATCACCAGTGCATTGCCTGCAAGTATTCTTGCTTTTTTTGTTTATTTGATTTTAGGCGCACAAAGCATGCCAGAACAACGCTTTATTCTGCTTCAAGCAGGTGTGCTTTTCACGGTTCTAATATGTGCAGGCGCATGGCTTATTTTTACCATTGGTCGGGTATTGGAAGAAGTGATGTCCAGCTTCTCTGATGGTCTGGAGCGTATGCGTCAAGGGCAATTTGATGGGCAGGTTCCTATTCTGATGGATGATGAGTTTGGTACTTTAGCACAAGGTATGAACACAGCATTTTCTGGTTTAAAAGAGCGTGAAGAATTAAAGAATAGCCTCGATATTGCTGCTGATATTCATCTTGCCATGTTGCCAAAATCAGCGCCTGATATTGCTGGCTATGCATTGCATGCTTTTCAGCGCAGCTGTGAGGCAGTGGGTGGCGACTATTATGATTATATTGTATTGCCTGATGGGCGTGTATGGTTGGTGATGGCTGATGTGGCGGGTAAGGGTTATCCAGCCGCACTGACTGTAGCGAATCTAAGAGCCATGCTGCATGCTATGGCGCATTTGGAAGTGCCTTTTGAGAAGGCAGCAGCGTATATCAATAATACTTTGTGTGAAACATTAACAGGTGGGCGCTTTGTGACCTTATTTATGGCGAAGCTACAGCCCGAATCGCATTCATTACTATGGCTTAATGCGGGGCATGTGCCTGCATTATTATCTCGAAAAGGTGAGATTGAAGTGCTTGAAGCAGCTTCTCCACCTATGGGTTTACAAACTGATTTGGAATTTAAAGTTTCTTTGCGCATGTTGGAAGAAGGTGATGTGCTGTTGGCATATACCGATGGCATCACAGAAGCCAGAGCTAGGGATGGCGATGAGATGTTTGGCGATCAACGCGTGAAAGATTATTTATTGAAGCATTACACATCCGATGTCGATACACTGTGTAAACAATTGCAGGATAAAGTGAATCAATTTGGGCATATTGCAGCAGATGATGATGTTACGCTGCTATGCTTAAAGCGAGTTAAGTCATCAATTTGAATATAAAAAAATGGAGTAATGATTCAGCACGAGATATTTAAAT
>JALWPO010000215.1 GCA_026994965.1 Mariprofundaceae bacterium | reverse complement strand
AGGGCAACATAGAGCCGAAGCACAATTGGCACACTTGGGTTGGAATAATCAATTTCAATGTGTGATTGGAAAATTGGAAGGCAGAGCCAGTAAACCAGACCCTGAAACCTTACTTTTGGCATGTGAGTATATCGGCATACAACCGCAATTTGCTGTCATGATTGGTGATGGTTTAGCAGATATCAAAGCTGCCAAACTCGCAGGCTGCCTTGCGCTTGGCATACACACATCTTTTTCACACCAAGAATTAATTGATGCAGGTGCAGCACATACTTTTTCTACATTAAATGAGGTTCAAGCATGGCTGAAAATGCAGATACATTAATTCGTTTCTTATTGCCCGATGCTCATACCCGTGGTGCGATTATTCGAGGAACGCATATCATTGAAGAAGCCAAAAGTATGCATGGGCTAAATGATATTCCTGCGCAAATGCTAGGAAAAACATTATTGGCATCGATATTATTGCTTACCGCCAGTAAGGGTGGTGTGCGCCAAGTATTACAACTTGATGCCCTGCCCTCTCAACCGCAAGCGCCCATTCGCCGTATTCTAGCAGAAGCCAAAGCAGGTACTGTACGTGGTTATTTGAATTGGAAAGAAGGCGCTGCCATCCAACGTAACCCACAAGAAGAAGGCATATCCGCATGGATGGGGCATCCACTGCATATTTCTGCTGTACGTGATTTAGGCTTTGGCACACCCTATATTTCAACCATTGAATATGATTCTGAATATTTAGCTGACCATATCGTCCATTTTTTACATCAATCTGCACAAATTCGTGCGGATATGATTTTACAGGATGATATTGCCATATTATTGGAGGCTATGCCTGGGTGTGATGATGAGCATTGGTTTAAAGCTGTTTCAACCATGGCTGGCATCTCCAATGATGATTTAAAGCATCAAGAGCCTGAGCAGCTACTTCAAGCCTTTGATGCATTGCATGTAAAAATCGTTGGACATGATGATTATATTTACCAATGCGATTGCAATGCAGAAAAAATGTCTTCGGCATTGCTAACCATTGCCATTGATAATCTACCTGAACTGGCGGATGAGCATGGCAATCTTACTGTATCTTGCCAATATTGTAGCAATCATTATTCCGTACCACTTCAAGATTTTATGGATAAACAAAATAAAAAAGATAGTTCATCGTAAAACGTGCCTGCC
>JALWPO010000214.1 GCA_026994965.1 Mariprofundaceae bacterium | reverse complement strand
CATCGGTTTGGAGATAACCGCTAAACCCTTCTAATAAGTCACAGGCGGTTTGTGATTTTCGATTGGGGGCATAGTCAAATAAAACTATCGGCTTTGTTGACTCTCCCGTTTTACGCACCCACATGTAACTTTGGCTCTCTGGTGTTTTACCTGCTTCTTTAAGCACCTGGACACGGGTTTCATCCATATGAATATAGCCACTTTCAAGTAGATGGTCTTGCAGTAGGTTGTAAAGCGGCTGACAGAGGGGACGAAGTTTGAGGATCCAGTTGGCGAGCGTTTGACGGGAGAGGTCTACGCCTAACCGTTTAAAGGCTTGTTCTTGACGATATAGAGGAAGTGCATCTTGGTATTTGGCGGTCACAACATAGGAGAGCAGGCCTGGGCCTGCGATACTCTTGGGAATGGGTTGTTGAGGCATGGGGGCAAGTTTTAATGCGCCTTCACAGTGTGGACAGGCGTATTTTTTTCGAACATGTTGTTTGACAATGACTTTTGCTGGGATGATTTCAAGTTGCTCACTCACCTCTTCCCCTATCTCTTTTAAGTGTGCGCCACAGGCGCACTTTTCAGGGTTGCCCTGTTCATCTAAGGTGTATTCCACCCGTTCCCGTGGCAGGGATTGAGGCAGTGGTTTGCGCCCGGGCTTTGCTTTAGGTGGTGTGTTTGTGTTCTCTTTGTCTTCTGTAGAGGCTGTGACACACTCCTCCTTTAAAGCTGTGGATAATTCTTCTGCTTCTGCCTCTGACGCTACTTCTGCTTCATTAAACAGTTCGGCTTGATTGGGGTGTTTTTCACTGCGCTTGTAGTACTGACGGTATTTTAGAAAGGCGACCATTTCGCTTAGGAAGCTGACCTCTTTAGAGAGGGTTTGGATGTGTTGGTCTTTTTGCATCACCAACGCTTTTAAGGCGTCTATATCATTAGGGAGTGCTTGTGGGGTGGATGCCGGGTAAGATACCCGATTTAGCTCACATTGTCATAAAAAAGTATCGGATGAGGTTGTTGAAAGATGTCTAGACCATCGAGCAGTTGGTTGAGCTGTTGTCCAGTCAGCGGTGTCCATATGGGGTTTTGCTTGGGGCATTTAAAGCGGTGTTTTTCTAGTCGCTTATACCAGAGGATAAAGCCATTGCGCTCCCAGTAGAGGAGTTTGATTTTATCTCGGCTGCGATTATAAAA
>JALWPO010000213.1 GCA_026994965.1 Mariprofundaceae bacterium | reverse complement strand
TATCCTCACGGCGACCAAGCCTAAAATCGCCAATATTAATATGCTCATCGGCTAAGATTGCACCAATATTTGCCACAACACCGGGCTTATCATGGTTTTCAATAAACAATAAACGCCCTTGTGGTGCAATTTCTAATTCACATTCATCCACACTCACCAAGCGTGCACGCGTGCCATCAAAAACGGTACCTGATACACAGCGGTAACCCGCATCACCATACACTTGAAGCCGAATACGACTGGAAAAATGATCCGATGATTCACTGGCGACTTCTTCCACTTCTATACCACGCTCTTTGGCAAGCATTTGCACATTCACAGGATTCACTTCATCCATACTGTGCGATAATAAACCCTGCAACACGGCATTGAGCATAGGTGGTCGATTCAATTGACTAACTTTACCCTCAAACCTTACCACAATTTTATCATAACCTGGTTGCATCACTTGTCCAACGAATTGCCCCAGCGATGTTGCCAAGCCCATAAATGGTGCGAGTGCCGCAGCTTCTTCTTCAGAAAGTGATGGTACATTCACTGCATTGTTGATGCTTCCCGTGAGTAAGTATTCCGACATTTGTTCAGCTACTTGTACAGCCACATTCTCTTGCGCTTCATCTGTTGATGCGCCGATATGTGGCGTAAAACTCATATTTTCAAGCTCAAACAAAGGATTGTCACGGGCAGGCTCTTGTTCGAACACATCCAAAGCCGCTGCCCGCAAATGCCCCGATTGACACACTTCATACAAAGCTTTTTCATCCACAATACCACCACGCGCACAGTTCACCAGAATGGAGCCTTTTTTCATGTTCTTTAGAATATCTTCATTGATAAGATTACAAGTCGCATCAATCAAAGGTACGTGAATGGTTAAAATATCAACCATCCTCGCCAATTCAGCAACACTATCAACCTTGGTTACGCCCATGGCCGAAGCCCTTTCATCAGAAATAAAAGGATCATAAACATAAACCGAAAGATGAAGGCCTTTAAGTCTATCACATACGATAGCGCCAATATTTCCTGCGCCAATCACACCTGCTTTCTTACCTGTAAGCTCCATGCCCATAAACTTGGATTTTTCCCATTTTCCAGCACGTGTCGATGCTGTGGCTTGTGGAATTTGACGCGCTGCGGCGACGATATGTGCAACAGCCAATTCAGCAGTGGTAATGGTATTGCCAA
>JALWPO010000212.1 GCA_026994965.1 Mariprofundaceae bacterium | reverse complement strand
AAATAGAGAAGGCTTATCATTAGAGTTAGAGATTATAGGCACTGGAAGTGTTTATAGTTTTAAATATTTATTTGCATATTTAAACAATAATTAATATTAAATATGATATAATAGATTACTCTTTAAAGAAAGAGCAATCATAAAAGGATGTAAAAATGAATTGGTTAGGTGTAGGCTCATTAGCATTAGGTGCCGCAGGGTTATTTAACAGTTATTCTCAGGGGCAACAAGCAACAGCAGCTGCTAATAACTCAAATAATTTGGCACAACAGCAATTACAATTAGCAAAAGAAAAAGAGGCTTATTACAAAAGCATATATGGAAACTTAGAGAAAAATTTAAGTGATTATTATACTACTCTTACTCCTAGAAGAGCTGAACAATTAGGTCTTAGTAGATATGATAAGCAGTTTCAGCAAGCACAAAATTTGTATAATAAAAATATGGCTCAACGAGGATTATCAGGTAGTGGTATAGCAGCTGAGGGAACCAGAGCTATGGATATGCAGGCTGCTGCTGATAGGACAAATATTATGCAACAAGCTGATACACAGACAAGACAAAAACAATTAGGTTTCTTAGGTGTAGGCTTAGGACAGTCAAATATAGCTGCACATAATGTAGCAAATAGTTATAATTCAGCAATGAACTCTTATAATAATCAATCACGAATAGCACAAAATAGTGCTAATCAATCAGGTGCAGCAGTAGGCAATTTAATGAGAGGCGCTGCTTATGCTTATGGCAGAAATAATAAGATATTTAGTGGGAGTTTATTCTAATGAGTGGATTTAGTAGTGCAATAGCCGGATTATCTTCCGGCTTGGGTAATGGAATGGTAGGATATAATCAAGGGCAGGATGCACAGCTTAAATATGATGCTTTAATGCAAAAGAAGAAGCAAGCAGAGCAGCAAAGTAATAATAATCAGACATTATTTGAGCAACAACAAAGACTAAATGATTTAAAGATGAAAGAGTTATATTTAAATCAAGCTAAGGCTACAGTAGATTATACCAAAAGAAATATTGTAACACCTGCAGTAAATAACTTTATAAATGAATTTGACCAAGCACAAAAAAATGGTGGATTAGTTACACATATAGACCCTTTAAATGGTAAGCAATATCAAATACCTGTAAATCTTACAGATAGTGTTAAAGATATAAAGAATGCCTTAGTATATAATCCACAAGGTTCTGATTGGATTAACGGGTTTTTAGCTCCTAAGTATGGAACAGATAGTAATCCTGTAAATGATGTACACTATGATGAGAAATCACATCAGATAGTACTTACACAGACTAATGGACATACTATATCAATGAGTCCTCTTATGATGACACACGCTTTAGGATTAAGTCAATATATGAGTACCAGAGAAAAGAAAAAGTTAGAGGCCCAAACTTTAGTAGATAATGAAAAGTATAAGGCATGGAAAGCTAAATCAGACCTTATAAAGGCTAATGCTCAAGACCAGCTAGATAAAACTAAGGCTAATACTGAAAATATAAAGGCAAAAGAAGCAGTTAAAAGAACAGAATTAGCTATAGCACAAGCAAATAAAAAAGGTCAAACTAAGGGAGAAATACAAGCAAATTTACAGGCAATAAATGAGGAAGCATATAATTTAATAAATAATAAAAATGTTACTTATAAAGAGGTTAAGCCAGTAGTAGATAAATTATTAGCTAATAAAACTTATACTGATAGTTTAGTTAAAAATCAAAATACACTTTTTAGAAAAGTTAATCAATTAAAGTACTTTAGAGATAAGACTGATATACTTAGTAAAGAACTTAATAAACTAGCTGATGGTGCTAAGACAGGTACTTTTGAGACAGTAAATAAAATGCTACTAAGATATACAGGCCATGGTATAAATAAAGAAGCTTATTTAAAAGCAAATAGTTTATCCACTAGAATTAACTTAATGGTTATGGATTATTTACAGTATAAATCAGGGTCTGCATTTGGTGCAGAAGAGCTAAAAGGCTACCAAGCTGCAGGTGGTGTATTAAACTTTAATAGTCCAGACTTAGCAAAATCAAGTATACAAGGTATGCATACTTATTTAGCAAATAAATTAAGAGAGGAAATAGCAGCTGTACCTACAGCGGCAGATAGATTAGTACTTAGTTATAATGCAGGATATTATAACAAGGCTCAGCCAGTTACTAATAATCAGCCAGTTACTAATAATCAGCCATCAGAAGTTAATAGTGTAATAGCTAAAATACATAGCTTTACTACCCAAGAAGAACTTAATAATTTTGCAGCTAACCTTAAAAAGACTAATCCTGCACTATATATACAAATACAACAAAAACTTAGTGGAGGTCAATAATGACTGACTTACATATAAAAGCTAGAGATTATTTTACTATAGCTATGAATGAATATGAGGGCAGCAGAGATGAGGCATCAGAAATAAGAGATTTTAATCACAATAAGCACTATACTATAGCACAATTAAATGTACTTAGAAATAGGAAGCAGCCAGAAGAAACATTCAATATTATTAAGAGTTATAAGAGAGTACTTAGTGGATATCTATCTTCTACTATTAATAATATAAATGTTAAGGCAACTACACCAGATAATACTGATAAGGCAACATTAGGTAATGATATAGTACAATATGTACTTAGGGATAATGACTTTAAAATGATGAGGGCTGATTTACAAGATGATTTAATCCTATCAGGTTTAGTGGGGTTTGAAATTACACCTGTAGATAGTGGTACTAAAGATAGATTTGGCACACCTAAAGTAGATTTACAGCTTAAAGTATTACACGAGAATGAATTAGCTATTGACCCACTATTTAAGCGCTATGATTATGGTGATGCTAGATTTATTCATACTTTTAAATGGGTGCCTAATGAATATGTAAAAGAGATGTGGCCTAATAAAGTACAGGAATTAGAGAAATATATAGATACTGCTAATTTTAACAACTTTAATTATACTACATCATTTAGTGGTATGTATAATACTTATTATAATTCCCTAATAGTTAAAACACAAATGAAAGTAGGTAAGAAAATATGGCAATTACTCTGGAGTGGTGATATTTTATTAGAAACTACTGATATAACTCATTATGGGTCATTTAGTATAAAGCCTTTTACTATGGAAAAAACAGAAGATGCAGAATACTATGGTTTATTTAGAGAAGTATTAGAGTCACAAAAAGCTATAAATCAAGCCCTTATACAAATACAATTACTAGTAAATACTAATAAGGTATTAGTAACTCAGACAGCTTTAGTAGATAATGATTTAGAGGCATTTAGGCTTCAATATAATCAATTAAATGCTATTATACCTGTAAAAGACCTAAACGGTGTAAAAGTAGAGAATATGTCTGGTGATGTTGTAGCTCAGTATAATATAATATCTGCTGCTTTAAGTAGGATAAAACAAGTGTTAAATCTTAATGATAGTTTCTTGGGTATGGCTGGTTCCTCTGCATCAGGTAGGCAAGTTAAGTTACAGCAGAATATGACTGCCAGTGCACTGCAATATTTAACTAGTAAGTTAGATTTTATATATACTGAATTGGCTAAAAGTATATTAGAAATGGCCAAATTATATTATAAAGCTAACACACTAATAAGAATTAGTGATGAGGTTAAGGGTGATAGTTATATTGCAATAAATGACCCAGTAACTATTAATGGAGAAATACAGTATAAAGATAACATACAGTTTGATGATAAGGGAGTAGCTAAATTAGAACCTTGGTTTTACAAAGAGTCTACATTAGATGAATTAGATTATGAAGTTGAGCTCACTACATCAAATTATAATGAAACTGATGATATGGAAAGTTTGCAACTAGATAATATTATACAAGGTCCAGCAGGACAGATGCTTATGCAAACTGACCCAGGTAAATATGCAGAAGTAGTAGCATTAAAAGCTAAAGTAATGAAGACTAGAAATAGTGAAGCTATTGCAGATATTTTCAATCAAGTAGCTAAGAAGCTTGAGGGTGTGCCTACCCAAGACCCTAGGCAAGTACCTCCAATAACACCTGGTGTGCAAGGAGGTACTTCTGCTGCAGGTATGATGTCTGCTGTAGGTATGACTAATGATGCTCAGCCAGCTGGATATAATCAACCTAAAGGATAATAAATGTTAGATATAAATAGTGCATTTGGAGTACCTAGTAATACTCAAACTATACACCCGGCAGGACTAGATGTAGCTAGTGCCTTTGGAATAACTCCTGCAAATAATATAGTTCCAGGAGCTGATACGCCAAACCCAGGAAATATTAGTAATGCTCAGCCCCCTCAACCTACTGTTAACCCTGATGGGACTATTAGTACATTAACTACTGGGCAGCCATTAGATAAACAAGGTGCAGCAGGTAAAATAGGGCAGCAAGCGGAAGAATTAGCAGGACAAACGGCAGCAGGGTTTGCTGAGCCTATACTTGGAGCAACTAAGGTAGCCACTGATGCTATATCTGACCCACTTAAAGCAACTTTTACCGATGTAATTAATATGGCTGGAGTTAAAATACCACAAAATATTGTAGATGGTGCAGTTAAATCACTACATTCTTATATAACTAGTTATAATAAAAAACACCCAGACCAATTATTACACCCTAGTACATTAGGTAATTTACTAGTTTATTCATTAATACCAGCAACTGCAGAAAGTACAGCTGGTCAAGCTGCTGTGGGAGGAGCTTTATCTTTTATAAATGCAGTAGGTAGTAATAAAAATTATTCAGATGCTACTAAAGATGCTATAATAGGTGCAGTCATTACTGGCGGAGTATCTAAGTCATTAAATGTTTTATTTAGTCATATGGGACCACTAAGTAAACAGGCTAAACTATTACTAAAACTTAATCAAAATAGACTATCTGAAACTGAGGCTTTACAACAACTACAAAACATACCAAGAAAAGACCAAGTTATATCATTAGCTAACTCTATACACTTAGCTAAAAACTATTTTGGTGCTGCAGTTGGAGCAGATAGTAGATTGGCAACAAAATTAGGTGCTAGACTTGAAGCCCATCAATCTTTATTAAAACCATTTGTAGCTGATGCAAAAGAAGTAGCTAATGTAAAACAGGCATATTCTAATATGG
>JALWPO010000211.1 GCA_026994965.1 Mariprofundaceae bacterium | reverse complement strand
CAAAGGGACGGATGGCGTTCTCGGCCATGTTGTTGTCGATGCAGAGATGGCCCTCCTCTATATACCCCACAAGCCGGTGCCACTGATTCAGCACATAGGCTATGGCCTTCCCCAATAACCCCTTGGGCGGTGTCTCCTCTCTTTTCTTGTGCAGCCACCGCTGGAACTCATCCAGGACCGGCCTCGACTCCCTCTGCCGGATCTCGTATCTCTCCTCCGGAGAGCACCCCTTGGCGCGGACCTTCCTCTCAATGGCATATAGCCTCCCAATATACTTCAGGGCCTTGTGGGCAGCGCTGCTCTTCCGCTTCTTGCCAAGGGAGCGTAGCACATCGGTAAACTTCCGCCGGGCATGGGCCCAACAGCCGATATGACGGATATCCTCCCTGCCGTCCAGGAAGTCATACCCGGAATACCCGTCGGTCTGCACGGTCCCGTGGAAATCGCGCAGGAATCCCTCGGCCACTTCACCTGACCTGGTGGCATGATACTGGTAGATCAGAATGGGCCGGTGGGGGTCCCCTCGCCGGAACACCCACATATACGACTTCGTGGTGGGACTCCGCCCGGGCTCACTGAGGACCTGCACGGTGGTCTCATCGGCCTGGATGTAACCACCGCCCAGGAGCTCCTCCTCCATGAGGTTCATGAGGGGAAGGCAGGCATCCGCGGCCTGCATGGCCCACCGGCACATGGACGCCCTGGACACATCCACCCCCAGCCTCCTCAGCTGCTTCACCTGACGGTAAAAGGGAAGATGGTCCTCAAACTTCGCGGCCAGGATATGGGCCAGCAGACTGGGAGAGACGATGGACTTGGGGATGATCTGGGGTGGGACAGGGGCGATCTTGACCGTGGGACCCTCGTCCTCTGCCCCTTCACACTTGGGGCAGGCATACTTGGGACGGACATGCCGGACCACCTGGACCTTGGCCGGGATGATCTCCAGCTGCTCCGAGACCTCCTCCCCTATCCTCTTGAGCTCGCAGCCACAGCTGCAAACCTTGTCCTTGTCGTCTATGTCGTGGACCACTTCCACCCGGGGGAGCTTCTCGTCCAGGGGCTTTCTGCCCCGTTTCTTCCTGGTGTGGGCAGGTACCTGGATCTCCTCCTCCGGCTCATCCTCTATCTCTTCGGGCTCCGGCAGGTCGAACAGGGGCATGGGTTTGGGGCCCTGGACCACCTTTTCACTCTTGCGGCCATA
>JALWPO010000210.1 GCA_026994965.1 Mariprofundaceae bacterium | reverse complement strand
ATGGATGCCACAGATGGTGCTTCTTCCAAATAAACCAATAGTGGTTCAACGCCACGACCCATTTTACCAATAAAGCGTGCATTTTCGATATAGGCATCCACACCCTCTTCTGAAAGCAAAGCTTTGGCCTCAAGAATGCACTCATCAAAAACTTTATCAGCGGCAGGGAAGCGACAATTTAATTGTTCCCAATAAGCTTGTGATTTTGCAGAGCGTTCTATGGTTTCATCCATCATTTTAAATACCGTTACACAAAAATAGTTTCAATCGCATGATCCAAAGTCACTCGAATATCTGCATCATCCGTAATCGGACGAACCAATGCCATACGGCAAGCCGCTTTGGGCTCAACCCCACCTTTGATTAGGGTGGCTGCATAGGTCAATAAACGCGTGGAGATACCTTCATCCAAGCCATGCCCTTTGAGATTACGTGCAGTTGCACCAATTTTTACAAGTTTAGCAGCCAAATCGCTATCAACGCCTGTTTCTTTTTCAACAATGGATGTTTCCACGGTTTCAGAAGGATAATCAAACTCAAAACCAGTAAAACGTTGCTTGGTGGATTGCTTCAAATCTTTCATCAAAGATTGATAGCCAGGGTTATACGAAATCACCAACTGAAAATCTTCATGGGCTTCAATTAATTCACCTTTTTTATCCAAAGGCAAAGTCCGTCTATGATCCGTTAGAGGGTGAATCACAACGGTTGTATCTTGGCGTGCTTCCACGATTTCATCCAAATAACAAATAGCACCAATCCGCGCTGCCACAGTAAGTGGACCATCCAACCAACGCGTACCATTGGCATCTAATAAATAGCGACCCACCAAATCCGATGCGGTCATATCCTCGTTACAAGCCACAGTAATCAATGGTTTGCCAAGTTTCCAAGCCATATATTCAATAAATCGTGACTTGCCACAGCCTGTGGGCCCTTTGACCATCACAGGCAGGCGTGCTGCATAGGCAGCTTCATAAAGCTCGATTTCATCGCCTTGTGCCTCGTAAAATGGCTCTTCTTTGATGGTGTATTGCGCTTGATTACTCATAACTAACCTCATATTTCAAATCTTATGCTTCAAATATCAATAAGCGCAATGATAAAGTAATCCAACAAAATAACATGCTTATAATTCTTATGGTATTTATCAATTTTTCTTATCTAGGGCTTCAAAAAGCCATTTTTAGATTTTTCCACCGCAGAGTTCACA
>JALWPO010000209.1 GCA_026994965.1 Mariprofundaceae bacterium | reverse complement strand
GTGATTGAGTAGATAAAAGAGGTAAATATGTTTCGTGGTTTAATGACGGCGTTGGTAACGCCATTTAAGAATGGGCAAATTGATGAAGAGGCATTCCGCGCACATATTGAGCGCCAAATTGATGCAGATGTGGATGGCATTGTGCCAGCAGGCTCTACGGGTGAGGCAGCGACACTCAGTGTGAGTGAGCATAAAACAGTGATTAAAATTGCGGTAGAGCAAGCGCGTGGACGTGTGCCTGTGATTGCAGGCGCAGGAAGCAACAATACAGCTGAATCCATTGAGCTTACACAAGCCGCCCAAGCTTTGGGTGCGGATGCAGCCCTTTTGATTTCACCGTATTATGTCAAACCAACACAAGAAGGGATTTATCAGCACTATAAAGCGGTGGCTGATGCGGTTGCGATACCTCAAGTGTTGTACAATGTGCCCGGCCGTACGGCATCGAATATGTTGCCTGATACTGTTGCACGATTATCGCAAATATCCAATATCATTGGTATTAAAGATGCTACTGCCGATATGGCACAACTTACGCGTACCATGATGGCGTGTGTGGATGGGTTTGATTTTTATTCAGGTGATGATGCGAGTGTATTACCATTTATGGCATTGGGTGGGCATGGCGTAATTTCTGTGGTTTCCAATATTGTGCCTAAAACAATGAAACAATTGGTTGTAGCTATGCAGCAGAATGATTTGGCAACCGCCCGTGCAGCCCATGTTGCTCTACAAGATTTAAGTGATGCGATGTTTGTGCAAAGCAATCCTATTCCAGTGAAAGCAGCATGCCAGCTTATGGGCTGGATGGAGGGTGATTTGCGTTTGCCGCTTACATCATTACAAGAAGCAGATATGCAAGGTTTACAATCTACCATGCAAAAATTTCAATCTGCTGTTGAGTCTTTGGAGTTAAGGCATTCCTGAAGTTGTTAAACCTCGGTTAGCTCGATTGGGTACATACCTACGCCGGTTGCTGCATTCATTCGCGTATTTTATTGCTAGTCTTGCAGCGCTAGCCTTATTTGTGGTGGTGTTGATGCTGGCAGAAGCAGCATTTTATACCCTAACAGGGCAGCCTGTATCACTTTGGGCCATGGTGTTTGCGGCATTATCTGCCGCGGTATTTTTCTCCCCTGTTGTGCATGCTTTGCAGCGTGGCATTGATAAGCTCTTATTTCGCAAGCAATTGGATACATTAAAAGCCATTGAACAATTGGGTGCGGGAGATTTGGCAGAGTTGCCGCAAGAGCATGTGGAGCACGCATTGTTGGAGCGGATTGCAACGATTTGTCATCGCGGGTCGGTGGTGCTTGATGAACGGGGCTCAGATGGTTCAGGGAACTTGTTTTGTTATCCACAATCCGCAGAAGTGCCGCCTTTGGATGGTGCATCTTGTGCGGCATATGAGTTGGTTCTTGCTATTCCGCGTAAAGAGCAAACTACATGGTTGCATTTAAGTCCGCGTCTGGATGGTTGGGCAACAGATACCGATGAGCGCCAGAGTTTGGAACGTTTGGCGCGTTTTGCAGCCATGAGTTTGGAGCATGCAAGGCTTTCACATCAGCAGTCGCAGCAAGTGCGTTTGGATTCGATTACGCGGGTGATGGGTCAATTGCATTCGCATGATTTAAAAAATCGTTTGCATGATTTATCTTTTTTGGCGCATCACCTTGAATCAGGAAAGTTAAATGAAGATGATATGAAGATGATGGTCACTTCTATTCGCAAAGTGGTTGGGCGGATGGAAGCCTTGATGCAGCGCATGGCAGACCCCAATGCACCGATTCATCCCAAGCTTAAAATCTGTGACATTAGTGGCTTGTTAAGGCAGCGAATTGCTGAGCGTTTATGGCCAGAGCTTATTCATATCAACATGGATTTGCCCGATTTGCCGATGATTATGGGCGATGCTGTATTATTGCAAGGCGTGTTCGAAAATTTATTTGATAATGCAGTACAGGCAATGAATAAACAGGGTGAGTTGGATATTTCAGCACAAGTGAAAGATGATTGTATTCAAATCACTGTCCATGATTATGGGGCGGGGATGACGCAAGCATTCATGGAGCATAGGTTGTTTCGCCTATTTGCCACCAGTAAAGCTGAAGGTTTGGGCATAGGCTTGTATTTGAGTAAGCGTATTATTGAAGCTCATGGTGGAGAAATTTCTGCAAGCAGTGAAGGAGAGGGTAAAGGTTCCACCTTTTTGGTTTCACTGCCTTTGTGCAAGAATAGCGATGTGGAAACCAGCAGTGGAGGCAAAATATGAGTATGCAGCGTACGATTTTGGTGGTTGATGATAATGAAATCAATCGTTTGAACCTGAAACTGTTGTTAAAATCAGATTATCATATCTTGGAAGCTGGAGAGCCTGATGCGGCAGAAGATATGTTGGCAAAGCATCGTGTAGATTTGGTGGTGCTTGATTTGGCATTGCCGCCAGAGCCAGATAACCCTGAAATTGGCATGGCATATTTAGCACGCTTGAAAACAGAATCACCAGATACACCAGTGGTGGTGGTTACAGGGCATGATCAGCATGCACTTGCAGTACGTGCGCAATCCAGCGGGGCTTTAGGTTTTTTTGGTAAGCCTTTTGATCCTGATGAGGTTAAAGATACTATTGATCATGCCATGGAGATTCGCAATCAAGCGATTCGTGAGCAAGAATTACAACGTGCATTGGATTCGCGCATGGGCGCAGATATTTTGGGCGAGTCTGAGGTCATGCAAAATTTACGTGCCTTGATTGCACAAGTAGCGCCCACCCCATCCACAGTTTTAATTCGTGGTGAAACAGGTGTAGGTAAAGAATTGGTGGCGCGGTGTTTGCATGCCCAAAGTCCAAGAGCAGAGCAGCCTTTTATTGCAATTAATTGTGCTGCGATGAATGTGGAACATTTGGAATCAGAATTGTTTGGGCATGAGAAAGGTGCTTTTGCAGGTGCTGGTAAGCGTAAGTTGGGTTGGTTTGAGCGTGCCAATGGCGGCACATTATTCTTGGATGAGGTGGCAGGTATGCCATTATCGGTTCAAGCCAAATTATTGCGTGTGTTAGAGCATGGAGAGTTTTCTCGTTTAGGTGGAGAATCCTTGATTCGTTCGGATGTGCGTTTGGTTTGCTCCAGTAAAATGGATTTGGAAGCATGTGTGCAAAATGGTGAGTTTAGGGATGATTTATATTATCGCATTCATGTGGTGGAGATAGAAGTGCCTTCGCTATCGGAGCATATGGAGGATTTACCATTGCTGGCTGAAAAAATATTGCTGCAAAAATCGGCATTGTGTGGTAAACAGATTGATGGTTTTAGTGATAAGGTTTTAGCGCAAATGCAGCATTATCGTTGGCCGGGGAATGTGCGAGAATTGGAAAATGTCATTGAAAGGGCTGTGGTCTTATGTGATAAAAAAACCATTGAAGCACTGCCTGTACTTGATGGCGTACACAGTGGTATGGGTGGCGATGATTTATTGGAAGCATGGCTACAGCAGTTGCCAGAATCAGGCATTAAAGCGGAAAAAGAAGTTGCAAGCTTTGAGCATAGATTGCTGTTAACTGCGCTAGAACGACATGGTTATATCAAGACACGGGCAGGGCGCTGGTTGGGTTTTGGCGATAGGGCAAAGGATAAAATGCGTTATCTGTGTGATAAGTATGAAGTGGAGTTTCAAGAAGAATGAAGAAGTTGTTGTTATTTGTTGTTGTATGGGTGGTATTGAGCATGCCTGCATTTGCAGGAGAGCATGAAGATTATTTGTATTATCGTGATGTCAATGTGCCGCCTTATCAGAGTTTGCGTGAATTCTTTGATATGCCCAATAGACCGGGCAAGTATGAAATTACGTTGATTTCAGATGCATTAGGTCCGCTTACATTCATTGTACGTAGAGTACATGGTGAGCATGAAAGCACAGTGCAGCAATCACGCAGCTATGCCCTAAAAGATCATGAATTTAGTGCATCCTTTGATAATCCCAAAGGTGAGGATGATTTGCTGGTAGAGATTGCCAACTCCAACCCTGCGGTCAGTGCTAAAGTGTCTGTGGTTGTGGTGGAATTGCCAGATTCCTAAGTCTTTTCTCCTCTGCGAAACTCCGCGTACTCTGCGGTTAGTTTCTATGTTCATTTTGGGCAGCCATCCCCCAGGGGAGTCTCTCTTGCTTCGCAATTCACCTTCAAAACGAACCATAAATCCGCAGGAGAGCGGATTTAGACGCACTTTAGGGAGGGGCTTGCCCCTGAGAGGTATGGATGCCTCGAGTCAAAAAGCTTTATCTTCATTTCTTTGCCATCAAAGAAACGAATCAAAGAAAATGCTCCTGAAATAGCTGCGTATACCCTCATCAAAGCTGGAAGTCGGGCGCAAAACAAATCACGTGTTTTGCTCTTATCCCTTCTTCCAGCCTTTGCTTCGGCGCAGCTATAGCAAGGGGGGGGGAAGGGTCATTTCGATTGTAGCGGAGAAATCCATAAGCTGCATCTATCTGTGTCTTAATCATAGCTTTCCAAAACCCCCTTGAAGTTGGTTATCAGCATCCCTATATGGTAAGGGATAAGAGGTGATAATTATGGATATTAATAAAATGACACAAAAAGTGCGCGAAGCACTTGCTTCAGCGCAAACATTGGCAGCTAAACTTAATCATCAAGAAGTGGATGTTGAGCATGTGTTGCTTGAGCTTATTTCACAAGAGCAAGGGCTTGCGCCTAGGTTTATGGAGCGTATGGATGTTTCTGTGGATGTGCTCAAAGCGCGATTGCAAGATGCATTGTCCAAGCGGACAAAAGTTTCAGGTGGAGCTACAGAAGCGGGCAAAGTTTATATCACGCAACGCCTGCAACAATCTTTTGCCTTGGCAGAAGATGAAATGCGCAAGCTCAATGATTCATATATTTCTGTAGAACATTTATTATTGGTTTGGATTGCTGAGGGTGATAGCTCTGATGCGGGAAAGATATTTAAATCCTTGGATATTACGCGCGAGCGCTTTATGCAAGCACTTGAAGAAATTCGTGGGCATCAGAATGTAACCTCAGAAGACCCCGAATCCAGCTATGAAGCTTTATCCAAATATGGTTCAGATTTGGTAGAGATGGCGCGTGCTGGCAAGCTTGATCCTGTGATTGGTCGAGATGCCGAAATTCGTGGTGTGATTCGTATTCTATCTCGGAAAACAAAAAATAATCCTG
>JALWPO010000208.1 GCA_026994965.1 Mariprofundaceae bacterium | reverse complement strand
TGGATGAGAAAGGTGACTTGGATCAAGCGCTCAAGGGCAATATTCCCTCTGGCGATGTGATTGTGTATGGAAAAGCAGAAATGCGTAATGGTAAACCTTATCGCCAACCTTACTTATTGAAAAAACGTACTGAACTTTCAGGCTCGCAAATCGCTGATGCACGTGTATCCATTGATTCTCGCTATAATGAATATGCTGTAACATTGAAATTCAATAGCAAAGGCGCACGTACTTTTGATAAACTTACCAAAGCGCATGTAGGTCAACGCTTCGCCATTATTTTAGAAGGTGAAGTCAATTCAGCACCTGTGATTCGCGAACGCATTTCAGGCGGAACAGCTCAAATTACAGGTAGTTTCTCACCTACTGAGGCACGTAATCTTGCCATTGTGTTGCGTGCAGGCGCACTTCCTGCCCCCGTGAAAGTGGTCGAAGAGCGCTCTATTGGTCCAAGCTTAGGTCAAGATTCTATCGATCAAGGTTTTAATTCGATTATTATTGGCTGTATTTTGGTACTTGTCTTTATGCTAGTTTATTATCGCATGTTTGGCTTGGTTGCGAATATCGCGCTGATTTTTAATATGCTCTTGATTGTCGCGATTATGAGCATGCTTGGTGCAACGTTAACCCTACCGGGTATTGCAGGTATCGTGTTAACCATTGGTATGGCTGTGGATGCTAATGTACTCATCTTTGAACGTATTCGAGAAGAATTAAATATTGGTAAAACACCATTGGCTGCCATTGATAGCGGCTATGGCAAGGCATTCCTCACCATTGTGGATGCCAATATCACCACCCTCATTGCTGCCATCGTATTGTTTCAATTTGGTTCAGGTCCAGTCAAAGGCTTCGCAGTAACTTTGGCTGTAGGTATTCTGGCTTCCATGTTTACCGCGATTACGGTAACACGTGCCATCATCGCACTCTACACAGAGAAACGCGACCGTATTGAAAAGCTGAGTATCTAAGGAGATAAATGATGCAACTAATCAACCCCAATTCAAAAATCGATTTTCTTGGCAAACGTAAACTGGCACTTGGTTTATCATCCTTGATGGTTATCGTATCACTATTGGCTTTAATCCCGAATATTCGTGGGCTTAATTTTGGCATTGATTTTACAGGTGGTACTTTGGTTGAAGTTAAATTCGCACAAGCACCTGCTATTTCAGATGTTCGTGCTGCCATTGCTCCTGCTGGTTTTGAACAAGC
>JALWPO010000207.1 GCA_026994965.1 Mariprofundaceae bacterium | reverse complement strand
AAATGAACTGTGCTTTCCGTCAAGCTTATTTATCAGGCAAACTCATTGGAGAAAGGCGTTCCACTTTTAATCACGCCAAAAATTTGTCTGATAAGTTTGTGTGCAATCGCGATTTTTATGAGCTTTTCAGGTTTTCCTTTTTCAGCCAAACGTTCATATAATTGTGCACACTGTTGGTTAGAATGCTTTGCTGTCCAGCTACACATATATAACATGGAACGTATTCTTCCATTACCCACTTTACTTATGTGTGCCTTACCCTTAACACTGGTTCCTGATTCAAATGTGCGAGGGCTCATGCCAATATAACTGATAAATTGTTTCACCTGATGATATTGAAATTTCTGAAACCCATCGGTTAAACAAATCATCATCATTGCTGACTTAGGACCAATCCCAGGAATACTGGTGATTAACTCAAAGCTGTCTGCGTGATGCTCTTTCACTAGTTTGAGCATGCCTTTATCCAACCTTGCAATCGCTTGATCAACAGCATCAACCATATCTTTTAGAATCTTCGTCACCTCTTTATTCAACCCTGTTAAGCCCATCAAGGCTTCTTGTGTATTGATTAAGGATGTCTGCTGCTTCATCAGTTGATGCCGAACCGTATCATACTGTTTTAAATCACTAATACTTGTACTGTCAGGCATCCATGCATGTACTTCCTTTGTGGATAAAACAGTCTTGCCATAATCATAAATCATCTTGGAATCTGCTTTATCTGTTTTGGTGCGTTGTAAATTCATTTGTGAAAACCGTTTGATTTTTAGCGGATTTTCTACCACAACTTTAATGCCTGACTTATATAGGTATGAGGCTAATTTGATGTGATAATTACCAGTTGCTTCCATCACGCAGATACGTGATCTACCTAGCAAATGAACAAGTATTTTATAATCAGATTCTGTTTGTTGCAGCGTAAGGTGACTACCCTTACCCTGCTGCTCAAAATAAACATCAAAGCTCTTCTTTGAAATATCAATACCAACAAATGCTGTCATCTTATGACCTCCTTATCATGATGAGACCATAGCTCGCAATCCTTAATACAGGCTCTATCACCTCTTGAACTGTCCAGCTTAACTCTCATGTAAAAGGCAGGTACTTACATTTCGAACGGTGTTTAAACACGCATGACCCACTTTAGTGTATCCTGCCTTTAAATTGCTGTACTTAACTATAGCAATTCCCTCATCAGAAAGCATAGGATGAC
>JALWPO010000206.1 GCA_026994965.1 Mariprofundaceae bacterium | reverse complement strand
ATGAGTGAATGGTTACCTTACCATTTGATGAATACCGATGTGTTTGCATTGATTGGCAATCAACAAGGCGATGTGAATACTGCGGATTATCCAGCATTAGAATTTGAAATGAGTCGCTTACAATCTAATGATGGTGTGCCTGAATTTAAATCTCGTTTACGGGCAAGTTTTGATATTAATCAAGTGAAGAAGGCTATGATGTTTGTACCGAATATATTTCCTGCGGATTATTTAGCACAGGTTGAAGAGCGCTTGGGTGATTCGTCCATCACAAGACGATGGCAGAAACTTCTTCAACCCGATAAATTGGGGGATAAACCAGAGCAGGCTGAATTACGCTATCGTAAAGTCAAGATGGATATGCTAAAACGTGTGGATGATATGCATGCCTATGGTTATCAATTGTTAAGGCTTAAGCATTATCAGGAAGCCATTGATGTATTTCAGCATATATTAGAGCAAGAGCCTGAGCATGATAATGCTTACTATAACATTGGCGTGTGTTATGAACATTTAGGGCAATATGCGAATGCATTGGAGGCATTTCAAAATGAAATGCGTGTTGACCCAAAGGATGAAGATGTTCAATATCGTATTGGACGTATGCAAGTTCGCCTTGGTCAGTATAAGAAAGCCGTGGTGTTACTAACAGCGTATATAAATCAACAAAACTTAAAGCGTGGGAAAGTATATTTTTATCGTGCAGTGGCCAATAGGGCACTTGGTTATCAAGGGCTTGCAAAAGAAGATATGGCAAAGGCGCTTCGATTGACGGAGAAAGAGATGGACTTGAGATATGAATAAAAGACGTTTTTTCTTGACAATATCTGTTATATATAGCTATGTTAAGCGTGTTTATGTTAGTAATGCATGAAGTTAGGAGGGCAAGTGGGTTTATTTTCCAGTAAAAATGAAGGACTTGTCGCGATTGATATTAGCTCAACAGGTATAAAATTGGTGGAGTTATCGGCCGTGCGCTCTGGCTATGAATTAAAGTCTATGGCTGTTGTTACTTTACCTAGGGATGCCATTGTAGAAAATACGGTAATCGATTCCATGGCTGTATCACAGGCCTTGTTGGATGTGATTGAAGAAGCTAAGCCCGCTACGCGTCGTGCAGCTATTGCAGTTTCTGGAAATGCGGTGATTATTAAATCTGTGATGATGCCTATATCTACTGAATTCGAATTGGAATCAGAAATTGAATTTGAAGCTGACCAGCATGTTCCCTACGATATTGAAGATGTGTATTTGGACTTTCAGATTCTTGGTGCAGATGTTGATGATCCCAGTCAAATGGAAGTGGTGTTAGCCGCTTGTAAGCGGGAAGTGGTAGATGATTATCAGCTGGTCTTGAGTGAAGCAGGATTGGAAACTAAATGTGTAGACTGTGCTGTATTTGCATTGGAAAATGCGGCTGAGGTGTGTGGTTTGGTGGAGAATGATGAGGCAGAAGAAGCCTTTGAGGGCGAAGGGGATTATGCCATAGCTTTGGTGAATATAGGTGCAAATTTAATCAATGTGAATATCCTCAAAAATGGACAAATGGCATTTGTACGTGATCAGTTTTATGGTGGTCAAAATCTAACTGAGGAAATACAAAAAGAGCATAATCTAAGCTATCAAGCTGCTGAAGCGATGAAAAAAGAATCGTTTTCAGATGTTAGCTCTGAGGCGCTTGAACGGTTTTATGTGGGCTTAACATCAGAGCTTGTGCGTTCATTGGATTTTTATGCAGCCAATCATAGTGAAAGCCCAGTCCAGCATTTATACATTACTGGCGGGTGTGCATTGGTTCCGAACATTGCAGAAGAATTAGAGCAGCGTTTGGGAATTGCTGCAAAAGTTGTGAATCCGTTTCATCATATTAAAGTCAATCAGAAGAAGTTTGATCAGGCTTATTTGGATCAAATTGGTCCAATGATGATGGTTCCTGTTGGTCTAGCATTAAGGAGCTTTGATACATGATTCGTATTAACCTTATTCCATACAGGGCAGAACGTCGTCAAAATCAAATCTTACAGCATTTGGGTTGGTTGATTGGTGTATTATTGGCTGTAACAGTGATGCTGTTTTTGGCAGATAGTTATATCAACGGTCAGCTATCAGATTTAAAGGATGAATATACGCAAATACGCGCCCAAAACTTGGAGTTGATGAAGAAGATTGGTAAAATCAAGGATTTAGATAAATTAAGGGCAGAGGTTGAGCGTAAATTAGCTTTGGTTGATCAGTTACAAGAGGGTCGTTTTGAATCGTTGATTACACTCAACGCTTTGTCAAAAGTGATTCCTGAGAATGTATGGTTGAGTAGTGTGAATGATAATGCTGGTAATTTAAGCTTTGCTGGCTATGGAGAAAGCAATAAAGCAGTCGCTAATTTCATGAGGGCATTGGATAAAGCCCCAGAATTTAATAATATTGCATTGCAGGTCATTTCTCGTACAAGCGCAGATGGAACGCCTATCCGTAGCTTTAATATGACGCTCAATCGGGTTCTTCAGGCAAAAGAAGAGCAAGGTGGTAGCAAATGAATATGGAAGCCTTGAATTTAGACTTTTTGCGTCCACTTTTACCATTACCATTGTGGCAGAAGGTGACTGCATTGGTTGCGATTGCTCTTGTGATGATTGTTGCTTATTACTTCCTCGCTTGGGAACCAACGCAGGTAGAGATTGAGGCAGAGCAAGCTAGGGTAGAGCAGCAACGAATTTTATTGAAAAAGAATCAACGCTTGGCAAGAGACTTGCCTAAAAAGAGGGCGGAGTTTGCCAAGCTGGAAAAACAATTAAAAGTAGCATTGAATATGTTACCTAAAAAATCACAAATTCCAGATTTATTGGAAGATGTGACGTGGGCAGGTAAAGACTCAGGTCTTGAATTTAGTGTTTTTCAACCGCGCAGTGAAAGTGTGAAACAAATTTACGCTGAAGTGCCTGTTGATATAAGTGTGACAGGAACATACAGACAACTGTTAACATTTTTGAAACGTGTGGGTGAAATGCCTCGTATTGTAGCCATCAAGAATCTTAAAATAAGTCAGGGTAAAGGCGAGCGTTTGGCGATTACTGGTAATGTGGTGACGTATAGGTTTGTTGAACATGGTGGTGCAAAAACCAAAAGAGGCCGTAAGCGGTAGTTTAATGCCGAGGAGGCTAAGGTGAATAAGGAATATATGATTAAAATGATGCGACATAATAACACAAAATATATCACTCTATTTTATGCATTGATGAGTAGTTTTTGTATGATAGTAAGTGCTCATGCAACAGAGCTTAGCGGTGTAACATTGCTTGATTCAGATGATGGTGATGTGGTGCGAATTGATGCTGATGCTAATCTAAATTACCAAGTGTTTGATTTGGATGGACCACCACGCTTGGTTTTAAGCTTTCCAAAAGCAACATTAAAATCAGGTGTGCAAACTTTAACAGCCTCAGGCGATGGTGTGGTGAGTGTTGTTCCAACCCAAACAGATAAGGCTGCCCGGATTGAAGTTGGGTTAAGTCAGGTGATGGGTTATGATATTGAGGAAAAAGCTCATGCTTTGTTGGTGAAATTTAAGCCAAAGAAGCAGACAAAAACATCAAGCTCGGCAGCGATTATTCAAGATATTGAAGTGCAAGATAAAGGTGGTGTGACAGAGTTGGTGTTGCGTGGCAGCCATATGGATGCCAATCACAATGCATTTATGACGCAAAAGAATCAAAAGCTTATTTTAGATTTCTGGGGTGGAAAAAGCCAACTTCCAAAAGATAATTTCAAGTATGCAAGCCAACGTATCAGTGCTGTGAGTGTTGGCGCGGCTGATGGACGTGTGCGTTTGGTTGTAAGCCTTGTGCCTTCTTCAAATCTGCATCAGCAAATTGATACAACAGCCAGTGAGATGAGAATCAAGTTGGGTGGAGTGATTGCGAAAAAAGCAGTGGCCAATATGAAGGTTGAAAGCGTTGAATTTCAACCCGATGATAGGATTGCACATTTGATGGTACGTACGGATAAAACAAACCCAGTGATTCATGTGCATGAAAAGGGTGAGAATACGGTTATCTTAGACATCAAGAAAGCAGCTTTATTGCCAGGGCAAGAGCGCTCTCAAGATGTAAGTGCATTTCCTGGTCCTATTCGTCAAATTGATAGCTATCAATTGGATGGGAATGTGAGAGTTGTTGCACGCTTGCGTGAGAAAGCGAATATTACATCATTCCAGCAAGGTAATGTGTTTACCATGAATTTTGAGCCTGAGGATATGGCGTTAGCACGTAGTTCTCATGGGGAAAGAAAAGGTTCATTTGCCTATACTGGACAAAAAGTTACTTTCGATTTTAAAGATATTGATATACAAAATGCGTTAAAACTTATCGCTGAAATGAGTAATTTAAATATTATCATGGCTGATGATATATCGGGTTCATTAACAATGCGATTGATTGATGTGCCTTGGGATCAAGCTTTAGATTTAATTTTATCAGCGCGTGGACTAGGTAAAGAAGTCTCTGGAAATGTCATGCGTATTGCACCACTTGCAGTGTTGCAAAAGGAAAAGGATACCAAGCTGGAAACCCAGAGAAGTTCAGCAAAATTGGAGCCACTGGTTACAGAGTTTATCACGCTTAATTATAGTAAGGTGGATGAATTTAAGGATTTGTTAAAAGCTAATTCCTCAAGTAAGGGGAGCGCGGGAGCAAAAGGGGTTAGTAGCAATGGCTTATTGACTGCACGTGGTAGTTTCTCAGCGGATACTCGGACGAACACTTTAATTGTAAAAGATACACAAGATGCGATTAATAATATTAAGCGATTGGTCAAAAGAATTGATTTGCCTGTCAAGCAGGTGCTGATTGAAAGTAGAATTGTTGAGGCAACGACAGACTTTAAACGAAATCTTGGGATAAGATGGGGTGGTAATTTTAAATCAGCGAATACTGGTCGAGGTACAAATCCAAATTCAGGCTTGGCTGTAAGCTCAACGGCTGGAAATGCGAAGGCTGGAGTACAAGGTGCATTGGTTGATTTGCCTGCTGCATCTGTTGGTACTACTGCGGTGCCTTCAGTTGGAATGAGTTTTGGGGCTTTAAGCAAGGTGTTGAATTTAGATTTAGAGCTATCTGCGGCAGAGCTGGATGGCGATACGCATTTAATTTCAAATCCAAGGGTTGTTACCGCAAACCTAAAACAGGCGACCATCAAGCAAGGTGTGTCCATTG
>JALWPO010000205.1:3170-5210 GCA_026994965.1 Mariprofundaceae bacterium | reverse complement strand
ATGCCGCTCTCAAATGGCAGAAGGTTGGTTGAAACATCTTGGTGGAGATAGATTTGAAGTGTTTTCAGCTGGCATTGTGGCGCATGGCAAAAATCCTAGAGCCATTGCCGTGATGCGTGAGGCAGGTGTCGATATTTCTATGCAAGCATCAGAAGCTTTGGATGTGGAAATCCTCAATACATTGGATTTACTGGTTACAGTCTGTGGAAATGCAGATAAAACTTGCCCCTCTGTACCCGTGAATTGTGAAAAGCAACATTGGCCGTTTGATGATCCAGCACAAGCGAGTGGCACAGAAGATGAAATGATGGATGAGTTTCGCCGTGTACGCGATCAGATTAAAGCTCGCGTTGAGGCTTTTGTAAATTAACGCTTCAAACGAGTGGTGGCAGAATACTATCGACTCGATTTGAATACTTATGTCTATTGGCGTTCTTTCTGCTTTTGCATATACCAAGCCTCTATTTCTTTTCCCAACTGTGATAACAAAAATGACGATTTCATTATCATTAACTTCATAGACCAATCGGTATCCAATAGAGCGTAGTTTAATCTTATACACATTTTGAAAGCCTCACAACTGATTGGCGGGGTTATGAGGCGTTTCAGCTCTTTCAGTCAGCTTCTTTTTAAATTGCTTTTGTATGGGAGGAGCTAGTTTTTTCCATTCCTTCATCGCACTGGGAAGAAATTTAATCCTATAGCTCATTCAGATTCACTTCTACAGCATCGGCTTTTTCATGTGAGCGCTCTCGTACAATCTGAGCCAATTCAAAATCTTCTAATTTATTCATTAACCATTCATACGTTTCAGCAGGCACAAAATAAGCCGCTGGTGTATTATGATTGAGAATTGCAATAGGAGCGCCTTCTGCATCATTCAATAGCGCTGTGGGGTTTTTCTTTAATTCTGAAATACTTGCGGAACAACTGGATAAAACTTGCTTCATTTTCAACTCCTAAATAAGCATTTAAAACAGAGCTTATTTTAGAGCTTTTTAAAAAATATCAAGCTATACGCATGCAGAAAACGATGGTCTAAAATTGTTTAAAACTTTGGAGGGATGTATAGATACTGGTTTGTTAGCTATCTATGAGGGAGTTTTCTTGGGTCAACGATATTTTCAAAATCGATCAAATCCCAGTCTCCATTGTTACGGTACAAGCGTTTATGCTTACTGGGATAATCAGCCACATCCTGATCTAACCGTTGACCCATTACTAAAATAATAAGTATTTCATTGCCTGTATTTTTCAAATCGTGCGCTGCTGTATTAGCAGGGAACCCTACAAAGTCGCCTTTCTCAAATGGCAATTCCTCACCCTCAATTCTAAGCGTTCCCTTGCCTGACAAGACATAGATACACTCTTCCTCATTGTAATGTTTATGGTATTCCGTGCTATTTTTTCCCGGCTCAATATGAACGATGTGAACGCCGATTCTACTCAACCCTACTGCATCACCTATTGATTTCCTGATTCTCTCAGCATTGGGGTTCAAAAAATGCACTCTTTTCTCACCTTGCATTTCTTCTATCTGCTTGGATGTTAGAATCAAATCGCGGAAAGACATTTTACATAACCCCTATTCACTGTAGTGCGCATACATGCGAGATACTTTGCCTTCATCATCAATTTGCATGAATTCACCTGCTTTAATGCCATTCTGATTAATATAATAGAGGACAATGCTTTCCTCACCAAGCAACACATCCGTTACCTCAAATTTTAGGTTTGGATATGCTTGCAAACCCTTCATGAAATAACTTTTGACTGCATCAAATCCTTTAACTTCAGGATTTCCCAATAATTTTCCTGCAATCGGTGATATGACGATTACATCGCTGGCATAATGATCCATAATTTCATTGATGCCATGGGAGTTCCAAGATTTTTCCCATTTCTTGGCAAATTGTTTTGCAAATAACTTATCCATGGTGGCATGCCTCTCAATTTTTCAATCTGTATATCATAGGCTGGTGAGGTAGTTGTGTTGACTCTGACAAGAATATTGTGCCAGATATGGAAAAGCCATGCTTT
>JALWPO010000205.1:0-3070 GCA_026994965.1 Mariprofundaceae bacterium | reverse complement strand
CCATGCTTTGCTTTTTTTCTCTAACAGCCATTTGTGATATTTTATAAACTTCATCCTCCATTTTTGTTAGGCGAGCGTAAGCAATAACTAAATCATTTTCAATAATCGCAAAATGCCTGCTACAGGATTCAAACTCATCTCTTACGATAGATACTGGCAATCCATACTCTTGAAAAAACAAGGAATATCTTAGATTAAATGCCTGATGATAATATTCATCATCAAGTCGTATTTCATGAACTATATTTGTATTAGGCATAACACGTGCGCACCTCGGGAAATAACGCCTCTATATTCATTAATAATAATATAGGTTGGCTTCATTTAATTATGCGTCAATGGTAGTGGAAAAATAATACATACGAAAAGAATGATGTGAAACATAGTGCTTTCTATCGCTAACATAAATGCAACATTAAAATGCATTCATATGTGATGCACATCACACGGGAAGTTGTATATTGCCACACACTGCGCGCATCTCGTGAAGAAGGAGCACATATGAAATTAAAATGGACACGTATTGCCAGCTTGGTAGTGATTACATTGGCTGCGATTGCAGAGCCAATTTTGGTGCATGCTAAGGCAGTAGAGAAAGAATTATTTCCTGTTGATTTGGTATTATCAGATAAAAAACATGATTTAACTTATCCATCTATTGCAGGTACGCATTTGGTATATAATGAGCATTATATTGGCGATTTTAGCGTGGTGCGTGTGCCAGTTGATCAGCCTGATATGCAGGGTAAGCGTGTGGATGCGACCATGCTCAATGAAGCATTGCGTGAAGGCGTTGCCTTGAGTAATGGTGGTATTGGATATACCAGTAATCGTATTGGTCCGATATCTGCATGGTTTTGGCAAGGGCATGGTGATGTGCATGTTGCCATTGCAAATATGGCATTGTTTCGTGGGGGATTAATTCCCTGGCATTTGAATGCCACAGCAGATGCAAGCATTTGGTGCTTTGATGCTTCACTGCAAAAAATTCGTCATAATCAATTGCTGAATGAATTTGCCAGACTGCCTAATCGAGAGTTAATCGGTCAAGATTGGCGCATTTATAATTCCAATTATTCAATCTATAACACAGTGTATCGTGATACCAAAACAGGCACAAAAAATAAATTGGATTCACCATATTTGTTCATTTTCAAGCGCAGCAATAGTGAGCTTAGTATGATTCCCAATGCCTTTGGTGGTGCATTTTCACCAGATGGTAAAAAGATTGTATTTGTACGTGAGGTGAATGGAAATTATGATTTATGGATGCAAGATATTGATGGCACTGGTTTAACCCAGCTGACCACGGATACTTATGGTGAATTTGAACCAGCCTTTTCACCAGATGGTAAAAAAATCGCATTTGTTTCGAATCGCGATAGTAAAGGCAATGTTCGATATACATCTCTTTATGTGATGGATATTGCATCGGGTGAAATCACACGCATCACCAATGCGCCACGCGCTACAGATGGTGGTGTGACTTGGAAAGATATGCATACGCTTATCTTCCATTCCAATCGAGATTTAAAGAAGCCACAAAGCAAAACCATATCTGATTGGAATTTGTGGCAAGTTGAAATCAATTAAAGGTGAAAATAATGAAAAAAGTATTTGTTTTAGTGATATTTGCTCTATCTATCACAACGGCACAAGCCAATGATTTATTCGATTTTTTAGATACAGCAACACATAAAGAAGTCAAAGCGCCTGCGGATCAAGCGGAATTACTCACTTTAGAACCCAAAGAAAGTGAAATGTATCCTAAGGTATCACCAGATGGACATTATTTGCTTACTTTATCGGGTAAACATAAGGATTATTGGATTTCTCGCCGTGCGATTGAAAATGGCGATCCGCTCAATTCGGTGACTGATGATTTGGCTGCTTTAGCATCGGTATCGTGGCATGGCAATCAAGTGACTTTTCTTTCCAGCAGAACAGGTACATTAGGGCTATGGGAAAAGCCTGCAGATGGTGAAGGTTTGATGCGTCGTGTGCAAGAGTTAACAGGTAAACTCAAGGATGTAAGCCTAGTATCGGACGGAAGCATTATTGCAACACGTTTGATTATGCACAGCCGAGATAAGCATACATCGCATAAACGTACGGACAATTTTAACAATTGGGATGTTGTAGGCACACATGCTTATATTGTTCGCATTGCACCTGATGGTACAGAAAAGCGTTTAAGCGAAGGTACAAATCCTGCGGTATCACCCGATGGAAAAATGATTGTATTTTCTATGCCAATTGGGCGCAGTACACATTTATTTATGATGCAAGTGGATGGCTCTGGCTTGGTAGAATTAACCGATGCGCGTAGTGTGGATGTACAACCTTCTTGGAGCCCTGATGGAAAATGGATTGTATTCACTTCTAACCGTTCACATCATGATTTGAGAAAGAACAAAAAGAATCAATGGGATATTTGGGCGATTACGCCTGAAGGCAAAAAATTAACACAGCTTACCTATGATATGGCGCGTGATGGCGCACCAAGCGTGGCAGCCAATGGCTATGTATATTTTCATTCAGATAGAAAAATTACCAAGCAGCTTCGTGCTGAACATCAGGTTCAAGGTATGGTTGGGGCATTTCATATTTGGAAAATTAAACTTTTTGATAAATAGCATACATCATGGATATGCATAAGGGTCGCCTTTGGCGACCCTTTTTTATTGCTGATGCAATACAGTTTGTAAGCGCTGCCCATGTTCTGGATTTAAATTACTTAAAGGAAGTTGCACGCAAAATTTTGCGCCTTGCCCTTGCTCACTTTCCACCCAAATTTTTCCACGATGTGCATCCACAATATGTTTGCAAATTGCGAGCCCCAAGCCAGCACTGCCTTGTTTGCGTGCTCTGGCATCATCCACACGATAAAAACGATGGAAAAGGCGCTTTTGGTGTTCTGGAGCAATCCCTATACCTTGATCAGCAATGGTGATGATAAGCTGATCATCATGCACATGTGTACTTAAGCTTACGGTTGAGTTCTCTGGCGCATATTTATAGGCATTGCTTAAAAGATTAAAGATGACGCGCTCCAATTGCGCTTGGTCAC
>JALWPO010000204.1 GCA_026994965.1 Mariprofundaceae bacterium | reverse complement strand
ATATATAAATCCAAATAATTTTAATGCTACAACAAATTATTTATTTGATAATATAAATAAATATGTTTCAAATCTATATAAAAGCAATCCAAATAAATATAGATCTTATATTAAACAATTAAATAATTCAGTAGGATTATTAGCTAATGAACTAATAAAAAATCCAAATGATTTAGCATTAAAATCTAAATATTCAGCTATAAAAGAAATATTAAATAATACATCAAGAGGTATAACTGATGTAAATGGAAATGAAACATTTCCAGTATTGGGAAAAGATCAAACAAATGAGGTAGATAGTCTAACAAACTATTTTGCTAACAGCAAAGTTAGTTCATATATGAAAAGAATATTTGGAAATATAAATGTAAATGCTTTAAGCAATGTAAAAGCATTAAATAATATATTAAAACAAGGATTAGCAAAGAATAATACAGTAACACTTAATTATATGAAATTTTTAAAATTATATGAAAAATACAATATTGGAAATAGATCAACACATTCATTAGGTGGAGATAATGTAGAAAAATTATTAGGAAATTCAACAGTTGAAGCAACAGAAGATCAAGCAAATGATGATACAATAAGTATATTTGCTAAATTAGCAGGGGCAAATAGAGAACCAAGGGGTGGGTTTAATAAGCAAAGTTATAAGAAGATAGGAGAATTTATTAAAAATAATATATTAAAAAATAATACAGTAATGGAACAAATGAATGCTTATCTATCACATGATAGAGATCCAGGTGGATTCTTTAAAAATGATACTATAGAGTTTAGATATAAAAATAAAACATATAATATAGATGCTCCAGCATTTATAAGAGCTATTGTATACATGGGAATAGGTAATCCAGATACATTTAAAACAAATGCACAATAATAAGGATATGTAATGGCAATAGATTTTTCTAAAAATTTAAAAGATATAAAAAAAGATGCAGAAGAATACGAAAGAAGACAAAAAGCTTCTGGTGTAAAACCTAATGAAACAATAGGTAATGTAATAGATAACGGAGTTGGAACAAAAGAGATAACAAATGAAAATATAAATCCAAGTATTGTATCTAACTTTGTTCATGGTATTTCTGATACAGCTGCTTCAGCTGTTGATTTAGCTACACTACCATTTGCTATTAGTGGTAATCAAGATGCAATGAGATTAATAGGAAGCAATGAATCTTCACAAGAAAATACTTTCACTAACCCAATAACTGGATTAAAT
>JALWPO010000203.1 GCA_026994965.1 Mariprofundaceae bacterium | reverse complement strand
GTTATAACCAAATCCGCCCTTAAGCGACTTAGGGAAATAAGTAAGCTTTGGCGATAACACTAAATCCTATGGCTAACATCGCAAGTTTTGTGTTTTATCTCACTTGGACAAATGCTAAATAGAGCTTCCTTAGAAACTTATTTTCTAGATTTTTCACCGCAGAGGACACGGAGGGCACAGAGAGGTGTATATGAGTGAGGTGATTTACCCCTTGCCGAAGCTGCGCCGAAACGGCAGTTATTCAAAAGAATAAGGCTTTTACTGCAAGGTTTTAGCTTCATATAGCGCTATAAACATGCACAAAATGAATGCATCATGGCATATTGTCGTTGCTATCTATAAGGTTTTCTATGATTCGTGGGAACCATAGCGCTAGAGGACTACTGCTGCTGCCTTTCTTCTTGGCTTTGGTTTAGTCTGTGCGCATGAAACAACCTTATCAATTTTATGCAGTCGTTTTGCCTGGTTTAGAGCCCTTGGCAGCGCAAGAACTTGCATCTCTTTCAGCCCATGACATCCGAAGCGGGTCTGGTTTCGTTCGCTTTTCTGGCACATTGGATACTTTATATCGTGTGAGTTTACGTTCGCGTTATCTCACGCGTATTCAAGTTCGTGTGGGTAAGTGCCATGCCATGTCACTATCTGAATTACAACATCATATTGCAACCATGGCTTGGGAGCATTTTATCCCTAAAGGTGCAAGCATTGCGGTTAAAGCCAGTAGTGAGCGCTCCAAATTGATGCATAGCGATTTGATTGCAGAGCATGTATTGCTGGGTATTCAAGATGCACTGGGTAAACGCTTGGATAAGTCGGGTGATAGCAAACAATGCGTATATGTGCATATCCATAATAATCATTGTGAAGTTAGGGTGGATGCATCGGGTGAGCGCTTGGACAAACGTGGTTATCGTTTGGATGCTGCCAAAGCACCAATGCGGGAAACTTTAGCAGCAGGTGTATTGCAATGGATGCATTATCAAGCTGGTGAGCACTTGCTTATTCCCATGTGTGGCTCTGGCACACTGGCGATTGAGGCTGCCTTGATGGCAAGAAAAATTGCTCCGAATATGGCGCATGACTTTCCATTTAAAGATTGGGATGTATTCAAAGAAAAAACTTGGAAGCGTGTGTTGGATAAAACCACAGCCATGCAAAGGGATAACTTAGAGCATAAAATACATGTTTCGGATATTCATATAGGGGCAATCAAGGCGGCAAAAGCCAATGC
>JALWPO010000202.1 GCA_026994965.1 Mariprofundaceae bacterium | reverse complement strand
TTTCGCAAGACATGCACTTCATCGGTAATCATACCCAAATCTTCTGCAATCAGAGGAAGCTGTCCAAAATAATCTTCTAGGGCTTGCAGCAAAGCTTGCCCCGGCGCTTTGCGCCATTCACCTTCAACACCATCCTGCCTATGACCAGGAATCGCCCAGTAGGCTTCTAAACCACGAAAATGGTCGATACGCAGCATATGCATGCGCTGCATTTGCACTTGAACGCGCTCTATCCACCACTTAAATCCTGTTTCTTGCAAATGTGACCAAATATATAAGGGATTTCCCCAACGTTGCCCTGTCTCAGAGAAATAATCGGGTGGTACGCCTGCAACTTCATCACATAAACCATCAGCATTGATGGTAAAACACTCGCGATTGCTCCAAACATCCGATGAATCATGGGCAACATAAATGGGCAAATCGCCAAATAACTGAATGCTTTGTTCTTCTGCATAGCTTTTAATGGCTTGCCATTGTTGGTGGAATACAAATTGCTCAAAAATCACTTGATGGATATGCGCCAATAGCGTTTGTGATGCTTCTTCTAGTGCATCTGGCTCACGATTGCGCAATGGCTCTGGCCATTCCCACCATGGCATGCCTTGATGGGTGGTTTTAAGCGATGCAAATAGGGCGTAATCATTTAGCCATGCTTGATTCTCGCGGCGGAAATCTGCCATATCTTGAGCCAAATCTTTATCTTGCTCAATAGCTTTCCAACATTGAAGGGCGGCTTTTGCACGCGCTGTAGAAGTGGATAAATCACCTGTAATCACAGCATCAATATCATCATCTTCCAGCCAGCCTCGCGCTTGACACCAGCGCAAATCAATCAGCTCTGGATTGCCTGCCGATGATGATAGCGATTCATAAGGTGAGCCATGGCTATGGGTTGGTCCCAAGGGCAGAAATTGCCAAACGCTATAGCCACCACTTGCCATAGCATCCATAAATTGCATGGCTTCTTTGCCCAATACGCCATGTTTAAATGGCCCTGGAAGGGAAGTGATATGCAATAAAACGCCAGCTTGGCGTTGTTTTAGGTGGGATGAAGCGCTCATTCGCTACCAGCTCCACCTCGGCGCATAGCTCCGCCACCTTCAGCATCGCCGCCGCCATGCGAGATTTCCACATCCAATTGTTGAGGTACAACACAACCCAATAATTGGTAGAGCTTTTTAAGATGTTGGCGATATAAATGGTCAAAATCTCGCACAGCATCCGATGGAT
>JALWPO010000201.1 GCA_026994965.1 Mariprofundaceae bacterium | reverse complement strand
ATCCTCAATTCCCTTTCAAAGGTCAAAACTGTTAAAATATTAAGTTTTCCGCTTAAATCCACTGCCATAAATCAAATGAAAAGCCCGTTGCTGGCATATCACGACCATGTGATTTCATCATTTCATCATATCGTCCACCATGCAATAATGCCCGCGATGAACTGCTGGAAAAACCTGTGAATACCATACCGCTATGATACAAAAATCGAGGTGTAACAGCAGCATCAATCACAATATCCACTTCATCAACAAGTGTGCTTTTAACTGTATGCACAAGATTTAACAAATCATCGGCTGCTTTATCAAAAGCCGTATTGATTTCACCTTTCTTCTCTAACAGCCATGCTTCATCAGCAATCCCTGTTGCCAAGTCTATCAACGCTGACTTCACGGCTTCTGGTAATGTTTCAGTCTCCGAATGTGCTGCCAAATCCTCAGGTGAATAACGAGAAATCAATTGTACCCATGTCTCCAAGTCCGTACTGCTTTGTGAGGTTAAAGCATAAATCAAACCCATATGTCCGATTTGCAACACTGGCTTTTTAAAACCTGCTTTTGCCATAGAAAGCGCCGCCAAATGAATGATCTCGACATCACCTTCAATGCCAGCAACACCCAAACATTCCACACCCGTTTGCCATTGTTGACGCGAACCCGAACGAACATCAGGGCGTGCAAGCATCACAGGACCAGAATAATAAAGCTTTAATATATCCGAGCTTTGCATACGTGTGGCTGCAATACGCGCCACTTGCGGTGTTATATCAGGACGGATGGCGAGTTGACCTGCATCAGCAGGATCAGAAAATACCACCGTTTGGTCAGCCAGGAATTTTCCTGCACCAGAAGCTAAAGATTGCGGACGCTCCACCAATGGCGGAATAACCTCTGAAAAACCCGCTTGATTGTAAATCTCAAACAATGAAAATTGCAGTGTGCGTAAATCTTTTGCGCGTTCTCCAAAAGCGTCTTCAAGCCCTAAAATGGGTTTCAATGATTTCACACAGCCTCCAAAACCACATAACGTGCAGTGACTACATTTTCCAATGCTTCTAATTTTTTCATCACTTCATCACTGGGTTCAGAATCAATGCCCACCAAAGCAATGGCTTCTGCCTTATCCTCACGGCGACCAAGCCTAAAATCGCCAATATTAATATGCTCATCGGCTAAGATTGCACCAATATTTGCCACAACACCGGGCTTATCATGGTTTTCAATAAACAATAAACGCCCTTGTGGTGC
>JALWPO010000200.1 GCA_026994965.1 Mariprofundaceae bacterium | reverse complement strand
TCCATTTCAGGGTTGCCACGTTGCACAGAATCAAAGTCCAAATTTTCCGCATTGGCTCCAGTGTCCATGCTGGATGCAGCACCACCACCCAAACCAATCAACATGGCAGGGCCACCAAGCTGGATAATCAATGAACCAGCAGGCACGTCACCTTTATGCACATGGCGGGCATCAATATTGCCCACACCACCTGCAAGCATGATGGGCTTGTGATAGCCTTTGAGTTCCCCCGCCACATCTTGTTCATAGGTTCTAAAATAACCATTGATATTGGGGCGACCAAATTCATTATTAAATGCAGCAGCACCAATCGGACCATCAAGCATAATCTCCAAAGCGGATGATACGCGCTCTGGCTTGCCATGGTTATCTTCCCAAGGCTGCTCAAAGCCCGGAATTTGTAAATTGGATACAGTAAATCCACACAAGCCAGCCTTGGGTTTTGAGCCAATGCCCGTTGCGCCTTCATCGCGAATTTCACCGCCCGAACCTGTTGCAGCACCCGCAAAAGGCGAAATCGCAGTTGGATGATTGTGGGTTTCTACTTTCATTAAGATATGCACATTATCATCATGGGCATGATAGGTTTTATCCTTGTCAGGATAAAAGCGTTTGGCTTTGCCACCTTCAATCACCGAGGAATTATCGGCATAGGCAACAATCGTGCCTTCGGGTGAAGTTTGGTGGGTATGCCGAATCATGGAAAATAATGACATATCCATGTCTTCCCCATCAATTTTCCAATCTGCATTAAATATTTTGTGGCGACAATGCTCAGAATTGGCTTGGGCAAACATCATCAATTCCGCATCGGTGGGGTTGCGCTTGAGTGCAAGAAAATTATCCAATAAATAATCAATTTCATCATCAGCCAATGCCAAGCCCAATTCAACATTGGCCTGCTCTAAAGCTTGGCGTCCATGCTGTAATATATCTATGCGGGTTAAAGATTGCGGTGCTTGGTGTTGAAAAAGTTGCTGTAGGTCACCCGCATCATACAGCACTGATTCTGTCATGCGGTCATGAATCAGTGGTACAATCGCTTCCCTATCACCTTGAATATGATAAACGATACCACGCTCAATGCGAACCAAAGCATCCAGCCCGCAAATATTTGCAATGTCGGTGGCTTTGGATGACCAAGGTGAAATCGTGCCAATTCTGGGGGTAACAATAAATAAATCATCACCTGCCTGTAATTCAGCATACTGCAATGGCACACCCAAAATATCAGATAGCCGCTGGCTATCTTGTTCTATCCATGCAGCAGTCACTTCCACCATGTGAATAAAGTTCGCATCGATATGTGAAACAGATAAAGCATCACATAACTTATTCCTACGAAAATCTGAAAGTGCAGGTTTCCCTTGCAAAATAATAAGGCGAGAAGAATCGGATAAAGAGCTCATGCCCGCATCTTATGAATCTTTAGACTGGAAACCAAGCCCCATGATGATCATGCATCATAATGCTTACCATATCTTTTTAGAAAAAGTTCAATTTAGCCTATATTTTCTATAAATATGTTCTATAATAATACACAGCAACTCTCATCAATACTTTATTGATGAAGCTCATTCAACGGAGGTTCTTATGATTAATCTAAAAGCCATTACACAATACACGTTATCTGCTGTGCTGTTTATGTTTATTGCCATGCCTACACTAGCATTAGCAGGCACCACAGAAGGCGCACGTATGGGTATACTAACTTGCAAAACAGTGCCTGGCTCTTCTTTAAGTCTGGTCATTCATTCTACAGAAGATGTCAAATGTGTATTTAAAGACAATCTAGGTGAAACAGAACACTACAAAGGTGAAACTGGTGTTGGTCTAGGCTTTGATGTTTCTTTCGACCGTGAAACTACAATAGTTTATACAGTCATGGCAGCAAATATCAAAGCTGGAAATCATCAACTGGCTGGGAAATATTTTGGCGGTGGCGGTTCTGCAACAGTTGGTGCAGGTGTAGGTGCGCAGGCGTTGATTGGTGGTGGCAAGAAGAACATTTCTCTACAACCTGTTGTACTTTCAGGTAGTACTGGTGCAGGTGTAAGTGGCGGTCTAACTTACCTATATTTAGAAGCTGATTAAAAAACAGCTTGAGTCAACATACTGGCTTCCCTCGCTTCATCAATAGGGAAGCCAGTATTTTTATCTATCAAAAGCATACCCTCATTTTAAAACTGTTAGGTATTACAAGCATTGCAATCAACCCTGAGTACGCTGCGCAAACCTAGCCTGCAAACGAATATCTGTAGGCGCTTCTAAATGCTCATGTTTGAGCACCTTACGTAGCTTTTTAATCCGTAATACAGGGTCAGGATGCGTTTTATGCAACACTTCTGCTCGCCCCACCTTGGTTTGCTGCTCCAACAACGTTAAAACATCAAACATCGCACGATAATCATAACCCACATTATCCAAATACACCAAAGCCTTGGCATCAGCATCAAATTCATCACTTTTCTTTAACCCTTGAAACAATGAATCCGTCGCTTGATCAATCATTTTATCAAACAATGCTCCACCATGCGTAAAGGCATCTGCCGCCATCTGAGCCCCTGTTTTCATCAGCTTTGAATGTTGAAGTGCTTTTACGATATGACGTTCCGTAACATGTGCAATCTCATGTGCTAAGGCCGCCCCAAGCTCAGCCTCATCTTTAACAGTATGCAAAAGTCCCCTAGTGATAAAAATAAATCCGCCTGGGCAGGCATAAGCATTCACATCGTCCGTATCTAAAATGGCAAAATGATAATGCAGATTAGGGCGATCAGAGCGTTGTGCAATCACGGTTCCAATCAGATTGATATAGTATGTGCTTTGAGGATCATGATTATCCATACCAAAACGAGAAATCACCTTTGCAGCTACACTTCTGCCTAACTTAACTTCATCTTCATCGCTGATAGGAATCAACGTTTGGGCAAGTTTAAAGCCTTGTTGTATACGTCGTAAATCAATGGTGTTGTTTTTTGAGCCGTTTTGATTACTTACACCAAAACCACCCAAAGAAATACCAAATGCGAACGCTGATGTCGTTATACATAGTGAGATAAAACAAGCCAATATCCATTTCATGGATTCAAATCACCCGCTTGAATAAAATCTGATACAGCTTGATCGGATACCTGCAATTTCTCCATCCAACGCACAGCTTCTACCGATGCTTGATTAGCCTTACTTAACTTGGCTTCATTATCCAAACCACGCACACCCAATACAGCAGTTTCTCTTTTGGATGGCGCGCGCCGAAATAAATTAAAAAATGATGTCATGGCTGATGAAGCTGCTTTTGATTTTGCTTGATAACGCTTGCGTATTGCCCCTTGTGGAACCCAGCCTTGCATAGAAATATTATCAACCATCACTTTGATTTTCCACCAGCTTCTACGCTTTGTTATCACTGATACATCCATCAATCGCGGCAAATGGTGAATAACTTTTGCATGCGAGTGTGGTGATTTAAGCATATCCACACCTACACGCGGACCAATATAATAAGCATCTTCTGAACATGCTAAATTTGGCACCACAAACAATAGACCCAACAAGACAAACACTCGCAACATAAAACACAACATAGCACATCATCTACAATAGCGTCAATATACGTTGTATATATTCATATTCCAAAGCGCTTTCAATATGCAATCTAAAGGCAAGCCTTTCATCTATTCAAGATGTGGTTATCCTGCGCTGCGATGTCCGCCCTTGAATTTAAATTGATTGCTAAAGATGCAAATAGCCATGCCCGCCGAGGGCGCATAACTTTGCCGCATGGCATAGTTGAAACACCTGTTTTTATGCCTGTGGGCACACAAGCTACAGTCAAAAGCCTTACACCAGAGGATTTAACCAAGGATATTCAAGCCAGCATTATATTGGGTAATACCTATCACCTTATGCTAAGACCTGGTGCTGATATTATCGAACAAATGGGCGGTTTACACAAATTTATGGCATGGGATAAACCTATACTCACTGACTCTGGAGGCTTTCAAGTTTGGTCACTGGGTGATTTACGTAAAATTGAAGCCGATGGTGTACGTTTTCAATCCCATATTGATGGCTCAAGCTGGTTTTTAGGGCCTAAAGAAAGCATGGATATTCAACGCAAATTAGGTTCAGATATTGTGATGGCTTTTGATGAATGCACGCCATACCCCGCCACTTACGAACAAGCACGCTCATCCATGGAAATGTCTATGCGTTGGGCTGCCGATTGTCGCGAACATTTACCCACCAATCATACACAAGCGCTATTTGGTATCGTGCAAGGTGGTATGTATCCTGATTTGCGCCGCGAAAGCTTACATGCGATTGCTGAAATGGATTTTGAAGGCATTGCTATTGGCGGTTTATCTGTAGGAGAGCCTAAAGAAGAAATGCTAGCGACTTTAGATGCACTTGCAGCTCACCTTCCCGAAGAAAAACCACATTATGTGATGGGAGTTGGCACTCCAGATGACCTTATCGAGGGCATTGATCGGGGTATTGATATGTTTGACTGTGTGATGCCAAGTCGCAATGCTCGCAATGGAACGCTGTTTACCGATGATGGTAAGATAAACATTAAAAACCTTAAACATCAAGTAGATAGCACACCTATTATGGATGGTTGCACATGCTATACATGCCGTAATTTCTCGCGTGCTTACTTGCGCCACTTGTACATGGCGAAAGAAATTTTAAGTTCAAGGTTGAATACTTTGCATAACCTTCACTACTATTGCGACCTTATGCAACGTGCCAGAGATGCTATCGAGGGGGGCAACTGGTGTGAATTTCGCGATCAATTCTTACAACGTTACCGCAATAACAATGCATAACAACCCAATGAATAAACAGGAGTTTAACCCAACATGAATAAAACCAATATCATTCTTAGCAGCATAGCAGCGAGCTTTGCTTTGATTACACCAGCATGGGCTGCAGGTGCGGCTTCTACCAATACAATGGCACAACTACTTCCACTTATCCTAATTATGTTCGTCTTTTATTTCTTCTTGATTCGCCCACAGCAAAAGCGCGCAAAAGAACATGCCAATATGGTCGAGTCTTTGAAAAAGGGTGATAAAGTTGTAACCAATGGTGGGATTTATGGTACCATTACCGACATTAAAGAAGATATTCTCAAGCTTGAAATCGCCGATAATGTTCGCATCAAGATTCAACGCGATTCTATTGTTGCACTTACAGATTAATCGCCATTATATTCTAATACACCGACATTAAGGATTACGACATGCACGCATACCCACGCTGGAAAATCTGGCTTATTCTTATCACATTGATTGTCGCCGTCATGGCTTCAATACC
>JALWPO010000199.1 GCA_026994965.1 Mariprofundaceae bacterium | reverse complement strand
GCTCCCACAAATGGAATCCAAACTGAAATCCCAGTCAATACACCCAACAATAAGGCATAACTATGCCCCATCATCCAAAAGACCAGCCACATCACCAAACCAACCATCAACGATTCCCAAAAGCGACCACGGATATAATTACCAATTTGCATATCCAACTCTTGCCATACTCGCGCCAATAATGAACGCTCTTTAGGCAAGAAATGTTGCCCCCAATCCAAAATACGCTCTTTATCTTTAAGCAAGAAAAAAACCAATACAGGCACCAACACCGCATACACAAGCAATGCAATCAAACCTGGAATCGATGCCAAAGAAACCGTGACGACTTTACCGCCCCACTCTTGCAATTTTAATGTTAAAGCAGCAATGGCACGTTGCAAATGTTCAGGATTACCCCAAGTGGCATAGTTAACTTGAAAATCATGCAAAGAGTTCCGCAAAGCAACCACATAATCTGGCACATGTTGCACCAATCTCATCACCTGCTCGGTCAATACAGGCAGTACAGCCAACATGGCAAATAAAATCATCATCAAAGCACCAACGCACACCAAGATAACAGCCAATAAACGTGGAACGCGACAACGATGTAATAATTGTACTATGCCATCCAACACATACGCCAATGCAATCGCTAGCAAAACAGGCGCAAGTACATCACCCATCACCATCACCAAAGCAAAAATACCCAATAATGATGCCAATAGCATCATGAGCTGCGTATCTGCTAAACGAAGCTCAAACCACTGGCGAATACTATGATGCATAGTCTTCCTTCACCGCTGATATAGATTGCCCACCCATAGCAACCAGAATAATTGCCGAAACTGTCGCAATCAAGTGAGCAATCGCACTGATACCGTGATATATAGAAAATTTTGCATATATGGGACTATCTTTAGGCAGTGCACTCACCGATGCAACACTATCTTTTAGTGCCTGCATCCATGGTGAAATAGCAAATTCATTCACGGATAAAAGAATCATCAATATCACAAGCAATATCCAATAAAAACGTCCCACAGACATGCGAAACCAAAAAGAAGCCACTGCTACTGCTAAAAATAACACTGAAATATTAACAATATGAAAAATATGCCCCGCAAGCATCCCCGCTTCTTGGTGACTTGCAGCCTTAGCAAATAACACGGGTGCAACCACATAGCCTGACACCACCAATAATCCCATCATCATCGCCAAGCAAAAACGCACTGCCCCCATACGAATACAATGCGCAGAAATCGCCATTATACGTAGCTAACCTTAAC
>JALWPO010000198.1 GCA_026994965.1 Mariprofundaceae bacterium | reverse complement strand
AAAGCAGGTGTCACCAAGTTATAGCTGCTGCTTATCGCTGGCATATTCTCATCTACTTCTGGCACATCCATCAATTCGCCCACAGCCAATTGCACCATCATGCACAAGGCAAAAATACTATGAAAAATACGAATCGATTTTGCGTATCCCTGATTTGACATATCTTATCTCCTATTTTCCAGCAAGCTGATTCATGCGCAACCGAAGTGCATTAAGCTTGATAAAACCATCTGCATCTTTCTGGTTATAAGCGCCTTCATCATCTTCAAAAGTGCATAGGCGCTCATCAAACAATGAGTTATCCGAACGGCGACCAAGCACCATCACATTACCTTTATACAGTTTCAAGCGAACATCACCATTGACTGTGGCTTGGGATGCATCAATGGCTGATTGCATCATGCGCGTTTCAGGGGCAAACCAATAACCATTGTAAATCAATGTGGCATATTTAGGCATCAGCTCATCTTTCAAATGTGCCGCTTCTCTATCCACTGTAATTGATTCAATAGCACGATGCGCTTTAAGCATAATTGTGCCACCCGGTGTTTCATAACAACCGCGTGATTTCATGCCCACATAACGATTTTCTACAATATCAATACGACCAACACCATGCTTGCCACCCAAGCGATTAAGCTCGCGCAATACATCCGCAGGGGTCATGCTTACACCATTGATGGCAACGATATCGCCGCCTTTGTAGGTTAATTCAATTTCTTCAGGGGTATCTGGTGCATTTTCAGGGGACACTGACCAACGCCACATATCTTCACCCGGAGCCACCCAAGGGTCTTCCAAATCATAACCTTCATAAGAGATATGCAATAAATTGGCATCCATAGAATACGGTGACTTGGAGTTTTCACGTTTGCGTTCCACAGGGATATTGTGCTTATCGCAATATGCCAACATATCATTACGCGAATTCAAATCCCACTCGCGCCACGGTGCAATCACTTTCACATCGGGTTTGAGCGCATAAAAACCCAACTCAAAACGCACTTGGTCATTGCCTTTACCTGTTGCGCCATGCGCCACGGCATCCGCACCTTCAATATTCGCAATCTCAATCATACGCTTGGAAATCAATGGGCGGGCAATGGATGTGCCCAATAAATATTCGCCTTCATAAATCGCATTAGCACGGAACATAGGAAATACAAAATCACGCACATATTCTTCAGTTAAATCATCAATATAAATCGCCGATGCGCCACAAGCTTCCGCTTTAGAGCGCGCATCTTCCACTTCTTCACCTTGCCCAATATCCGC
>JALWPO010000197.1:689-1282 GCA_026994965.1 Mariprofundaceae bacterium | reverse complement strand
CCTGCCAAAAAGGCATGGATGCTTGCACAAGAAATGCAAACAATATCAATAGGCTCAAACATGCCATGCTTAAACCCAAGCCCACCAGCCATGCAAGTGGTGAACGCATCCAAGACATAGGGTTAGTGAACAGGCAAGTACCCTACATTTTTTACAATCTTTTGCCCTGCTGGAGAAAGCAAAAACTGCACAAAATCATGGGCTGCCTGAGAAGATTGATGCGGCAAAAGCACATGCAAACCACGTGCAATGGGATAACTACCATCACGCACATGCTCAATGGTTGGCGCAATAGCTTGACCATTCACCACCACATCCACACCGCGCACTTTATCATTGAGCCAAGCATTGGATAACATGCCAATCGCATTGTCACTGTGCGATACAATGGCCTGCTCTTCGTTATTCGAACCAGAGATAATTGCTGCCCCCACAGCCCTTGCATGCGAGCTGCCCAACACAGCTTTGGCAAACACATGGCGCGTGCCCCGCGAGGCTTCTTTATCAATCACCAAAATACGTGCATCTGCACCACCAACATCTTTCCAATTGCGGATTTTACCACGATAAATCGCCGCAATTTGGGGCAATGC
>JALWPO010000197.1:0-679 GCA_026994965.1 Mariprofundaceae bacterium | reverse complement strand
TCACGATATTATCCACTTTGCCATCCAATTGAGCCTGCTCTTCTGGCGTGGTTTCGCGTGATGCCATACCAAGCTGAGCTGTATCTTGAATCACAGCTGCCACGCCTACGCCAGAGCCACCACCAGATACGGTAATGTTAATATTCGGATGGGTTTGGTGATATGCCTTTGCCGCTTGCGATACAATGGGAAGCACTGTGGTAGAGCCCACCACGGCAATACGCTCTGCTGCTTGCGCACATACACTTATCGTCAATAATGCTAAGACGCATAATATCTGTTTGATTACCCACTCCCCCCTATATTGCAAAATATATCATTATCTATGCTACCAACCTCTCTCTAGTCGATAGCAGTGCCCATCCCTTACAAACTAAGCCAAACCAAGTTTATTGAATCAATGCTCGCAAAGCTTCCACACTGGTCACAGGTTGATTGCATTGAAAATGATTGCACACATAAACCGTAACTTTTTGATTCACTGGTGTTTGCAAAGCAATAAAAGGAATTATCGCTTGGGTATGCTTATCCCGCCAAAGGCTCACAGCATGCGGCAAATAAACAGCATTGAATGTGTTCAGCATGGTTTGCGCTTGCTCGCTTTGGATATCCCCTGCAAAGACCACTTCCATACCATCACCCTCTGCCAAAGCCAATGCGGATAACATATACATAAATC
>JALWPO010000196.1 GCA_026994965.1 Mariprofundaceae bacterium | reverse complement strand
AAGCTCTATTTAGCATTTGTCCAAGTGAGATAAAACACAAAACTTGCGATGTTAGCCATAGGATTTAGTGTTATCGCCAAAGCTTACTTATTTCCCTAAGTCGCTTAAGGGCGGATTTGGTTATAACACAAGGAATTTCATGTCATTTCATCTACCATCCATGCATATTTCGGGCAAAGAAGTCCTTCCTCTTATTGAAGGAGGAAAAGGCGTTGCAGTCTCTACTGGTGAAACAACAGGTGCTTGGGCAAAAGCGGGTGGTATTGGTACTTTTTCAGCCGTAAATGCAGACCGTGTGGATGATGAAGGTAATATTATTCGCACGGTGTATAAAGGCAAAAGCCGTAAAGCCCGATTTGAAGAATTGGTAAGTCAAGGAATTGCGGGTGGCATCAAGCAAGCTCAAATTGCACACGAAGTTTCCGAAGGCAATGGTCGCATTCATATGAATGTATTATGGGAAATGGGCGGAGCAGAACGTGTGCTCAATGGTGTACTTGAAGGTGCAAAAGGTTTGATTCATGGCGTGACTTGCGGTGCAGGCATGCCCTTTAAACTGGCTCCTTTAGCTGCGGCACACCAAGTTCACTATTATCCCATCATTTCATCAGCTCGTGCATTCCGTGCCTTATGGCTACGCTCATATAAAAAGCATCCTGAATGGTTAGGTGGTGTGGTCTATGAAGACCCTTGGCTGGCTGGTGGGCATAATGGGCTATCCAACTCAGAAGATCCTGAAAAACCACAAGACCCATACCCTCGTGTGGTCGAATTACGCGCAACCATGAATAAATTTGGTTTGAATGAAGTGCCTATTGTGATGGCTGGTGGGGTTTGGTTCTTACGTGAATGGTCTGATTGGCTGAATAATAAAGATATTGGTCCTATTGTATTCCAATTTGGAACGCGCCCCATGCTCACACAAGAAAGCCCTATTTCAGATGTTTGGAAACAACGTTTATTAAACTTGAAAGATGGTGATATTAAACTCAATAAATTTTCACCCACTGGATTTTACTCTTCTGCCATTTACAATGGCTTCTTACACGAGCTTTATGAACGCTCTGATCGTGAAGTGGCATTTGTCGATCATCCCGCAGGGGATCATATCGAACCCTTTACTTTTGGCGTGCGTAATAAACAAGTCTATGTTACCAAACATGATGCACAGTTGATACAAGGCTGGATTGAAGATGGATTCACCAAGGCACTACCAACACCAGATTCCACACTGATTTTTGTGAGTAATGATAAAGCCCAAGAAATTCGCCAAGATCAATTG
>JALWPO010000195.1 GCA_026994965.1 Mariprofundaceae bacterium | reverse complement strand
TGCCCGCAGATAAAACCAATAATCCATGTGCACGACAGGCTTCAATCACAGGTGTAACTTCATCTTTGCACAAAAGACCAAGCAATAAACCTTGCCCTCGAATAGATTCAAGCCCATCAAATTGCGCCACTAAACTTGTCAATCCTGCTTGTAGTTGCACACTTCTATCTCGTACATTTTGGAGCAGGTTTTCCTTTTCAATCGTATCCAATACCGCCAACGCCACGGCACAAGATAAAGGGTTGCCGCCAAAGGTAGAGCCATGTGTGCCTGCGGAAAAAGATGCTGCCACTTTATCCGAAGCCAACATCGCACCAATAGGCACACCTCCGCCCAAACCTTTCGCCAACGTCAATACATCGGGTGTGATACCAGCATGCTCACAAGCCAACATCGCACCTGTCCGCCCAATGCCTGTTTGAATTTCATCCAACATCAATAAAATTCCATGCTGATCACACAAGCTCCGCACACCTTGCAGATAATCCACATCAGCAAGGTTCACCCCACCTTCACCTTGTAAAGGCTCCAATAGAATCGCTGCTGTCTGATCATCAATCGTATGTTCCAATGCTTCCAAATCATTGAGTGCCACATGCTTAAAACCTTTAGGTAAGGGCGCGAAACCAATCTTGACTTTATCTTGCCCTGTTGCCGTTAATGTAGAAAGCAAACGTCCATGAAAGGATTGTGTTGCTGTAATAACAACATGCTTGGAACAGCCCATATCATAAAAATATTTCCGCGCGATTTTAATCGCAGCTTCATTGGCTTCTGCACCTGAATTACAAAAAAAGACTTGCCCCAAACCTGATAACTCAGCCAGTTTATCTGCCAACTTCTCTTGTTGTGGAATGGCATACAAATTGGAACAGTGCAGCATAGTGGCTGATTGTTTGCACATAACATCCACGATTGCAGGGTGCGCATGACCCAAGGTATTGACCGCAATACCTGCTACAAAATCCAAATATTTATGACCTTGATCGTCATAAACATAAGTACCTTCACCTTTGACCAAAGTCAACGGCACCCTCGCATAAGTTGGCATCACATGATTCATTTGGCGAACACTAAAGGCGCAATATCATAAACGCACCTTTTTTACATATAACTACAGGGCTACTTCAATGCCCAATAGCTTTCAATCCTGCTGCAACAGATAAAAATGAGCCAAGAATCAATATCTTGGCTTGGGGCTGTATTTTCAGCACATATTGCAATGCTTGCGCTATATCTGGGATACAAACATCAATCTCATCATGTTGTATATTAGAAACCATG
>JALWPO010000194.1 GCA_026994965.1 Mariprofundaceae bacterium | reverse complement strand
CCTGGTCGATAGAGTGCCACCAAGGCAATAATATCTTCAAAACAATCTGGTTTTAATTGGGTAAGAAGCTCACGCATACCTTGAGATTCAACCTGAAAAACAGCGCCTGTTTGACCGCGTTGCATCAATTCAAAGGTGGGTAAATCATCCATAGGAATGCGTGAAATATCAAAATCCTCATACCCTTCTTTTTGCTTGAGTAAGCGACAAGCCAAATCAATCACAGTTAGGGTTTTCAGCCCGAGAAAATCGAACTTAATCAGCCCCATTTTTTCTGAATTGCCCATATCCCATTGCACAACTTTTGATTCTGCACCTGTCATTTTAAATAACGGCGCACTCTCCACCAACGCTTCTCGCCCAATCACTACACCTGCTGCATGTGTGCCTGCATTGCGGTGTTTACCTTCCAGTTTATGCGCCAAATCAAATAACCTAGCCACTTCATCATCTTCATCAATCAGCTTCACCAACCTATCTTCAGCAGCCAATGCCTTATCCAAAGTGATTCCCAAATCAGCAGGAATAAGCTTAGCAATCATATTCACTTTGGCTAAATCCATATTCAATACGCGCCCAACATCACGTATCACCGCTTTGGCTTTCATCGAACCAAAGGTGATAATTTGAGATACTTTTTCTTCACCGTATTTTTGCGTCACATAGCGAATCACTTCTTCACGACGCGACATGCAAAAATCAATATCAAAATCGGGCATAGAAATCCGCTCTGGATTCAAGAATCTTTCAAAAAGAAGCCCATATTTAATCGGGTCTAAATCGGTAATCAGCAACACATAAGCCACTAGCGAGCCTGCTCCCGAACCACGACCTGGGCCTACAGGAATATGGTTTGCCTTTGCCCACTTGATAAAATCTGCTACAATCAGAAAATAGCCAGGAAAGCCCATTTGATTGATAATATCCAATTCAAAGGCTAAGCGCGCATCATATTCAGCCCTATCCGCATCAGGTTTGCCTGCAAGAATACTTTCCCAACGACCATCTAAACCTTCTTCGGCCTGCATACGAATATAATCTTCCAATGCCATGCCATCAGGGGCTTGAAAATCGGGCAATTGATACTGTCCAAACTGCAAATCCACATTACATCGCGTTGCAATATGCATGGTGTTTTCTATGGCTTCAGGCACATTGGAAAACAGCTTTTCCATTTCTTCATATGATTTAAGATAACATTCTTGATTAAACGGGTGCTCAATATCATCCAGTGTACGGTTATCTCTTAACGCCAACATCGCTTCAAAGGCTTCAAAATCATGCC
>JALWPO010000193.1 GCA_026994965.1 Mariprofundaceae bacterium | reverse complement strand
CAGTCGAAATAGTTTTCGCTATTTAATTTTAAATACTCTGAGGAGAGAACATATGAAAAAAACAATCAAATTAGCATTAAGTGCTTCTTTATTACTAGGTGCTACATCAGCTTTCGCAACAAACGGTGATCTTATGATCGGTCAAGGTGCTCAGTCTCGTGCGATGGGTGGTGTTGGTATTGCTAAAAGTTTTGGTGCACAATCTGCTTTAGCGAATCCTGCTATGATTAGCTCTGTTAAAAATATGGAAATAACAGGTGTTGCAACTTACTTTGCTCCATCAGTTTCTTTTGGTTCAAACGCTGCTTCTGCTGCTGCAGGTAGTACAGCTGCACCAACTATGGCTGATAGTGCAACTCCTGCAAGTGTTATCCCTGAGATTTATTTTGCACAAAGAATTAATGAGAGTTTAGTATATGGCGTTTCTATAACTGGTGTAGCTGGTATGGGTACTGATTATAAAAGTACAGTTGCGGGCTATACAGCTGCTCAAGCAAGTGGAACAAATGGTTCTTTTGGTATGACTACTGCTTTATCAATTGCAAAAGTTGCAATTCCTGTTTCTTATTCAACTTCTGGATTTACTATTGGTTTGGCTCCTGTACTACAATATGGTGTCCTTCAAATGAACTATACTAAGCAAAGCCCAACTACTGGTGCTTATTCTCGTTCAAATAATCCAAAATCAAGTAGTACAGGTTTTGGCTATGAACTCGGACTTTCTTATGATATGAAAGATGCTGGAGTTGAAGGTTTAACTTTAGCTGCAGTGTATAAATCAAAAATTGCAATGAAATATGCTAATAATATTGCTTCAGCATTAACTGATTTTGGTGTAAAATCAGTTAAATCAGGCGATAAACTGGATCAACCTGCTGAGATTGGTCTTGGTCTGTCTTATGCTATGTCTGGAAATACAATAGCAATAGACTATAAAAACATTCAATGGTCTAAGGCAGCTGGATATGGTGACTTTGGTTGGAAAGACCAAAATACAGTTGCTGTTGGTTATGAATATGCTACAAATTCATGGGCATTTAGAACTGGTTTTAACTATGGTAAATCACCAATTGCTGAACAAGCAAATGCTCAAGGTAATCCTCAAACTTATGATGGTGGTGCAATCAATTTCTTCAACTTGTCAGGTTTCCCAGGTGTAGTTAAAGAACACTTGACTATTGGTGGTGGTTATAATATTAGTGATGCATTGTCTTTAAATGCTGCTGTTGTATATGCACCAAAAGTTACAGTTTCTTATAATACATCAGGTATGACTGCTGGTATGGT
>JALWPO010000192.1 GCA_026994965.1 Mariprofundaceae bacterium | reverse complement strand
TTGGATTATCGCATCCACGTTGGGCATAAACGCTATGAGCCTGCAAAAATGCATTTGCGTGTGGATGGTATACCTCCATCTTCATATACATTGGAAAAAGACATTGTTGTATGGGATAGTGTAGGTCGTCAGGATATTATGTTACATTTCTCTCCCCATATGGAGAAAGGTTTGCATCGCGTGAGTATACATGCCGAAACTGATGATGGTTGGAAAGATACATTTACATTTCAGTATTTTGCAGAGTAGATAGGTAGGTAACTAAAATGAGCGAAGAACAAGATTGTATAGATAAAGAAAATGAACGTTTGTTTGGAGATGAGCAATCAGCCGCACGCAAAAAATATAAGGGTATGGATGATGATGAAATTATTGCCAGTGGAGAGGGTTTGGAATCATCCAAACGTGTGCCGAAATGGTTCTTTGCGATTATTATTGTAGTTGTTTTGATTGCCTTTGGTTTAACACTGCCTTTTTGGGGAGATAGAGCAGATGCACCACGCGATTGGTTGAATTGGGGGCAGTTGGCAGCATTGGCTTATATGCTGGTATTTGGTGGTTTTGTGTATGTGATGACAACCATGTATGAAGGCAATGACGATGATGAATATTATGAAGATGACCATGATAACCAAGATAAGCATGATACAAAATAGTATCATGGCATGCATGATATTAGTGGGTTTAGCAGCTTGTGATGCAAGCAAGCCACATCAAGAAACATCATCTTACCCTGATGCCGATACGCCTGAGTTCAAACAATTTTCTCAACAATGTTCGATTTGTCATAAACCACCCATGCCCAATGCACATACAGCTTTAGAGTGGAAGCATGTAGTGGAGCGTATGAATTTGCATAAAGCGCAGCATGGGTTGGAAGTGATGGATAAAGTAGAGAAAACACAAGTGCTTACGTATTTGGTGATGCACAGTAAACAGGATAAATAATGCAAAAAATATTATGCATGGTTTTATTATTAGGCTCACTCATATCATGTTCATCCGAGCCTGTTTGGCAGGCAGAGCCACAAAAATGGGAGCAGTTTACCATTCACTATGAAACGCGCCCAGAAACTATTCGTGAGGGCATGAATGAATTTTTAGTCATCGTGAATCGAAAAGGAAAACGCTATATCCCTGATTTATTGATTCATATTCGTACTGAAGATTCGCAGTGGCGGCAAGCCATCCCCGATGGTGCTTTGGGCGTATATCGTCGCGCATTATCTGTGCGTAATCATGCGAAACCAGATCACTTGTATGTGCGATTGGCATACCATGGTAAAC
>JALWPO010000191.1 GCA_026994965.1 Mariprofundaceae bacterium | reverse complement strand
ATTGCGATATGATACGCCGCAATTTGATTGTGAAGGGGATGCATGATGACACAAGATGAGATGAAGAAAAAAGTCGCAGAGGCTGCTTTGGCGTATGTGGTTGAAGGCAGTATTATTGGTGTTGGAACAGGCTCGACAGCCAATATGTTTATCGATGCCTTGGCAAGTATGAAAGATAAAATCAAAGGTACAGTTGCCAGCTCAGAAGTTACAGCAGAGCGCTTGCGCAGTCATGGTATTACCGTGTTAGAGCTTAATGATGCATTGAAGCAAGTGAATCGTTTATCTGTATATATTGATGGTGCAGATGAATTTGACCCTCAAAAATGTTTGACCAAAGGTGGTGGTGGGGCATTAACACGCGAAAAAATTGTGGCAGCTGCGTCAGATAAATTTGTTTGCATTGTTGATAGCACTAAACAAGTGGACTATTTGGGTGCATTCCCATTGCCGATTGAAGTGATTCCTATGGCAGAGACTTTGGTGATGGGGATTGCCCATCAATTGGGTGGTAAGGCACAAGTGCGAGAAGGCTTTACCACGGACAATGGTAATATTATTGTGGATGTAACGGGGCTAAAAATAACAGATGCACAAGCATTGGAAAATGATTTGAATGAAGTGCCCGGCGTGGTTACCAATGGTATTTTTGCGCATCAACGTGCGGATGTGATTTTAATGGGTACACCTGATGGTGTAGAAACACTTTGAACCATAATATTGAATATTTGATTTGGTTTGGAAAATATAAATGATTTCTTCTATCGGTTAGTATTCGCATCATGCGAACATCTGATTTTAATTTTGAACTGCCTGAAGATTTAATAGCCAAACGCCCACTGGAAAAACGTGATGCTTCGCGTTTATTGCAATGGGATAGTGAAGGCTTTGTGGATGGCAATATCACGGATTTGCCAGAACAAGTACAAGCTGGTGATGTTTGGGTGATTAATGATACACGGGTGATTCCTGCGCGACTTTTGGGTGTTAAACCCAGTGGTGGTAAGGTTGAAATTCTATTGCTAGAAGCGATGGATCAGGCTCATGTTTGGCTGGCATGGGGTAAGGCAAACAAAGGCTTAAAAGCTGGCGATAGCATTAAAATATCAGAAAGTTTTTATGTTGAAATCTTGGCAAAGCATGGCAAAGAAGTGGAAGTGAAATTGATTGCAGATGATGTGCCTGCTGCCATCCAATTATACGGGCATATGCCATTGCCACCTTATATCAATCGCCCTGATTCAGAAGAAGATAAACAGCGTTATCAAACTGTATTTGCAAGTCAAGATGG
>JALWPO010000190.1 GCA_026994965.1 Mariprofundaceae bacterium | reverse complement strand
CTATTAGCCCTTGTGATTTACTGCTAGCTTGAAACGTTGTATTCATATAAGCAATATCGGTTTCATTAGCTGCACTGTATGCTGCTGTTAATTCTGATATTTTAGCTGTTTGTAGTTCTGTTAATGTTCTAAAATCTTTCTTTGATAAAGTCTTTTTAGTTGCATTTACATAGTTATAGCCATTGTCAATAGCTGTTTGCCAGTCTGCATCACTTACTTCAATGTTTGGTTTAGGTATTTTAGAAGTGTCATAGTAAGCGGGTATTGCTTTTGTCTTTACTGTTCCGTCCATATTAAGCACTGCGGGAACTTCAGGAACATAAATTCCGTTAATTTCTGGTGAATACCAACCTAAAAGCTTGCCTGTTGTTTTGTTGTAGTTTGCTATTTTCATAATTTATCCTTTTAATAGCCTATTGCTATCCAAGCAGTGTCTGCACCGATGTCTATCGTTATTTTAATGGTAGATAAAGTATCTTTTCCAGCACTACCACTAAAGTTATCATCGCCAAAGGATAAAGCAACAGCTGAATATCCTAAAACCATTAAATCAGCGTTAGGAAAGGCAATAGGTAATGATACTGTATATGTTCCGTTTGTTCCATTGCTGTATGTACCCCACTGAATAATCAACCCACTAGGTAACTTCTGATAACCATTAGTTGCTTTGCTTGATGTGAAGTCAGCAGGTAGTCCTCTTACTAAGTCAGCATTAGGCACAAAAGCAGATGAATACTTAATGGTGTCTATTGACTCACCTTTATGTAATGTGTATTTACCGCCTGCTATTGATAGGGTGTTATTATCACCATTTTGTGAAGCTATTAATACCCAGTTGTCGGGGATGACTACATCAGAAGTATAATATACTATTCTAAAATTAGAGGCTATTGAAGGATTGTTACTACCTATTGGTAATATATAATATAGTGCTTGCCAATCAGTAAATGGTACTCCTGCCCTTGTAGCAGTAACATTTGCTGCTCCGCCTACACCTTGTATCGTTCCTGATGTAGGGATAGTAATATCAAAATAACCATTAGTACTAAAAAACGCCCCTCTACCATTTGTTATTACAATAAATCTACTAGTGCTATTAAAATACCCATTGCTATCCCAAGTAATAACTCCACCACCATTTATATTAACATTAGCTCTTAGTGAAGCTACTAGAGTATCTTTTTGTTCGCCTTGCCACAAATCAGCATCTAGCCCACTACCGCTCCCATCTATTTTCTTAATCTCTGTTAGTAATTGTGCTTTACTTACTGTTTCAGCTTTATCATAAACAT
>JALWPO010000189.1 GCA_026994965.1 Mariprofundaceae bacterium | reverse complement strand
CCTGTAAATGCTAAATCTACCATCTCATGCTCGGTTTCTTCAAACAGCCAACGCGCCATCTTAGCAATTTCGCCATTGGCAACTTTATCCGATGAACCGCGCGCCAATAAAATCACACCTGTATTTTTTGCATCGGGTGCATCCAAAGCCAACATCGCTTTGGTTAATTCAGATTTTAACGCTTGCAGTACTTTTGTGCCTGCGCCTAAATGTTTGGCCATAATAAATTCAACATCTGGATGATATTCGCGTGCATGCGCAATATGGTGTGGAATTTCCATTTTCACATGCCCTGCCGCCCCTAAAATCAAAGGCACAACAATCACACGCTTAGAACCCTTGGCTGCATTGTTAAGCCCTGCATTCAAAGTAATGTCCGCAAACTCAATAAAGCATACTTCAATGCGATCATCAGGGCGACGCTTGCGCCATTCTGCTGCAAACTGCTCTATTTCTTTGTTGCCACTTGGTTCACGTGAGCCATGACCCACCAATAAAATCGTATCTTTCATCGTTTACAACCTTTTCCTCTTCTGCTCCCTCGCCCTTTTCAGAGAGAGGGTTGGGGTGAGGGTTTTAATATCACCCCTCATCCTAACCTTATACCCCAGGGTACTCTCTCTGCCTTCGGCATTCACCTTGTCCCCTCAAGAGGGAGAAGGAACGGGTTTCATTTATTCTCAGCCTTACGAAAGCGATGCGTAAATCCTGCATCATAAAGCTTGGATTTTTTCAATGTTTTCCAATCTCTTGCGCCTAAAGTTGGACTCACCACAATCATGGCTTGCGATGCAATTTTTTCATCCCTGCATTTTTCACGGATATTCGCAATCGTGCCGCGCACAATCTTTTCTTCACCCGGCCATGATGCTTTTTGCACCACCAACACCTTATCATCATCTTGCCAACCCGCAGCCAACAATTCTTCACGCACTTTATTAAGCAATGTAATGGATAAAAATAGGCACATGGTGGTTTTATGTTGTGCTAGTTCACGCAAGGATTCGCCATCAGGCATAGGTGTTCGCCCTTCTACACGGGTTAAAATCACGGTCTGTGTGACTTCAGGCAGCGTCAAACTCTCAGATGCTGAAGCCATAGATGCAAAGGCAGAAGATACCCCCGGCACCACAGCTGATGCTATACCAGCCTCATCCAAAGGCTGTAGCATTTCAATCAATGCGCCATACAAGCCAGGGTCGCCTGTTTGCAGTCGTATCACCGTCTCATGTTTGGCTGCCATTTCAATCAACCAAGATGTAATATCTTCTAAGGTCATACCTCTGGAATCAG
>JALWPO010000188.1 GCA_026994965.1 Mariprofundaceae bacterium | reverse complement strand
TCTCCTATGATGTTTGTCCAGCAGAACATTGATTTTGTTTGATTTTGAACGCGGGAAAATCCTCGAAGACCCAGCCGTTTTTGAGCGTGTCGTAGATGATCGACAGCAACTTGCGGGCTGTCGCGATGATGGCTTTTCCCGAGCCGCGGCGTTCCTTGATGCGCTGATAGAAGGCGTTCAGGTATCCCGAGTATCGGATGGCCACCAAGGTGCATTGTACCAGGGTGGTTCGCATCAGCTTGTTGCCGCGCCTGGTGATACGCCCTCGGTTGTCCGTTTCGTTGGACTGGCTGACCTTCGGCACGATGCCGACATAGGCCGCCAGCTTGTCGGCGCTTGCGAAGTCATTGATATTGCCGATCCCCGCCAGCAGAATGGCTGCCGAACGTGCCCCGATCCCCTTGATCGAGCTGATCCCTTCATGGCCTGGCAGGTCTGCGCCTGCGGTTTCAATCGCCTTGTCCAGCTCGGCCAGGGTTTCCGTCAGGCCGAGCGCCTGATTGCGCAAGGCATTCAACTCGACCTGTTCAAGTGCCGTGAACTGGCTCACATCCAGTTCGCGCAGGCGCTTCTTGCTGGACAGCCCCTCTTTCTTCAGCTTTGTGCCACGACGCACGAACATGGCGTGGATCTTGTTCAGCAACATGGTGCGTTGCTTGACGAAGACGTCACGGGTCGCAACCAACGAGCCGAGCTCCGACTCCGCTGTCGATTTCAGCCGGGTTTCGGGCAACATGTCCTTGGACAGAAAGAAGGCCAAAGCCCGCGCGTCGTTCTTGTCGGTCTTGTTGACCGATTTGCGGATCACCTGGAACTGGCGCGGGTTCACCACGACAACGCGCCCAACACAGGGGCGGATTTCGTCGCAAAACCAGGCCGTGTTGCCCGTGGCCTCAACGGCAATTTCGTCATTGGCATCAAGGCTCTGGCAAAACGCCTGCAGGGCGCCAGCCGACAGCGTGAAAGTTTCGAAACCTTCCGTGCCGTCATCGCGCAGACGGCAAATCGTGAAGGAATTCGTATGAAGATCGACACCGATAAAGGCCATGGCTATACTCCCTGCTCAAGGAGGCGGAACCCCGGATGGGGTGTGAACGGCCAAACCAAGCTCCTATACAAGGTCACCGGCGCAAACCGGGCCTTACGTGGGCTGTTCGGAAACAGGCGAAGGCTAAGCTCCTTTACAGGGTCGCAATGCCCTAAAACACAATCCAGCCTGAGACCTATCCGCCTCCCCAAATCCCTTACAAAATTCGGGGCGTCTGGTCGCTCACAAAACATTCATACCCCCTCCTT
>JALWPO010000187.1 GCA_026994965.1 Mariprofundaceae bacterium | reverse complement strand
TTATAACTGTAGAAGCTCTTGATTTTCTTCCCCCTCCCCTCCTAATCAAGAGTAGTGAAGAAGGCATCTCTTTTGAGATGCCTTTTCTATGGTCTAAATTTATAGCGTCTTTTTCTATCATGAAAAACAACCCATAAATCCATAAAAAATGAGATGACAACTGTAAACCAGAGCATGCGCTCAGATAAGCCTGTTAAGGCAATAACATGCGCTAGATTGCTTCCATCGTCATAGTGAAACCAGATAAAGGCAATCAGCACCAAATGCCCAGGCAACAATAGCGATAAAAAAAACACCACCCAGATGCCACTCAAGAGCATGGATTTGTTGGAGCGTTTACCTGGTCGATACAGTGCCATAGCTACTTTTTAAACCCAAAACGACGAATATGTTTCACACGCAAAGCATTATCATAATCAATCACCATGCCACGTGTATAAGCTTCACCTGTTTCCTCGTTTTTATATTCTTCTACATATTGAACTCGGCGGGGTATCAATGCATCCACAATCGTAGGTGCACCCAATAGGCTTTCCACATGAAATTGAGTATCGCCTTCTTGTACCAGCCAAACATTATTTTCTTTGAGCACATTGCCTTGGTGAATAGGGTGATGCATACAAGCGCTCATGCTTAGCATGAGAAAAGATAGTAGGGCAATCAGTTTCATAGGCAGACCATAGGGCCACGCTGCCCAGTTTCAAGCAGTTTGATATAATCAGCTATACCCGCTTCAAGGCTCCATTCAGGCTGCCAATTGAGAATACGTTGAGTTTCACTTAAGTCTGCTTCGGTATGCATTTGATAAAAAGAGAATGGATTATCAAAATATTCCACATCAAATGTGGTATCCAATGCCAAACCAAGGTTTTTTACAATATCATTAAAGGTGCGGGCTTTGCCTGAGCCAACATTGCAAACGCCAGATTGGCTTGCCGATAATCCTGCAATATTTGCGCCTACCACATCACGAATATACACAAAATCACGCATTTGCTCGCCATATTTAAACAAACGCAATTGCTCACCTGCTTTGGCTTTATCATACATTTGTAACATCATGGATGCTGTTTTATTGCCATCACGTTCATTTTTATGATGCTCGCCACAGCCATACACATTGAAATAACGTAGACCAATAATAGGCGCACTATTTTTGCCATACCAACGCTTTGCAATTCTATCCATGGCGAGTTTTGAGAAGCCATAGATATTTTCAGGTTCTTCTCCTGAGCCAATGGCATTGGGGGCAGGGGAATTTCCGTATGTGCCTGCTGATGATGCATAAATCACGCGTG
>JALWPO010000186.1 GCA_026994965.1 Mariprofundaceae bacterium | reverse complement strand
TACTTTGGGTAAACGCTCTGGTTGTGAGGCATCCAACCAATGTAAACTCACCTTATCTGCCCAAGGTTGCACATTTTTATCCGCACAATCCAATGCTGAATAATCCGCATCCACCAAATGACAATGTGTGATGCCATGATATTTCTTCAATATCTCAACCGATAACAAGCCATAACCGCAACACAAATCCATACCTTCACCCTCAAGCTCAGGTAAATATTTGAGTAATAATTGCGAGCCAACATCCATCTTATCCCAAGCAAAAAGACCAGGCTGCGAGTATAAACCCAATGTGGGTACATGCTGAATAGAGGCTGCATTTATCCATTGTTGAGCCAACCCTTGATTAAAAGTCTCTTTTTTGCGTGCTGAACATATTCTACATTTAGATTTCGATACAGATGCGCTCTCACCAGCAAGCTGTTTCAATGCCTTTTCATACGATTTAGCACCATGCTTATTTGCACATGCCAACATGATTTTTCCATCTATCGCCAATGCCTGCATGCCCAAGGCTATATGCGATAGCGTAAGTGCTTTATTCTTAGAAGGGATAACCAAAATAAAATCATAGTGTTGCAAATCCTGCTCTACCAACTTCTCACTTACCTTTAATCCTAAATCCACTATATCATCATAGTATGCCTTATGTTTCTGCAATAAAGTGTATGAATCACTTGCTTCACATACATCCCTTAGCCATACGTGTGGCTTGGCGTGAATGATTAAAAGGCGCTGAGATTTTATGCCCATTGCAGCCTGATAGAGCAGTTCTACAGCTAACACAATCGTTCACCATGCAATATCATGGGTAGCTCCACAACCGATGGAAGCGCATAATCCCATGGGTGTGATGCTTGATAATTTGCCGACACCCAACACGTTCGCGCACCAATCGCCTGTGCTGCCGCTAAATTTTCTGGCATATCATCCACCACCAATACTTTTTCAGGACTTATACCTTCTTCTTTGCATAGCAACTTCAATGTATCTTCACAGGGCTTTGGCATATAATCCTTGTAGCGTATATCATAAATTTGTTCAAAATGTTGTTGCACATTCAATGCCATCAGAATGCGCTCTGCATGCTCCCGTGTACCATTGGTGTGAATAATTTTTCTTGGCTTTAACTTCTCCAAGGCGCTATGCAAAGCATCATCAGGCTGCAATAAATCATGCGCCTGCACATCATGCACATCTTGTAAAAATGCTTCTGCATCCACACCGTGATGCAGCATAAGCCCGCGCAGCGTAGAGCCATACTGCTTCCAATACTTGATGCGCAAAGCATCGGCATCATCC
>JALWPO010000185.1 GCA_026994965.1 Mariprofundaceae bacterium | reverse complement strand
ATCCAACAAGCTCAAGCTCGATGGGCGGCGCAGTGTATAACGACATGTTTTTATGTCAAACGCTTTTCAATATGTTTGTTAAGCATGGTCATAAACTTGATAAAGCATTGTTTGCCAAGCAAGCAGTCGTTAGCGTGCGCATCCTTATGGAATCGATTATTATTCAAGGTGGTAAACCGTTGCATGGGCGAGTGCAAGCCAGTGGTGCAAAAAATGCAGCGCTTCCCTTATTAGCAGCAGCTATTTTAGCCGATGGTCCAGTGGTCTATCGGCGTATTCCGCATCTTAAAGATATTACAACCATGATGACTTTGATTGCACATCAGGGTGCAGAAGTAACATTTGATGATCAGGCTTGTTTGCATATTGACAGTCGCTGCGCAGATAAGCCCGTAGCACCTTATGAATTGGTAAAAACCATGCGTGCATCGGCTTTGGTGTTAGGTCCACTTTTAGCACGTTTTGGTCGTGCTGAGGTAAGTTTACCTGGTGGTTGTGCGATTGGTGCTCGCCCTATTGATATGCATCTGAAGGGCTTGGAAGCTATGGGCGCAAATATCGTGGTTGAGCATGGCAATGTGAGGGCTGAAGCACCTCATGGTTTGCATGGTGCGCATATTGTATTTGATCAAGTCACCGTAACGGGTACTGAAAATCTAATGATGGCAGCAGTGCTTGCTAAGGGTGAAACCGTGATGGAAAATGCTGCTGCTGAACCAGAGGTGGTGAATTTAGCAGATTCATTGCGTGGTATGGGAGCAAAGATTGAAGGTGATGGTACGCATCGCATTGTAATATCAGGTGTTGATCGGATTTCTGGCGGTGAAATGACTGCTATTCCTGATCGTATTGAAGCGGCGACTTATCTTGCAGCAGGTTTAATCACGGGTGGTGATGTGACTGTGGAGCATAGCTCTCCCTATGATTTGGAAGCATTTTTATCGCAAGTGCGGGCTTGTGGCGGTGTGGTGGAAACAGGCGAGGATTGGATTCGTTGCGCTGCGCCCAAGCGTTTGCAAGCTACAAATATTAGTACCATGCCTCACCCAGGCTTTCCTACAGATTTGCAAGCGCAATTTATGGCGATGATGTGTTTGGCTGATGGTACGAGCACCATCAGTGAAACTATTTTTGAGAATAGGTTTATGCATGTGCAAGAATTGGTACGTATGGGTGCTGATATTCGTTTGGATGGTCATTTGGCGATTGTGCGTGGTGTGGATTATTTATCAGGCGCGCCTGTGATGGCAACTGATTTGCGCGCATCTGCAAGTTTGGTGCTGGCAGGATTGGCGGCAAAAGGTGAAACAAAAATATCTCGTGTCTATCATATTGACCGTGGATATGAGCGAATTGAAGAAAAATTACATAAATTAGGGGCAAAAATCGAGCGTCATAGTGGTGGCGATATGATGCCGCAGGTGGTCAATTTTTATGGCTGATACATTAACCATCGCCTTATCTAAAGGGCGTATTCTAGAGCAAACATTGCCTTTGTTGGCGCATGCTAAACTCACGCCTATTGAAGATGTTCAAAGCACACGAAAATTGATGGTCGATGGACCTGTGATTGATGGCGTACAAGTTCGTTTTTTGATTATTCGTGCGGCTGATGTATGCACTTATGTTGAGCAAGGCGCAGCGGATATGGGTATTTCAGGTCGTGATTTACTGCTTGAGCACAGACCTCATGTTTATGAACCCTTGGATTTAAAGATTGGGCGCTGTCGCGTTTGTGTTTGTGGGCCTAAAGCGCTTGTTGAGCAAGGCAAGCCGCAATCGGGTAGTCGTATTCGTGTGGCAACCAAATATGATTATCTTGCCGAGAAACACTACCTTGCACAAGGTATTCAGGCAGAGGTCATTCATTTATATGGCGGTATGGAATTGGCACCATTGGTGGGTATGGCTGAGCGAATTATCGATATTGTTGAGACAGGAAGCACGCTAAAAGCCAATGGCTTGGTAGAAGAAGAAACTTTATATGATATTTCTAGTCGTTTGATTGTGAACCCAGCAAGCTCTGCAACCAAACGTGCGCTGATTAACCCTATGATTAAGCAATTACGCGATGCTGTGCAGCGTCGCGAAGTCGCGTGATTTAAAACTCACGTTTTAGGAGATTTCAATGGCTAATATTCGCCGTCTTGATGCGAGCCAACATGATTTTAGTGAACAACTAAACAGTTTATTGAGTCGTGAAACCGATACAGGGCATGATATTCAAGCGTTAGTGGCAGATATTCTTGCGGATGTAAAATCCCGTGGTGATGAAGCTTTGTGTGTATATACAGCGAAGTTTGATGGCTGGGATTGCACGGCTGAAAACATGGTGATTCGTCGTGATGATATGCTGGCGGCGTGGGAGCGTGTATCGGATGAAGATAGGGCTGCGCTTGAATTGGCGACGCAGCGTATTCGCGCTTATCATGAACATCAAATCCAAAAAGATTGGGATTATACCGATGATGCAGGCTTAACCCTTGGTCAACGTATCACGCCTTTGGATAAAGTGGGATTGTATGTGCCTGGTGGTAAAGCCGCCTATCCATCATCGGTATTGATGAATGCAGTACCAGCGCATGTGGCAGGGGTGGAAACGATTGTGATGGTTGTGCCAACACCTGCTGGAGAAATCAATGATTTGGTTTTGGCGGCAGCCTATGTTTCGGGCGTACAACAAGGCTTTGCTGTGGGTGGTGCACAAGCGGTTGCAGCCTTGGCATATGGCACAAACACCATTCCAGCCGTGGATAAAATTGTAGGGCCAGGGAACAAGTTTGTTGCCGCTGCCAAGCGCCAAGTGTTTGGCACATGCGGTATTGATATGATTGCTGGCCCATCAGAGATTGCCATGATTGTGGATAGTGGAAACCCTGAATGGCTAGGGGCAGATTTTCTATCGCAAGCAGAGCATGATGAAGCAGCACAAAGTATTTTAATTTCTACCGATGCTACCCTGCTGGATGCTGTAGCAGAGCATATTGAAATACACCTACAAAAGTTGGAACGCCAAGATATTGCGCGTGCATCAGTAGAAACCCATGGTGCTTTGATTTTGGCTGATTCGTTGGCGCAAGCGGCAGAGATTGTGAATGTGATTGCACCAGAACATTTGGAGTTGGCAGTGGAAAATCCAGATGCCTTATTGCCCATGATTAAACATGCTGGAGCGATTTTTATGGGGCATTATGTTCCCGAAGCTTTGGGTGATTATGTAGCTGGCCCAAATCATGTGTTGCCGACCAATCGTACCGCGCGTTTTTCAAGCCCGTTGGGCGTGTATGATTTTCAAAAGCGAAGCAGTGTGATTCGTTCCACACGTGAAGGCGTTGCCAATATTGGCGCGGCGGCAGCTCATCTTGCGCATAGGGAAGGCTTGCAAGCGCATGCTTTAACATTAGAACTTCGTTTGAAGGATAAGGGTTAATATTTTGAATATGATACGAAAAGATATTCGTGCGCTGGCGGCTTATCATGTGCCTGATTCAACAGGGATGTTGAAATTGGATGCTATGGAAAACCCATTTACATTGCCTGATGATTTGCGTGAAAAGTGGGCGAGCATATTGTCTCAAGTTGAGATTAACCGTTATCCGGATGCGGACATGGTAAACTTGCGAGGCTTGATTGCAGAGCAGGAAGGATTGCAAGCTGACCAAGTGCTGCTTGGCAATGGCTCGGATGAAATTATTCAAATGTTATTGATGGCTTGTGATGCGGGAGTTTGTGTGACGCCAACGCCTACATTTGTGATGTATGAGATGATTTCGCGTTGGTTAAAGCGCTCTGTAGCACCTGTGCCATTGAATGATGATTTTTCTTTGGATGCAGATAAATTCTTGGAAGTATGCTCAAGAGAAAATGCAGCGATTGCATTTTTGGCATGCCCGAATAATCCCACAGGCAATTTGTGGTCTGAAGAAACCATACGTCATATTGCAAAGGATTTTAAAGGGCTTGTGGTCATTGATGAGGCTTATGCACCATTTTCTGCACGCACACATACAAGTCTGATTGCACCCAATGTATTGGTATTGCGCACATTTTCTAAATTGGGTTGGGCTGGATTGCGCTTGGGCTATTTGCTGGGCGATGCTACTGTGATTGCAGATTTGAATAAGGTTCGCATGCCTTATAATATTAATAGCTTAACGCAGGCTTCAGCACAATTCTTTTTGCAGCATAGTGAAGTATTTGAAAATCAGGCGCAGATAATTTGTGAGCAGCGCACTCGTTTGCAACAAGCATTAAGCAAGCACCCAAATATTGAGGTGTTCCCATCGCAGGCTAATTTTATATTGATACGTGTGCATGATGCCGATGCTGTCTTTGAAGGTTTGAAACAACGAAATATTTTGATTAAAAATATGCATGGACAAGGTGGGTTATTAAGCCATTGTGTACGCATCACTGTGGGTAGCAAAGATGAAAATGATGCTTTGCTTGCCGCGCTTGAGGAGATTTTAATATGAGTCGCACAGCACAAATTGAACGCAAAACCAAGGAAACATCCATTAAGTTGAGTTTAAATTTGGATGGTTCGGGCAAGTCTGAATTAAATTCATCCATTCCTTTTGTGGATCATATGTTGGAGCAAATATCTCGTCACGGTTTGATTGATTTGGTTGTGGATGCCAAGGGTGATAGAGAAATTGATGATCATCATACGGTTGAAGATATTGGTATTTGTTTGGGTGAAGCATTGCGTGAGGCTGTGGGAGATAAGTCAGGTATTGTGCGTTATGGTCATGCTTATGTGCCGCTTGATGAAGCTTTATCACGCGTGGTGCTAGATTTTTCTGGTCGCCCTGGCTTGGAGTACAATATTGATTTTCCTAAAGAAACAGTGGGTGGATTTGATATTGATTTGTTTAAAGAGTTTTTCCAAGCGGTGAGTAATCATGGTCGAATCACACTGCATATTGATAATTTACGCGGTGATAATAATCATCATATTATTGAGACTGTATTCAAGGCGTTTGGTAGAGCTTTGCGCATGGCACTGGAAGCTGATACGCGCCAAACAGGTATCCCCTCGACCAAAGGTGCACTCTAGGTGTACGCTAAGCTATGAAAAAAATCGCCCTCATTGATTATGGTATGGGCAATCTTCATTCTGTCGCTAAAGCCTTGGAAAAGGTTGGGGCGAATGTTGATTTGGTCAAAGATGCCAATGCGTTAAAGGATTATGAGCGCGTAGTCTTGCCAGGTGTTGGCGCATTTCGTGATTGTATGGCGGCATTGAAAACTACGGATTTGGATGCGGCAATTATCGAACAAGTGGAACAAGGCATGCCTTTTTTGGGCATTTGCTTGGGTATGCAAGCCTTGATGAGCGCATCACATGAATTTGGTTTGCACGCAGGATTAAAATTAATTCCAGGTGTGGTGAAGCATTTTCCAGAATCACACCCTGAGCGTGGTTACAAAATTCCGCATATGGGCTGGAATGATGTGGTGTTTGCTGCGGACAAACCCATTCACCCTGTGCTGTCCCCGCTGCAAGGCAAGCAGGTGTATTATGTGCATTCCTATTATTGCGCACCTGAAAACC
>JALWPO010000184.1 GCA_026994965.1 Mariprofundaceae bacterium | reverse complement strand
GTTTTAGACACCATGCTCTCCCATCCTTCAACAAGGGCAGATACTCTAAGAGCGCAATGGCTTTTGTACAAACTCTACGCAAAATAGTTTAGCCTTCTCGCATGCGTATCATCAAACATCAGCAACAATCTTACCCTGAATCCTTGATTGAACAGGAAAACATCGTTGCTAGCATATTGCAAAATAAGACACAAAATACACTTATTCTTACCGAACACCCCCCTATTTATACACTGGGCACATCAGCGCAAGAAAGCGATATTTTAACCCGCCATATTGATGGCGAAGATATTCTGGTCTATTCCACAGGTCGGGGCGGTGAAGTCACCTATCATGGACCAGGACAATTGGTATGCTATGTCATTGTAAATATTGAACATGAAAAAGATTTGCATCAACATGTTTGGCGTTTGGAAGAGATGGTCATTCACACATTGGCAGCTTTTGATATTCACGGCTCACGTGATAAGCGCGGTATTGGTGTATGGGTTCATGGATTAAAAATTGCCGCTGTGGGCGTGCGATGTAGAAAATGGGTCACCTTTCACGGTATTGCGCTGAACATATCACCCAATCTCAAGCATTTTTCAGGCATTGTACCTTGTGGCATGCAAGATGCTCCCGTTACATCTATGCATGAGCTCGGTATAAAAGCTTCTCGCCAAGATGTGGAAAAATATATGATTGATTATGCCAAGCAAAACTTTTGCCTTTAATTATCAATAGATAGAAAACTACAAGAATACAAAAAAGCAAGATATCGCCTTTTAGGTTTTAATCTCGAAAAGCCTTATTTTCTAAATGGTTATATATAATACAAGCTTGTTGTTTAATGTTTTAACACTATTATAGCCATCAACAGTTTAATCCATACTTACAGTAAAAGAGGGTGTTATGAGTAAAAAGGATGATATCTCTGCCGTAGAAGCGGGCAATGTAGATCAAATTCGAGACATTATTTTTGGCGCACAAATGCGCGATTATGAGAAACGTTTTGCACGTTTGGAAAAACGCGTGTTAAATGAATCAGAATCTTTACGTGCTGAAACCAATGGTCGCCTTGACTCCCTAGAAACATATATCAAACAAGAAGTTGCAAGCCTCAATGATAGTATCGCTAGTGAGCGTGGTGAACGTGAAGATGATACCAGACACTTGAGCGATGAGTTGAGTAAACAAAGCGATGATACCGATAAGAAATTAACCCAATTGCAAAATAGCCAAGCCCAGGGACAAAGTGATTTAAGAGATAATATTTTGGAACAATCCAAGAGCCTATTGGCTGAAATCCAAAATGTCCGCAATAGTTTAAGCACTGCATTGGAGCAGTCTGTAGAAGAATTGCGCGAAGATAAGACTGATAGAAAAGCACTTGCAGATATGTTTTCTGAATTTGCACTTCGCTTAAATGGTGATTTTAAATTACCTAAGAAAAAATAAATACGGTCATATAACTTACCCATGACTGAAAAAAATCAATCGCCGCAAGCAAGCTCTTCTGATATTCAAGCACTTAGAGAGATTCTCTTTCAAGAGGAATCTGTACGGATTGATAAAATTGAGACGCTTTTAAACGATAAAAACCTGCATGCCAAAGCTATTGCAGAAGTACTTGCTGAAGCTGTACGCCTGCGTAGCAAAGAAGGCAATCAATTGGGTGAAGCGCTTCAACCCGCTGTTGAAAATGCTATCACAGCATCCATTGCCAAAAATCCCAAACCACTTTCCGATGCTTTATTCCCAGTGATGGGTCCATCCATACGCAAAGCCATTAATCATGCCATTGCGGGAATGTTGCAATCTTTAAATCAAACCTTGGAACATTCTTTTTCCGCAAAAGGACTTCAATGGCGCTTGGATGCCTTCCGTACAGGTAAATCATTTGCAGAAGTTGTGATGCTGAACACCTTGGTTTATCGTGTAGAACAAGTGTTTCTTATTCATAAAGAAACTGGCTTATTACTCAAACATTTATCTTTTGATACCTCTGGCAATGAAGATGCGGATGTGATTTCAAGTATGCTTACGGCTGTACGTGATTTTATCCAAGATTCATTTACAACAAGCTCTGATCAAGAAGAACAAAGCCTACGTTTGGGCGATCTTGAAATCATCGTTGAGCAAGGCCCTGATACTGTCTTGGCTGTTGTATGCCGTGGCAATATTCCTCGCTCACTGTACACTAACATGAGTATTGTACTTGAAGATATCCAACATGAATTTCATGCCGCCTTACAAAACTTTGATGGTGATACCAGTCATTTTGACCATGTTGAAACACTGCTTTCCACACTGATGATTTCAGATTATGGCAAAAAACAGGAGGAAGAATCTTCATCTTCTCAAAAACCCTTAATCGTAATTGTGGGTGTATTGTCTATCGCTTTGCTTTGGTGGGGCTGGCATATATACCAAAACCATATCAACACAACGCATTGGCAACATTATATTGAAAGCCTACGCCATGAATCTGGTATTGTACTCACCCATGTGTCTGAAAAAGATGGTCTGCATACCTTAACAGGCTTGAGAGACCCTTTAAGCAAAGAGCCCGCTTCCTTATTGAAAACCTTTGAATTAAATAAAGATAATGTTCAATACAAATTTCAACCTTATCGCTCACTAGATCATGATATTGTGTTAAAACGCGCCATTCAGCGCCTACAACCGCCGCAAGGTATTCACCTCGCTTTAAAAGGAAATACACTATATATATCAGGTCGAGCATCCAAAGCTTGGGCTGATTATGCCGAGAAACAAGCATTATGGGTAACTGGCATTGAAGCTGTTGATACGCGTCAACTCATACAACCCACACCATTGATTGAACGTATTCGCAAAGCCATTCAACCATCCAATGATATTCATCTACAGTTGAATGGTTCAACACTCACGCTTACTGGCAAAGCAACTCAAGCTTGGCTAAAGCATGCCAAAACAAGCATTGAGTCCATACCTGAGGTTGCTAACTACCATGATGAACAAGTCATACGCACTGATTCACCTGAATATTTATTAAGTCTTGCCAAGCAGGCATTGCATACACCTAAAAGTGTGACACTTCGCATGAATAATGATAAAATTCTAGTAGCACAAGGCTATGCTTCAAAGCAATGGATAAACCAAGCCAAGCGTACCATGGATACTATATCAGGGATTCAAGGTTTTAATTATCGTGCATTGAAGTTATCTGATGATGTCATTCTAGCGCGAGCGATGAAAATCTTGCAACCACCTGCATCAGTAAACTTATCCTTCACCAAAGGTATATTAATAGCCCAAGGCATTGCACCAGAAACATGGGTCAAGCATGCACAAGAAAATGCGCTTTTGATTCAAGGTGTTCATTCATTTTCTACTGAAAAGTTACACCTTGATACATCGCCATGGCAAAAGCTGAACATAGAAGTCCAATCCATCCATTTGGTTTCTACCAATAAAAAACCTACCCTTACATCTCATGATAAAACCATCCTTAAAAAGCTTGCTGATATTTATCAAAAGAGCTTAAAACTAAACCCTACAACTCAGCTTCAAATTTTAGCCTTTTATGATGCTGACACAAAGCTTGTAGCGCGTATAAGGCTCAATAAAATCATAAGCATACTAAAAGCATATGGCATTTCTCAATTGCAAATCAATAGCCAACTTATCTATCAAGGCAACAAAGCCATAAAGTTTTCTCTGCTAAAAACAAAAGAGGCAACACATTGATTCAAAAGAAGATTTGTATACTTGGTGCAGCAGGTGTGGGTAAAACCAGCCTGACAGCACAATTTGTTTACAGTAAATTTTCTGAGAAATACCTATCTACCATGGGCGTTAAAATTGATCGGAAACAAGTTGAAGTGGGTAACACCAGTGTAAATCTTATGATTTGGGATATTCACGGTGAGGAAAAATATAAGAAAATCACCACGAGCTACTTAAGAGGAGCATCAGGTATTATCACGGTCATTGATGGAACACGACCAGATACTGTGCCAACAGCATTGGAAATTTTAGAGCGTGTCGAGCAAGATTTAGGCATCATTCCTAATGTATTCTTAATCAATAAAGCTGATTTGACAGATGCATGGTGCATACCCAACGATACCATTGAAGAACTTGCTCAGCATCACCAATCTACACCTGTTTACAAAACCAGTGCAAAAACAGGTGAGCACGTTGAAGAATCTTTTTTAAAACTGGCAGAAATGCTTATCCAATCATGAATACAAATCATATGCCTAGTATCATTTACCAGCATATGGCAAAGCATCATATACAACAGTTTGCCCCAGCATGGATTAAACTTGAATATGATACGGCAACCATCAAAGAAGTTGGTGGAGATTGGCAACATTATTTTCATAAGCAGCCTGAAATAGGCAGCGAGTTGCATGCAAGCTGTGAAATATTATTTGGCATGCTACCCATCACCGAAAGTTTTGAGTTGCCCCAAGTTCAACTGATTCAAAATCAATACACCGATATATCGGGTATACGCCATCAAAATACAGATTGGGTATTATTTTCTGATGTCACTGCACATACCCTGCAAATGCAACAGTATCAACAAGCATCCAATGAATTGGTGTTATTAAAAGGACAACTTAAACGCACATTAAATCGCTATGTAGGTGAGGAAGTGTTGGATCGCATTTCTAAAGGCGATTTGCAATTCGATGTTGCTGGTGAGCGCAAACTTATCAGCACATTATTTGTCGATATTCGCGGGTTCACTCCTTTTAATGAACGTCATGATGCACAAGTTGTCATGCAAACACTGAATGATTATATGGATTGTATGCTGCCACCTATTTTGAATGAAGCAGGTATGATTGATAAAATTATGGGTGATGGTGCCATGGCAGTTTTTGGGGTTTTAAGCTCCGATAAAGAGGCTGTTTACAATGCTTTCACTGCAGCCAAACATATTCTTTCATCTGTAAAAAAACTCAATCAAGTACGCCACAGTCATGATTTAGAACAATTAGGGGTGGGTATTGGTATTGCAACAGGTGAGGCTGTACTTGGCATACTTGGCTCACATGATCGGCGTTGTTTCACAGCCATTGGGTCTCATGTCAATTTGGCTTCACGGTTGGAATCCACAGCTAGGGTTGGGGAAATTCTAGTCGATGCAAAAAGCCATCAACTTCTTGGAGAGGCATTGATTCCAACACAGTTGGAGCTCAAAGGCATTGGTAAAGTCACTGCATATTCATGCCTTCATGATATTTTGGTTTATCAATATGATATCTAAATACTACCAACTCATGTTAACCATTGCCCTAATACGGATATAAGGCGTAGTATCCTGCTCATATAAGGAGACATCATGAGTACAGATGCAAAACAGCGAGAAATTGATAAAGCCATAAGAGCCCGTAAACGGTTTGTTGTACTTGCTGTTATTGGTGCCTCACTGGTTATCTATGGTGAAACTAAAATGGGTCCTCATACTCATGCAAGTATCAAAAACCTCTATTTATTCTTGTTTGGTGCAGTGATGTTTTTTATGGGTGGCTTTGGAACAGTATTAAGTACCATTGTCTTACGCTTAAAACGCAAAGAAAAAGATAAA
>JALWPO010000183.1 GCA_026994965.1 Mariprofundaceae bacterium | reverse complement strand
GGGTGATGAACCGATAGAAAGTTTATCGTCCTCTATTTTTACCCCGTTTTTTGAATAGACTTCAAAATAGCTCTCCCTCTTGAGTGTTGTAGGTTTGAGTGCCCAGTGGATTTGCAGAAGTTTCTCCTCCTCAACTAGGCATTGCAATATATAGTATCCTCGTTTAATATCTAGTCTCAAAAACTGTGCATCTCGAAGATGCGTTATCATAGTTTTGTATGTTTGGAAAGCTGGGTATTTTGTGATGCCCTCTCTGTTGTCTATGAGTCCATAGCCGGGAGCTATAAGCTGGTGCCACGAGACTGCATCTACTTGTTGTGAAGCAAAGGCTAGCAGATGATATCTGAGCATGAAGTTCGCATAGTCTTCTAACGATACACACTCTTTTTGGCTGGTTGGAGCGTAAGGTGCTGTGTTTGATATGGGCCAGTTTGTTTCGGTGAGGTAAAGCTTTTGAGAGGTTTTTCGTGAGAGCCAAACCATAGTGCTCAAAAGAGCTATCTTGTCTGACAAGCTAAAGCCCAACTGCATATTTTCTGGAGCACCTCGTCTATCAACATAAAGAAGTGCCGAGATACCATCGTACTTGTACTTCAATAGGTTAAAAAGGGTGTGGGCTGTAAAGTGGTACTCAAAATCTATAACGCCACTGCCAATAAGTTTAAGTTGAGCAAAAGAGTTGTTTCGTAGGTCATAGGCAGTTTTGAAAAATGCATTATACTCATCAATACTAAAAAACCCCCACTTTGCTCTGTTGATGGTAGAGCCAATCTCATAGAGGTCAACAAGAGTGTCTAACTTAGAAAAGATTTGAGAAAGATTTTTTTCAAATAATGCTAAATTGGTTACATTTTCTCTATCTTGGAGGATTTTAAGCGTGACTATGGTGTCTGGTGTTTTTAATATAAATTGTTTGAGTGCATCAAGAGAGTCTAGTTCCCATAGCTTTACTCTAAGTAGTATGTGCTTGACTCCAAGCTCTTGGATAAAACTAAGAGTTTCTTGAGGATTTCGCTGATAATCTACACCTAAACAAAAAAACTCTTGAGAGTTAATCACTTTTCTTTTGACAAAAGGCATCGCGATGATGGAGAGTGGTAAGATAACAACAGCTGTTAAAAGAGTTTTGATAAAAGAGGGTAGATGCTTTCGTCTCTCTTTGTTTTTATATACTTTATCTTGTATAACATGTGGTTGGTCAGAGTACTGATCCCAGATATATGGTTTTTTCATGGGCGTATTATAATAAAATAGATATAATAAACAGATGAAAATATGTATTGTAAAGCTTTCGGCTCTTGGGGATATTGTTC
>JALWPO010000182.1 GCA_026994965.1 Mariprofundaceae bacterium | reverse complement strand
ATTCGAGATCCAATTCTGGCTTTTTGGTGCCTTCTTATGCATTGAAAAAGCAAGGTGTTGATATTCGCAAGCATTTTAGATTTCTATTGCATACAGGCGCACATGAAAATTCGATTGTGGCTGTGCTTAATGGTTTGGCTGATGTGGCAAATGTGGATGAATATATCTATGTTGAATATTTGAAGGCGCATCCTGAAGCTAAAGCACAACTCAAAGTTGTGGACAGTTTTGGTCCATTTCCATTCACGCCAATTGTTGCTGCACGGGGCACATCGCCCGATGCTATTCACAGACTTCAACAAGCATTGCTTTCCATGAATCAAGATGAAGATGGAAAACGTATTCTTGAGCAGCTTGGCTTGGATGGTTTTGTGATGAAACCAGTGTCTTTTTATCAACCGATTAAAGATATGCTTAAGGTGGTTTATCCCTAGTATTGTCTATACAATGGGGTGTAAATTGATTCTTTTCAAGATTAAGAAACCTTTTGTGGATATTGCGGTTAAAGCTTTTGGTTCATTTTTTGTACGAACAAAAAACGAACCAAAAAAGTCGCCCTAAATAGCTGCATATCTCCTCACAAAATCTGAAAATCGGGCGCAAAACAAAGCACGTGTTTTGCTTTTATCCCTTCTTCCAGCCTTTGTTCGGCGCAGCTATAGCAGGGGAGAGTGTTATTTCAATTGAAGTGGATAAATCTAAACATAACTTTCTGAATAGGCTCTAAATAGTGATTAAAATAGCCTTATTTTCTTAGGTATTCATAAGCGCGGATGTCGGTTATCATGCGCATCCGCATTTTGCAGTCTCATACTCTGGAGTAGGATACATGGAAGCAGCAAATCAAAATACTGGTATTGAAGTGACACAAGTGGGTAATCCAGCAAGGCAACCTTATCCCAACTCGAAAAAGGTATATATTGAGGGCTCTCGCCCTGATATTCGTGTGCCTATGCGTGAAATTAGCCTATCGCCTACCCAAACATCGAACGGTATAGAAGAAAATCACCCTATCCTTGTTTATGATACTTCTGGTCCTTATACCGACCCTGATATTGAGCTTGAATTACAAAAAGGGCTTCCAGATGTGCGTTCAAACTGGATTGCTGAGCGTGAAGATACTGCGCCTTTAACTGGATTATCTTCAAAATATGGCAATGAACGCCGTGATGATGAAAGTTTGGACCATTTGCGTTTTGAGCATTTGAAACAGCCGTTAAAAGCTAAAGTGGGTAAGAATGTGTCGCAAATGCATTATGCGCGTCAAGGCATCATTACCCCAGAAATGGAATATGTGGCGATTCGTGAAAATC
>JALWPO010000181.1 GCA_026994965.1 Mariprofundaceae bacterium | reverse complement strand
GGTGTGCTGCGTTTACGTTCAGTCTCAGTGAGCAGACGCTTACGTAGGCGAATGTTTTGAGGTGTGATTTCTACCAATTCATCATCAGCAATAAATTCAATTGCGCGTTCAAGCGATAGGTTGATTGGTGGCACCAAATCAATGGCATCATCTTTACCCGATGAACGTACATTGGTGAGTTTCTTTTCACGAGTAGCATTCACAACCAAATCATTATCACGGCTGTGAATACCAATAATCATACCTTCATAGACTTTCACGCCAGCACCAAAGAATAATTTGCCACGCTCTTGGATTTTCCACATGCCGAAAGCCACTGTTTCACCAGCAGCCATAGAAATCAGTACGCCATTTTGGCGACCAGGTAATGCGCCCACATAATCGCCATATTCATGAAAGACATGGTTCATAATGCCTGTGCCGCGTGTATCGGTCATAAATTCAGATGTATAACCAATCAGGCCACGGGTAGGGGCAATAAATTCAATACGTGTCATACCATCGGCGGCAGCTTCCATGCTGGTCATTTCCGCGCCACGTTTACCCATTTTCTCAATCACAGCACCTTGATATTCTTCTTGCACATCAATGGTAACATGCTCATAAGGTTCTTTTTTAACACCATCAATCGTACGGACAATGACGGTAGGGCGAGATACTGCCATTTCAAAGCCTTCACGGCGCATATTCTCTAATAAAATGCCAATTTGAAGTTCGCCGCGACCAGAAATCTTATAAATATCTGCTGAATCAGTTTCTTCAACTTTCATTGCCACGTTGGTACGTACTTCTTTGAACAAGCGCTCACGAATTTGACGTGTGGTGACAAATTTACCTTCTGTGCCTGCAAGTGGCGAGTTATTCACATGCAGTTCCATACTCAAGGTTGGCTCATCCACTTTAATCACTGGCAAAGCTTTAGGATTATTCTTATCGGTCATAGTCTCACCGATATTGATATTTTCCAAGCCTGCAACGGCAATCAAATCACCACATTCAGCTTCTTGTACTTCAATACGCTCCAAACCTTTAAAACCTAACAGTTTAGTAATTTTAAAGTTTTCAATGGTGCTGTCTGCATGAACAACTGCGACTTCTTGACCTGTTTTTACACGACCATTGGCAATACGACCAATCACAATACGCCCGATATATTCATCCCAATCCAAAGTGGTTGCGAGCATTTGTAATGGTGCATCTGCATCGCCAGATGGCGCTTCTACATGCTCAAGAATAGTATCAAACAAGCAAATCATATTATCAGATTCTTCGGTGTGATCCAGCATGGCATAACCATTTTTTGCCGATGCAAACACAACAG
>JALWPO010000180.1 GCA_026994965.1 Mariprofundaceae bacterium | reverse complement strand
TGCTGCGGTCGAAAAGACCAACTCACCACGAAGAACACGAAGAAACGTGTCATGCTGAGCATAGTCGAAGCATCTTTCATCTTATGTCGGCCGATGAGTGAATTGCGCAATATGCACCACAAAGCCACTAAGACACAAAGTAAAAGCATAGGTTCTCACCTTTGCGGGAATGACGATCTCCCCCCCTTGCTATAGCTGCGCCGAAGCAAAGGCTGGAAGAAGGGATAAAAGCAAAACACCTGCTTTGTTTCGCGCCCGATTTCCAGCTTTGGTGAGGATATACGCAGCTATTTTCAGGGGCATTTTCTTTGATTCGAGGCATCCATGTCTCTTAGGGGTAAGTCTCACACTAAAGTACGTCTAAATCCGCTATCCTGCGGATTTATGGTTTGTTTTGAAGGTGAGTAGCGAAGCCAGAGAGGCTCCTTGGGGGGATAGCTGCCCAAAAATAAACATAAAACTAACCGCAGTACCCAGGCAAGGGGAAGGCTAAGAAAGAAGCTTTGACTGCAACGTTTTAGCTTCACATAAGGCTATAAGCCTGCACAAAGTGAATGTATGATGGTATATTATCGTTGCTATCTATAGGGTTTTCAGTTTCTGATGGAAATCCATATAAGTCTGAAATGTTGGAGTGAATCATGTTTGATCGATTAAGCGAAAAAATAGGCGGCATTGCCAATAAATTACGTGGTGTAGCACGTATTACAGAAGCAGATTTAGATGTAACATTGCGTGAAATGCGCATGGCATTGCTTGAAGCCGATGTTGCACTGCCTGTGACCAAACATTTGATGGAAGAGGTCAAAACGCGAGCTTTGGGTGCGGATGTTGCCAAGAGCCTAAACCCTGGTCAGGTGATTGTTAAAATATTGCATGATGTTTTGGCAGATGTCTTGGGTGGCCAACGGCGTGATTTGGATATTTCAAAGATTCCATCAGTAATTTTGCTTTGTGGTTTGCAAGGTGCAGGTAAAACAACAACAGCAGGAAAGCTTGCTAAATTATTGGCTTCGCAAGGCAAAAAAGTTGCTTTAACCAGTGTGGATGCGACACGTCCTGCGGCGCGTGAGCAATTGCAAATTTTGGCGGGGCAAGTGGATGTCCCGTATTTGGTTGGTGAGGGCGATACAGCCAGTAAAATGGCCAAATCTGCATTGCAATTAGCGCGTACAAATGGTCATCATGTTTTGATTCTTGATACAGCGGGTCGTCAAGTTGTAGATGATGGTTTGATGGGTGAAATCAAATCTGTGGCAGATGCAGTGCAAGCCACGGAGCGATTATTGGTTTTGGATGCCATGACAGGTCAAACAGCATTGCAAATTGCTGAACAGTTCCATGAAACCGTTTCTTTATCGGGTTGTGTATTAACCAAAACCGATGCCGATGTGCGCGGTGGTGCGGCATTATCTGTAGCCTATAGCACAGGTGTTCCAGTACGCTATGTGGGTACAGGTGAGAAGGTTGATGCCTTTGAAATATTTGACCCACAACGCATGGCAGGTCGTATTCTTGGGCAGGGTGATGTGGTCGGTTTGGTGGAAAAAATCCAAGCCAATGTCGATGAAAAGCAAGCTGCGAAATTAGCCAAGAAGGTGAAAAAAGGCGCTTTTGATTTAATGGATTTTGCCGATCAGTTGGGGCAAATGCAAAATATGGGCGGGATGTCCAGCATGCTTAAAATGTTGCCAGGTGTGAAATTGCCGCAAGAAGCGCTTGGAGAAATAGATGATAAGCCTATAAAGCGCATGCAAGCTATGGTCTATTCTATGACACCCAAAGAGCGACAATATCCTAAATTAATCAATGGTAGCCGCAAAAAACGGATTGCAGCAGGCTCGGGAACATCTGTGCCAGATTTGAATAAAATGCTCAAACAATTTGCGCAAATGCAAAAGATGATGAAAAAGATGAAAGGTGGAAAAGGCAAACGTATGATGGCTCAAATGATGGGTCAATTTGGTGGTATGGGGGGCGGCATGGGCGGTGGTGGCATGCCGGGCATGCCTAAGATGTAGATTTTCATACTTTGCTGTGTATAGTGCGCCGCCGCATTGAGATGATAGATAAAGTATGGAATGTCGTTTGTGGCATGGAGATACTTGGAGGTTTTGGAATATGGCAACAGTGATTCGCTTGCAGCGTGGTGGACGTAAGAAACGCCCATTTTATGCAGTAGTAGTAATGGATGAACGTAAACGTCGTGATGGCGCGTTTATTGAAAAAGTAGGCTACTACGATCCTTGCAAGGAACCAGAAGTAATTGAATTGGATATTGAGCGTGTAAAAGCATGGACTGATTTGGGTGCAAAACCATCAGATCGTGTTGCAAGCTTGATAGCTAAGGCTACTGCTTAATTATATTCGTAACTATTTGGCATGTGGATTGCATCACTTGCTCATATGTCATATCGAACGTAGTTGAGATATTTTTTTCGTGCAATGTTAACGAAAGATTCCTCGGCTTTGCTCGGAATGACAGCCTAAAGGCAATATGCTGAATAGTTATATTCATTTTTTATTGAATCGCGTATTGGATTTTCGCTTGAAAATATCCCATACGCTTCGTTGGTATGATGTCTGACACATTACTTCATGTAGGTACTATTTTAGGCGTACATGGCTTAAAAGGCACAGTTACAGTTTATTCGGATACCCGGCCTGCCTCTGGCATAGCTGGGTATGCTTGTTGGTATTTGGGCGATAAACTGCAAGAGGCTAAGCCTTACAAGGTGATACGCTGCTGGCAACATGGCAAAGGTATGCTGGCGGAATTGGAAGGTATTGAGAGCCGTGACCAAGCAGCGCTTCTTAAGCGCAGTAAGATATGGGTTGAGCGCGGTGCTGTTGATGTTCAGGATGATGAATATTTATGGGATACTTTAATAGGCTGTAAAGTCTTTCATCATGGTGTGCAAATGGGGCATGTGGTGGCTTTAGAAGGTTATGGTGCGCAAGATATTCTGGTTGTGCATACCGATGAAAATGCTGATCAACAAGGGGAATGGTTGCTTCCCTTCACTGCACAAGTGATTCAAGGTGTGGATGAGCATGCTCAGCGTATTGATATTGAGTTGTTGGATGGGATGGAAGCTTGTTTTACGCCCAAATCCTAACCTTATTCCCAGAGTTCTTTGATTCCCCATTAAGCTGCTCGATTCCCAAACGTGCGATTGAAGCTGATATCGCAAAAGTAGATTGTATTCAAATTCGTGATTTTTCTACAGATAAACATCGTACCGTTGATGACAAACCTTATGGCGGTGGTCCTGGCATGTTGATGAAGCCTGAGCCTGTGGTGGCTGCTATTCGTGAAGCCAGAAGACGCGATACAAAAACACATGTTGTGATGCTTACCCCTTCTGGGCATCGCTTTACACAACAAAAAGCATTGGAATATGTAGAAAAAGATAGTTTAACATTGCTTTGTGGACGTTATGAAGGCTTTGATGAGCGCATTTGTGATGAAGTGGATGAGCAATTGTCCTTGGGTGATTATGTGCTTTCTGGTGGTGAGCCTGCGGCATTGTCGGTGCTTGATGCTGTGTTTCGTTTATTGCCGGGCGTACTGGGCTCGCCAGAATCAGCAGTGTTGGATTCATTCACTGAAGAAGGCATATTGGATTGGCCACATTATACACGCCCAGAAATATTTGAAGGCAAATCAGTGCCTGATGTTTTGTTAAGTGGAGATCATGCCAAGATTGAAGCTTGGCGCAAAACACAAGCTGAAATACGTTCCAATGTGCGTAAAAAGAAGGCTTGAAAAAAACACCTTTCTTGGCAATGCTGGGCTGATGTTATCTATACCCATATACCAAATTGATACGTTTACATCACAAGCGTTTCAAGGCAATGCAGCAGCAGTTTGCCCTTTAACCGATTGGATTGAAGATAGTATGATGCAAGCGATTGCGGCTGAAAACAATTTATCAGAAACTGCATTTTTTGTAGAAGAAGGAGAGTGTTTTCATATCCGCTGGTTTACGCCCACCCAAGAAGTAGATTTATGCGGTCATGCAACATTGGCGAGTGCTTATGTATTGTTTGAATCTTTGAGCTACAGCAAAGATAAGATTGTATTTATGTCCAAATCTGGAGAGCTCAGTGTTAACAGGCAAGGCGATTGGCTTACCTTGGATTTTCCTGCACAACCACCGAAACCATGTGTGATGCCTGATGCGGTGATAAAAGGTTTGGGTGGCATTGCGTATATGGATTGTCTATGTGCAGAGGATTATATGGTCGTGCTTAAAGATGAAACTGAAGTGCGCCAGCTTGAACCCAACTTTGAAGTGCTTAAGGTGATTAATCTAAGAGGCGTAATCATTACAGCAGCATCGAATGAATATGATTTTGTAACGCGATTTTTTGCTCCCAAGTATGGCATTGATGAAGACCCTGTGACTGGTTCTGCATATACGCAACTGATGCCTTATTGGTCAAAGCGATTAGAAAAATCAGTGCTGAATGCTAAGCAAGTTTCTGCCAGAGGTGGTGAGGTGCATTGTAAGCTTGTTGGCGAACGTGTGTTGATTTCTGGGCAAGCGATAAAATTCTTGCAAGGTGAAATTTATATTTGAATTGAATCATATTTAAGGGTTGAAAGTACTTTGAGTGAGCCTTATACAGCAGTTAGTGAATACATGGAGGACTGCTGTGGCCAAGAAGAGTAAGTCAGAAGTTGAGAAAAATAACAAAGATATTGAAAAAGAGGTCGAAGATCTAACGCAAAGCGAAGCATCTGAGTGTGATGATGCCATGACTGTGGATGAGCAAGGCAATCCGATTGACCCTTTACAAGCCTTAGAAGATGAAGTGGCTGAATTAAAAGATAAGTTACTTCGCCAACATGCTGAAATGGATAATTTACGTAAACGTACAGCTAAAGAAGTGATAGATGCGCGTAAATTTGCAGTGGAAAAGTTTGCTACAGCTTTGCTTGATGTGGTGGATAATCTTGAACGTGCATTAGAAGTCGAAGAAGGCAATGAAAGCGCAGTGCGTGATGGTATTAAGCTTACATTGGATGCGTGGCATAATGTGATGGGTAAGTTTGATATGGAACGTATAGAAGCGGTGGGTGAGCAATTTGACCCGCATAAACATGAAGCACTATCACAAATGCCATCGGATGAACCAGAAGGGACGGTAATTAATCAACATTGTGCGGGTTATACATTGAGTGGTCGCCTGATTCGACCAGCGCAAGTATTGGTATCCAGCGGGAAGTGAAGTAAGAACTATGTAGGGGTTGAATTGTGAAGTTGCTAGCCCCATAAAAGCGGTAAGACAATTTTATAGTTAGGAAGTATAGGAGATAAGAAATGGCTAAAGTCATTGGTATTGATTTAGGAACAACAAACTCATGTGTGGCGGTGATGGAAGGCGACACATACAAAGTGATTCCAAACAGTGAAGGCGATAACACCACACCATCTGTGGTGGCATTTACAGCGGATGAGCGTTTGGTAGGTGCTGCGGCAAAACGCCAGATGGTGACCAATCCAGATAATACTTTTTATGCGGTAAAACGTTTGATTGGACGTAAATTTGATTCGGAAGAAACCAAACATCATAAAGATTTGGTGTCTTATCCTATCGTGGCTGCTGATAATGGTGATGCTTGGGTGGAAGCCAACGGTAAGAAAATGAGTCCACAAGAAATCTCTGCAATTACATTGCAAAAGATGAAATCAACAGCGGAAGATTATTTGG
>JALWPO010000179.1 GCA_026994965.1 Mariprofundaceae bacterium | reverse complement strand
CCCTGCAGCATAAGCTTCTTCAAGCAAACGCAATACGCCTGCACGCAATGGAATCAAACCATCTGCAATCAATGTTTGGTAATGAATGGTTTTACGCGCATGAAGCTCGGCAATCTTTTCATAAGGGATTTCAGGCATACCACCACGGTCGATGTCAAACTGCATGCGTTCCTTACCACCCGTCACTTTCAGCAACTCGCCATAAGTTTCAACGCTCCAGCGCCTATCCATACCCGCTTCTTCAAACGCCATATTAAAGGCAACACGATGTCCGTCACGCTCGGTATCTGCCAATGTGCCATCCACATCCCACAATAAACATTTTAATTCAGCCATTAAAAACCCTCGTTCCAACCAATATTTGTTTTCGACAGATTTGCCGCCTTGTCTTGCCCTGCGCGATAAGCCGCAAGCAAAGCTGCTGCAAGTTTGGGTTCATCTTCTAAAGATTCAACATTAAAGAATTTGTTGGCAATAGGTTGTAGCACCATCATATCCGCTTCTTTTTGCCAAGCTTCTTTCAAACCCTGCCAGTCCACCTGCCCATTTTCTACATATTGAGCCGCAATACCTTCTGCCGACTGACATACCAAATCCTGCATCACCATCACATCATATTCATGGCGATATTGATCCAAGCCTATTTCTTTTGCCAACATATCATAAATGTGACTCACATCTCTATCTGCCTGAAAATGCTCGTCCAAATCAATAGTCACAGAAGAAGAAAAAGGCTCGCCCTTAAAATAAAATTCAATACCAAGCGTTAAACGATGACTCATGATACACCTTCCACAATAGCAAAGTCTTTAAGGCAACATTGCCCTGATGGGTTGCGAATATGGCAAGCACATAACTTTTGTTTGGTTTGTGCCATCACATACGCTTTAGCATCTGGGTTAGCCTTAACATCAGCCCGAGACACATCAAAACAATAACAAATCAGTGCCGAATCATCCCTACTTTTGATGCCAACGTCTTGCCGCAAAGCTTGCCTTGTAATGACTTCACCTTCCGTATTAAAATAAATAACATCACACTCAGGTGAAGCGCAAAAGTAGTGAGCCTTATCCACTTTTAATCCATGCCAAGGCTTGTTTAATTGGTGTTGAATAGTTTGTACTGATACTAAACCTGCCAACACCCCACATTGCGAGCAGCTTTGTTTAGCTGACATTAGTCTTTTTACCCATACGCAATAGCAGGTAACCCAAAATACCCGCACTAAACGACCCGACTAGAATCGCAAGTTTATCGGTGTATTGAAATAAGTCTGCTGAAGAAAATGCTAGCGAAGTGATAAATAAACTCATGGTAAAACCAATACCTGTAAGCACTGACACACCATACAATTGCA
>JALWPO010000178.1 GCA_026994965.1 Mariprofundaceae bacterium | reverse complement strand
CATATCACTTTTGATAAAACGCTCAAAGGTCCAGACCATAAAGCATCTATGACACCAAGTGAGTTTGGGGAGATGGTAAGCAATATTCGTGATTTAGAATCCGCTTTAACGAGTGAAAAAAAAGTCAATCAAGCTGAAATGTTAAACAAAGAGGCTTTTGCAAAATCAGCTGTGGCGGTGAGGGATCTGCCAGTTGGACATGTCCTCATCAAATCTGATATTGTTTATAAGTCTCCGGGAAAGGGGATATTTCCTCACCAAATATATAAATATTTTGGAAAAATCATAAAAAATCCAATCAAGAAAGATCATTATATCGATGAGACTGATTTTAAAGAGGTATGCAAGATAAAAGATTGGAAAAAGTTTGAGTTTACTCAAGAGTGGGGAGCTAAATGCCGTTTTCATGATTATGATGCGTACAAAGTGATCAACTCTAAAGTGGTAGAGTTCCATTGTTCTCAGAGTGATTTGGATATGGAGTTTACACCAGAAGAGACCTCTCAAGCTGGACTTATCATCCATGCTCCTGAGGTTTATGATAGAAAATTAATAGATATTTGTTCTACAGATGAAGAGTATGTCAAAGAGTCACTAGGCATCTTACAAAAAACCATAGATAAAACGCTGGAGTTACACAAGTATTTTCCACACCATAAACCAAAGGTTGTGATGCACTTAGGCGGGATGTTTTTAGATGATAAAAATGTAAAAGATACAGATATACTCATAGATAGAGCGATTGAGAATTTTGCAAAACTAGATTACGATAAAGATGCCATAGACATCATCCCTGAAAATCTACCTCCAAGACCATGGTACTTAGGTGGTGAGTGGTTTCAACATGCTTTTATGTCCTCACATGATATGTTAAGGTTTTGTCAGCATTTTGACCTGAAGATGACCTATGATGTGTGCCATGCTCAACTGTATTGTAACCTGTTTGATAGAGATATAAACGAGTACACAAAAGAGATTATGCCTATAGTCTCTCATGTACATATATCCGATGCTTATGGAACAAATGGTGAGGGTGTACAAATTGGCGAGGGGTGTATGGATTTTGATGCATTGTTTGACATAATGGGCGAATATAGCTTCTCATGGGTACCAGAGATTTGGAGTGGGCATCTCCATGAGGGTGCTGGAACTTATGAGTGTATGAAGATATTAGAAGAGAGATATGCTACGAAATTATAATCAGGATAAGTGTCTATGAAAAAAGCAATAGTTACCGGTATCACAGGTCAAGATGCCGCTTATTTGGCAAAGCTATTGCTTAGTAAAAATTATAAGGTGTATGGGACATACAAAAAAGAAAACGATCTTAGCTTTTGGCGGCTCCAAGAGTTAGGAGT
>JALWPO010000177.1 GCA_026994965.1 Mariprofundaceae bacterium | reverse complement strand
CTTTAGCGTTTGATTTGGGGGTGTCGAATGAAAGCGGAGTTATTACATATGAGCGAGCAGGAACAGTCACGAACGGAAGTCATACGCCTATACGTTGATGGTTATATAAAACAAAACGTAGCAGCAAAGCGAATGGGGTTGAGCGCACGCCAAGTTCGGCGTTTAGCTAAAGCGTATCGATTGCATGGTGTTAAGGGTTTGATACACGGTAATCGTGGCAAGGCCAGCAACCGCAAGATACGGGATGAGATTAGGCTTCGTGCTTTATCGTTGGTTCGCGAGTTCTATTATGATTTCGGACCAACCTTTGCTGCGGAAAAGTTATTGGAAAAGCACGGTATCAACATATCTTCAGAGACCTTGCGTCAGTGGATGATGAGCGATGGTATTTGGAAGCCTAAAGGCAAAAAGAAAGAACAGAATCATCCGATGCGTGAGCGCCGCCCTCGCATGGGTGAATTGGTGCAGGTTGATGGCACACCCCATGACTGGTTTGAGGGGCGTTCTGGCAAGTGTACATTGATTGTTTTTATTGATGATGCCACCAGCACACTGCTTGATTTACAATTTTACCCAACCGAAGGTACCCAAGGTTATATGGAAGGGTTAAGGCGTTGTATGAAAGCCTATGGTCGCCCTGTAGCCCTTTATTCTGATCGCCACAGCTCATTAACCGTTAATGCAGCCGATGCGGTATCAGGCGAGCAACTTACACAGTTTGGCAGAGCTTTGAAAACACTGGATATTGAGCACATTAAAGCCAACTCCCCTCAGGCAAAAGGACGGGTTGAGCGCGCTAACAAAACCCTGCAAGACAGGCTACTCAAAGAGATGCGTTTGCAAGGCATTTCCAACATCGAAGAAGGCAACGCCTTTTTAGCCACATACATGGAACAGCATAACCGAAAGTTCGCAGTGTTACCTGCTTATGATGAGGATGCTCATCGCCCTGTACTGCATGATGATGAAGAACTGGATTTAATCTTTTCAAAGCACCATAAACGTAAGCTATCCAAAAACTTAGCTCTGCAATACAACAACACAATCTATCAAGTCAACATCAAGGGAATTGGCTACGCCATGCGTGGAACAACCATTACAATCTGTGAAGCATTTGATAACACTGTTACGCTGTTGTATCAAGGGAAACCATTGGAATATAGTACTTTCAAGCGTGGTGAAAAAGTGCCTGATCCTGTGAGTGAAAAAGGTATCAATCAAGCTGTAGAGCAAGCTCTGATGAAGCAAAGTCAGCGAACAAATTACAAACCAAAAATAGATCACCCTTGGCGAAAATCGATTAACCAAAAGCGGACATTTCTATCTGGGAGAAAAGAGGACATTTCTACTTTGCGTTGACA
>JALWPO010000176.1 GCA_026994965.1 Mariprofundaceae bacterium | reverse complement strand
CTATTGATTGCATTTGCTGGTTTTCAAGCAATGAAAAATACACCACTAGATGCCATCCCAGATTTATCCGATGTACAAGTGATTGTGTTTACAGATTTTGCAGGGCAAGCCCCACAAGTCGTGGAAGATCAGGTAACTTACCCACTCACCACAGCCATGCTATCTGTGCCCAATACCAAAGTGGTACGTGGCTATTCATTTTTTGGATTTTCCATGGTTTATGTCATTTTTGAAGATGGCACAGATATGTATTGGGCGCGAACACGCGTGCTTGAATATCTCAACTATGCCAAAGATAGGTTGCCATCTTCTGTTTCACCCAAGCTGGGCCCTGATGCCACAGGTGTAGGTTGGATTTATGAATATGCGCTGGTGGATAAAACTGGAACACATGATTTATCACAATTGCGTTCGATTCAAGATTGGTATTTGCGCTATCCCTTACAAACCGTGAAAGGCGTATCCGAAGTGGCATCCATTGGTGGCTTTGTGAAGCAATACCAAGTGGAGCTTAATCCTGATGCACTCAAAGCATACGATATTTCATTGGCAACAGTGAAACATGCCATTGCCCGCTCCAATAATGATGTGGGTGGTGCTTTGGTAGAAATGGCGGAAACTGAATACATGGTTCGCGGTTTAGGCTATATCAAAAGCTTGCATGATTTAGAAGTCATTCCCGTGGGCGTGGACAGCCATGGCACACCTATTTTTCTCAAACAAATCGCGAACATTCACACAGGACCTGAGCTTCGGCGAGGGGTGAGCGAGCTTAATGGTGAAGGTGAAGTCGCTGGCGGTGTTGTGATTATGCGCTTTGGTGAGAATGCTTTGGCAACCATTGAACGTGTCCGCGAAAAGCTTGAAACACTCAAATCAGGTTTACCCCAGGGTGTTGAGATTATCCCCGTATATGACCGAGGTGATTTGATTGAGCGAGCAGTGGATAATCTAACGGACAAACTTATCGAAGAATCCATTGTAGTTGCCATCATCTGCCTTATTTTTCTTATGCATGCGCGCAGCGCTTTGGTGGCTATCATTAGTCTTCCCATTGGTATTTTATTGGCTTTCTTATTCATGAGCTGGCAAGGCTTATCAGCAAATATTATGAGTTTGGGTGGTATCGCTATCGCCATTGGTGCCATGATTGATGGTGCGATTGTGATGATTGAGAATGCACATAAACATCTTGAACGCGCAGTAGAAGAAAAACAATCAATGGTCACTCCCGCGCAGGCGGGAGTCCAGCCATCCACAACATCTTTACAAGATATGGATTCCCGCCTTCGCGGGAATGACGAGCTGCTTGAATTGACGACTGCTGAACGATGGAATGCAGTGCTTACTGCATCCAAAGAAGT
>JALWPO010000175.1 GCA_026994965.1 Mariprofundaceae bacterium | reverse complement strand
CTGCTCAAGCTTGATTATCGCATTCAACATATTCTGATTGATGAATTTCAAGACACCTCTGAACTGCAAATCCAACTGTTGCGCTGCCTCACTGCCGGATGGCAAGATGATGATGGGCGCACCCTATTTATGGTGGGTGATCCTATGCAGTCAATTTATCGGTTTCGCAAAGCTGAAGTTTCCCTCTTCTTACAGGCTGCCAATAATCAGCTTTCATTGCCTATGGTTGAGCCATTATCATTGCAACGCAACTTTCGCTCATCTCCAACAATTACTCATTGGATTAATTGCGCATTTGCGCAAATACTACCCAAGCAATCAGACCCTTTGAGCAGCGCTATTGCTTATACTCAAGCTGATTCAGCATGCTCGCATTCAGGCTCGGTTCACCTTTATCAACAAGAAGGCGAAGATAATGTGCTTGAAGCACAAGCCATATTGGCAATCGTGCAACAAGCCTTGTTGAAAAAACAGCACATTGGCATTTTGGCGCGTACACGCAAACATTTGCACACGATTATGCCCATATTGGAAGAAGCCAATATTGCTTTTCGAGCCATCAATATTCTTCCCCTGTATACCCAGCCTGAGGTGCGCACCTTGCGCGCCTTAACCCGTGCACTTTTACACCCTGCTGATCGTTTATCATGGGCGGCTCTGCTTCGTGCGCCATGCTGTGGGCTTAATAATCAACAATTATTCGAACTCTTATCCCCCCAACAGGATGACCTTACAGTTTGGGATATATTGCATGATGAAAAGCGCCTTCAAAGCTTGGATGCAGATAGTTTGGCTCGCATCAACCATATCAAGCAGGCCTTGACCCCTTGTGTTCACGCCATTGCTCGCATGCCCATACGCCCATGTATTGAGAGTGCATGGCATCGATTGGGTATGCCACAATTATTGCAAGGCAGCGCACATACCAATGTAGAAACCGTATTATCATTGCTTGAAAACTTAGAAGCAGAATATGTGCGCGGGTTTATTCATTTTAAACATTTCGATAGCCAACTTGAGAAACTATATGCCGCACCAGATAACTCCCCTGAAGCTGAACAGGTTGAGTTGCTAACCATTCATGGTGCCAAAGGGTTACAATGGGATGTGGTGATTTTGCCTGGTATGGGAAAAACAGGCAGCAATAGCGATGCTCCCCTGCTCGCATTCACAGAAGCGCCCATGCATCATCAAGGGCTGTTTTTATTATCCCCCAAACCACAATTGCGTAGCCAAGATAGTCTGTATCAATTTATCAGAAGCATTGAAAAAGCCAAAGAAGAGCATGAACTTCGGCGACAATTGTATGTGGCATGTACTCGTGCAGAAAGCGAGCTGCATATGTTGGGTCATCTTTCGGAAAAAAGTGG
>JALWPO010000174.1 GCA_026994965.1 Mariprofundaceae bacterium | reverse complement strand
AAATTTGGTAGAAATCAATATCAAAGAAGACCCACATTATCATGTGGCTGATGATAAGCTTGCCAGTTGATGCCAGTATTCATTGTTAGGGAAGTAAAATCATGAAGTTTGAGCAATATTATATTTCTCAAGAGATTAAAAGAAACCTTGCTAAACTTGGGTTTAAGCGACCAACCGATATTCAATTTAAATCCATTCCATCGATTCTTAATGGTGAGGATGTGTTAGCAATTGCACAAACAGGCACAGGCAAAACTGCAGCGTTTGCTATTCCTGTGATTGATAAAATTCATCGATTGAAAAGCAGTAAACGCTCTTATGGCATCAAATGTATTGTGATGGTGCCAACGCGAGAGTTGGCATTGCAAATCGGCGAGGTGTTCAAAAGCATCGCAAAACATACCAAAACCAAAGTATTTACCTTGTATGGCGGCGTGGAGCAAGATGCTCAAATTGCCAAATTGCAAGATGGTATTGATGTTTTAATTGCAACACCAGGTCGTATGTTTGATTTAATTCATCAACAAGTGATTACTTTGGATAAAGTGAGCACTTTGGTGCTTGATGAAGCTGATCATATGCTGGATTTAGGTTTTATTGAGGATATTAAATATATCAAAAAGATGCTGAAGCGTAGGCATCAAACTTTATTCTTTTCCGCAACTATCAATGATGAGATTAAAAAGCTGGCATATTCACAAGTGAAAAGTGCGGCGATTCGTATTCAAGTCTCACCCAAAGACAAAGTTTCAAAAAACATTGCCCATGCTGTGATGTTTGTTGCGCAAGATGATAAGCGTTTTTTTCTCACACGCTTTTTGCAAGATCATCCCGATGGGAAAGTGATTGTGTTTGTGCGCACTAAAGTGCGGGCGAAGCGAGTTCTCAGGGTTTTAGAACGTGTGACCATAGATGCGGTGAGTATTCATGGTGATAAAGAACAGCATGAGCGCGATGAGGCAATGAAAGCTTTTCGGGTGGGTGATAAGCGTATTCTTATTGCTACAGACATCAGTGCGCGTGGCATTGATGTGCCTGATGTGGATTATGTTATCAATTATGATTTACCAGAGATTGCAGAAAATTATGTACATAGGGTAGGGCGTACAGGGCGTGGCATGCAAAAAGGTGAGGCACTTTCATTTTGCAGTGATGAAGAAAAACCATTGCTTGAGTCGATTCAAAACTTTATCAGTAAACCGATTGAAGAAATGAAGGTGAGCAAAAAAGGCTATGCTGAAATCGTTAAAACTGATGAAAAAGCCAAGCACGATTTGCGAGCCATGGTTTTAGAGCATGATGCTTGGTTAGCATCCACACATAAGAAAAAGAAAAAACGTAAAAAGTAAGCGTTTATATTGCTATTTTAGCAAAAAATATATGCTGCTTGCGTATTGAGCTGCTTTTATGTAGAAAGCGCGCCACTTCGCACACCGCCCTTCCATTGTGCTTGGTTGTTTTTATTGTAAAGCAAACAAGTTTTGGGTGGTGGAGGAAAAACAATTGGAGGACTTTATGTCTCAATATACTATGAAACAGCTGCTAGAAGCAGGTGTTCACTTCGGTCATCAGACCCGTCGTTGGAACCCGAAAATGGCTCCCTATATCTTTGGTGCACGTAACGGTATTCATATCGTTGATTTGCAAAAAACACTACGCATGGCAAATGAAGCTTATTCATTTATGCGTGAGTTGGCTGCCGCTGGTGGTCAAGTGTTGTTTGTAGGCACAAAACGCCAAGCACGTGAAGCTATCAAAGAGGAAGCGTTGCGTGCAGGTCAATATTTTGTGAATCATCGCTGGTTGGGTGGTACATTAACCAATTTTCAAACCATTCAACAATCTGTTCGTAAAATGAAAGATTTGCAGCGTCAAAAAGAAGAAGGTGTGTTTGAGTTGCTTACTAAAAAAGAAGCACTCCAAAAACAACGTGAACTGGATAAGTTAGAGCGCTCTTTAGGCGGCGTGAAGGATATGTTGAATCTTCCAGACTGCTTGTTTGTGATGGATGTTCGCAAGGAAGAGTTGGCTGTGAAAGAAGCTAAAAAATTAGGTATTCCTGTTGTGGCTGTTGTGGATACAAACTGTGATCCAAGTGACATTGATTATATTATTCCAGGTAATGATGATGCAATTCGTGCTGTACGCTTATTCTGCAATAAATCTGCAGATGCGATTATTGATGGTGCTGAGGCTTGGAAAATTGAAAATGCAGAAGATGGTGATGATATTGTTGAAGCCATGGTCAATGCGACTGAAACAACAGATGAAGTCGTAGCAGAAGAAACTGAAGAGGAAGTGGCTGAGGTGGAAGCAAAGGCTGAAACAACAGAGGGAGTTGTTGAAGAAAACGCTGCATCATAAGATTGATGAAAAAGGGCGGCTTGGCTGCCCTTTTTAATGCTTTAGTGATAAAAATTAGAATACGGAACAGGAGATAATCATGGCCAAGATTACGGCTGCTGATGTAAAAAAACTGCGCGAAGCAACAGGCGCAGGTATGATGGATTGTAAAAAAGCTTTATCAGAAGTAGATGGAAATTTTGATGCGGCGGTGGATTTTTTGCGTAAAAAAGGCTTATCGGCAGCATCTAAAAAAGCTGATCGTGTGGCTGCAGAAGGTGTGGTTGCGACCATAAGCAATGCTGATGCTTCAGTGGTGCTTGAAGTGAATGCTGAAACTGATTTTGTAAGCAAAAACGAGAAGTTTATCGCCTTTGTAAATGCTTTAGGTGAATTGATTTTAGATCAACGTCCAGCTGATGTTGATGCGTTGAAAGCTTTGCCCTTTGATGCTGAACTCAATGTTGAGCAAGCGTTATCTCAATTGATTGCAACCATTGGTGAGAATATGAGTATTCGCCGTTTTGCTGTATTGGAAACTGAAGGTGCTACCGGATCTTATGTACATGGGGCTGGTAAAATTGGTGTGTTGGTTGCTATTCAAGGTGAAGCTACAGATGCTTTGAGTGAAATTGCACGTGGTGTAGCTATGCATGTAGCGGCTGTGAACCCACAATTTGTTTCTCGTGATGAAGTGACTGAAGATATCGCAGAGCGCGAGCGTAAAGTGTTAACCGAACGTGCTTTGGCAAGTGGTAAGCCTGAAGCTATCGTTGAGAAGATTGTCACAGGGCAAATGAATAAGTTTTATTCTGAAAATTGTTTGTTGGATCAAGGTTTTGTAATGGATTCAGATAAAACTGTAGCTCAAGCGATTGCAGATGTTCAAGCTGATGCTAAGCTGGTTGCAACAGTTCGTTTTGCTTTGGGTGAAGGCATTGAAAAAGAAGAAGCTGATTTTGCAGCAGAAGTGGCAGCACAGGTTAACGGATAAGCGGAGTATTCTATGACACAAAACACCAGAGAAGTTTCAAACCATCAACAGGGCGTTTATAAACGTGTGTTGTTGAAACTCTCTGGTGAAGTGTTGATGGGAGAAGGTGCTTACGGTATTGAGCCAGATACAATTAATCGTTTGGCAGAAGAGCTTATTGAAGTATCAAATACTGGGGTTGAGTTAGCCATTGTGATTGGCGGCGGCAATATCTTCCGTGGTAATATGGGTACAGCCTCTGGTATGGATAGAGCCAGTGCTGACTATATGGGTATGATGGCAACGGTGATGAATGCGATTGGTTTGCAGGATGCTTTAGAGCGTCAAGGTGCCAATGTTCGTGTAATTTCCGCATTGCATATCAAAGAGGTTGCTGAACCCTATATCCGCCGTAGGGCTGTGCGTCATTTAGAAAAGGGGCGTATTCTTATTTTTGCAGCCGGTACAGGTAATCCCTATTTTACGACCGATACAGCCGCGAGTCTACGCGCTATGGAAATTGGTGCAGATATTGTGCTTAAAGGCACAAAAGTGGATGGTGTGTATACTGCAGACCCTGTGAAAGATGCAACTGCAACACGTTATGATACTTTAACATTTACTGAGGCATTAACCAAACAATTGGGCGTGATGGATGCAACAGCTATGTCGTTGTGTCGCGACAATCATATGCCGATTGTAGTGTTTGATGTGACAACATCGGGTGAAATGCTGCGAGCAATTTCAGGTGAATCTGTCGGGACGTTGGTCAAAGAGGGGTAGAATATGTTTACTGCGATTGAAAAACGCATGGAAAAATCGATTGCTTCTTTAAAGTCTGAATTGGCAACGATTCGCACTGGACGAGCCAATGCTGCATTATTGGATCATGTGCGAGTTTCCTATTATGGCTCTGATGTACCTGTGAGTCAGATTGGTAACATCAGCGTTCCAGAACCACGGATGCTGATGATTACACCTTGGGAAAAAACGGTACTGGGTGATTTGGAAAAAGCAATCCTATCTTCTGATTTGGGTCTGAATCCAAGCAATGATGGTGAGGTGATTCGTATTGTTTTGCCTGAGTTGACAGAGGAGCGCCGCAAAGACTTGGTGAAACAAGTGAAGCAAGTGGGTGAAAAAGCCAAAGTATCCGTGCGTAATATCCGCAGGGATGCCAATGATGATGTTAAAAAAAGCGGGAAAGAAGAATCTTTATCTGAAGATGAAGTCAAACGCATGCAGGATAAAATACAAAAGATAACAGATCGTTTTATCACAGAGGTTGATGAAGTGGTGGAACATAAAGAAAAAGATATTCTTACCGTTTAATGCATGAATCTCATATAGACCAAGGGTCTTCTGTTCCTCAACATGTTGCCATCATCATGGATGGTAATGGGCGCTGGGCAGAAGCACAGGGCATGTCTCGTGTTGAGGGGCATAAAAAAGGAGCTAAGCGTGTTCGAGATGTGATTTCTTGGGCATCAGAAGCAGGGGTTAAACAGGTCTCTTTGTATGCTTTTTCAACTGAGAATTGGAAACGTCCAAAATTAGAAGTTACTGCATTGATGACATTATTAGCAACCCTATTACCGCTTGAGATTCCATCCATGCGTAAACAAGGTGTGCGTTTACTTACATTGGGTGATATTTCACGTCTGCCATGGGCAGCAAGAAAAGCCTTGAAAAAGACAAAAGAAGCGACTGCGCATCATGATGTTATTGATGTTATTTTGTGCTTGAACTACGGTGGACAACAGGAAATTATTGAAGGTGTAAAAGCTTTTTGCAATAGTTTTCAAAATGAGATAGAAAAAGAAAATGCGTTGGAATCATTGAATGAAGAATCATTTCGTTCGTATTTGTGGCGAGATGATATTTTACCTGTAGATTTATTAATTCGTACAGGCGGAGAGCGCAGAATATCCAATTTCCATCTTTGGGATGCAGCTTATGCAGAGTTGTACTTTACTGAACAGCTTTGGCCTGCGTATACACAAGAAGATTTTCAAGAAGCACTGAATGATTATATGCGTAGAGAACGGCGATTTGGTAAAACCAGCGAACAAATTCGCGAAGCTAAAGCATCATGAGTGAATTAAGTAAACGTATTATTACAGCCATGGTATTGGCTGCGGGAGCATCATATTGGATGTTTTACACCGATGGTATGCTGTTTGCCTTGCTCACATTTGGCATTTGTATGCTCGCATGGATTGAGCTTTTTAATATGTTAGATTTATCCGTATCTGCTTTATATATCATGACACTTGCTATACCAAGCCTTGTTTGGATATGGCAGCCTGATGTTATGCCATTGTCGATTTTGGTTTTGATACCACTGGTGTTATGGATGATGATTTATGTTCTTACACATCGTACAAATAGTTCAAATGAATCATTTTCTCATTTTACTTATGCACAGTGGATGGCATTGCTGATTACATGTTTTGGATTTTCATTGATTCAAGCGCATCAAGTTAAAGG
>JALWPO010000173.1 GCA_026994965.1 Mariprofundaceae bacterium | reverse complement strand
ATTGAAATGCCATCTTGCATGGTGATCACATCGCCATTGAATGATTTGCGTCTTGCCTTGCAAGAGGCTCTGCAAGCTTTTGAAAGCTTACCTGCCGCAGTGTATGCAGTGCAATTAAGTGATGGTATACACGTGGTTTTTATCTATGAAGGCAAGGCAGAGCAAACTGTGCCAGCTATCCAACAATGGCAGGGTTTACCCATACAATTTTGGTATCAATGCGATGGCATCACACGACCATTGCAGAAGCCTGTGCAGGCTTTTCATGATAGTTTGCCTACTATGGATGATACATTGCATATACAAATTGGGGCTGATGATTTTGTACAGGGGCAATATGCAGGTAATCAGGCGATGATTGAACAAGTCTTGGCATGGAGTGATGGCGCACGATTGATCGTGGATTTATTTGCAGGTGTTGGCAATTTATCTTTACCATTGGCGGCTTCGGGTATGCGTGTGATTGGTGCAGAAGTGCATGAAGCCAGTGTTCGTGCTGCCAATAAAAATGCCAAAATATTGCAATTGGATGCGCATTATCAGCAGGTGGATTTATTTGCTGATTTTCATGCGGCTGATTTTGTTGGGGCAGATATATTGATTGTGGACCCGCCCAGAAAAGGCGCAAAAAAGATTTGTGGCATGATGAATTATTTACTACCCAAAAAAGCCATCTTGGTGCATTGTGATGTAGCTTCTGCAAAGCGTGACGCTCAAATCATGCAGCAGCAAGGTTATCATTTGCAAGGTTTACGAGCATTGGATTTGTTCCCTTATTCGGGGCATGTGGAGAGTATGAGTTTATGGGCACATTAAGACTCTTCTTGGTGATGGGGATTAGCGCACTGCTTTTGGGTTTGAATGGCTGTGAACAAAATCATGTGCGGCAAGATGAATTGCGTGTGGGTGTATCGCAATTGCCCATGTCTTTGGATCCGCGATTTGCCACTGATGCCGCCTCACACAAAATCCAAGCCTTGATTCACCGTGGTTTGGTGCGTTTGGATGAGCATTTTAATGCGCAAGGTGATATTGCACAAAGCTGGACACATCCCGATAAACTCACTTGGTTATTTGCATTAAAGCATGATGTATATTTTCAGGATGGTAGACCTGTGACTGCTCAAGATGTGGTGGCAACATTGAAAAGTGTGTTGGATAAAACACTTGCAAGTCCATTGCGTGCAGGGTTTTCATCGATTGCAGCTATCAAGGTTATGGATTTATATCATGTTCGCATTGTATTGAATAAACCTGATAGCTCATTATTAACCCGCCTTTCTTTAGGTATTGTTCCTGCTTCTATGGCTGCTAAACCGCATCAAGCACATGGTATGATGGGCTGTGGTGCGTTTGCTGTGCAATCATGGCAGGG
>JALWPO010000172.1 GCA_026994965.1 Mariprofundaceae bacterium | reverse complement strand
GATTTCAAAAGCTTTAGAGTAAACGACTTTGTAACTCTAAAACAATCATCAGGTAAACCTGTAAGAGTTCTTTAACTCCTTGCTCAAAATTAGGCTTATTCTTTTTTAATTTTTTCGCATCTTTTTCAAGTTGATTGAGTAGGAGAATGAGTCCTCCTATATCTTTTGCGAACTCTTCATCAAATGTATCAGAACATTGAAATATAAAATCTTGACTTAGTGTATCGATGTCGTAATGTAGCTGTAGCACATCAAAAATAAAAACAGGGAGTATTTGCAACTTTTGCATAGTTGTAAAAGGTTTTGGTGTTGCAACTAAAGAGTAGAGAGCGTCTATCATATTTTGATACTCATGAACTAAGTCATCACGATTACCACCAGTAGTATCGAGCTGTGTAAACTCATCAAATGTAGTTATGACAGACTCTATCATATTTTCGTACAATCTTTCATAGCTATTTTTCAAAGTACCTACAACTAGTTTTTTAGCCATTAAATTATCTATTACCACCTGCTTAGGAGGGATGGGGAGATGAGAAAATTGTGCAAAGAGGAACATTAGATCTTCAAAGAGATTCATATCAATATTTGAAGTTCGTATTTGATCTTTAAACTCTTTGATGAGTTTTTTGCTTAACACTAATTCTTTATTTATCGCGTATTTTTGAGATATGAGTAAGTCGAGTAGGGCACTTTTTGCAAATTCATCTTCTTGAGGGTAGTCATAAGCTTTCATATCGATAAGACCAAGAGGTAAAAGGAGTCTCTCAAATAGTCTCGTTTCTGCGATGCTTATAAAAATATCGAACTTATCTTTTTCCCCATAACTTAACATCTCCAGTTCATCAATGCCATCTTCAAGTACAGGGTATTTATCGAGCAAGAGTGCTGTATATACAGCTGATGTTCTAAAGTCTCTTGTTTTATCTCTTAAGAGTTGCAATAATATTAGTGATGAGTTATGGACACATAGAGCTTCTTGATGTCTATCAAAGTATCCAATATTGATACCAAGCATTATATTTAAGAGTACAATATATTGTTGAGGAAAGGTTAAAGAGAGAAACTCTTGAGCCTTTTTTGTTAGTAGCAGTTTTCCTTTTTGTACTTTTACGAGTTTTAAATTTTCTACTACAACCCTTGCCATACCTGCACTTAGATTTTCCTCTTCATAATATCTAGATTGAATACCTAAAAATCGTTTATCCGCTTCTGTATGCGCTATCTCAACGATACCTTTAACAATCTTAGTAGGAAGGTATCCTTTAGAAGTTAGTTTCAAACCTTTTTCATCCATACTCTTGAGTAAAAAATTTACACCTCGCAATAGAGGAACATCGATATGCTCTTGAGCAAGAAAGGCATCATTGATATCCAT
>JALWPO010000171.1 GCA_026994965.1 Mariprofundaceae bacterium | reverse complement strand
TCAGGGGTATGCTTGATGCAATAGCGTTCAATGGCTTCCAAACATAAATAGGTAGTGGGGTGTGTGCCTGTGCCAAATGCCATGCCTGGATCAAGTACAATATCAATGCGTCCATCGGTAGGCGCATCGCAAAAAGAAGGGCGAACCCAGAGCTTTTCACCTATAGGCATAGCCTTCCAATATTTTTGCCAAGCAGTCTCCCAATCATCGCCTAGCAATGTGATTTTTACCTGTTCAGGTGTCGCGCCAATCAATAAAGAGCCAGCGGCAAGGCGGGCGCGCTGTTCCTCTAGGCTTATGTCATTATTTAGAGCAAACCATGCGATGCGTGTCTCTTGGTTGCTATCATAATCGGTTTCCAATGATGTGCCCAAAGTATTTTGTGATTCGACAAGCCTTGCAAAGGCAAGCTCATCTACAGCATCACCATCAATTCTCAATTCCAAGCATGTTGTTTGCATTGTTTTGTATCCTTTGCTGTTTAGGTATGTCTCATAGCATGCAGCTTCATAATATTATGTTAGTGTACGCCACCCAAGTGAAGCGCCGCGCTCACATTTTCAATGAGAGAGGTATTTTTTGCAGCAGTCTCCCACGTATCGCATGCAGTTAAAAGAGCGAGTTGATTTAACAGATGCAGCATGTGATGAACGCATTATCAAAATCAAGCTTGTACATCTTGATAGTAAGCAAGTGGCGCACTTTGTTCCTGGGCAATATGTGCGTATGGGTATCCCTTGTCTGAAAGAACCTGCACCTGCTTATTTTGCTATTGCATCTTCGCCAGGGGATAAAGATGGGTTTGAATTTGTAATTAAATGTACTGCGGGAATATCTGAAAAGCTTGCCTCTCTTGCTTTGGGTTCGGAGCTTGAGCTTGAAGGACCTATGGGAAAAGGCTTTGATTTGCAGCCTTTTCGTCAGCATGATGTAATTTTAATGGGCGTGGGCACAGGTATTGCACCATTGCGTAGTGTATGGCGCAATCTTATCCAGCACCGAAAAGATTATGGTAAAATATCCATCTATGCAGGTTTCCTTACTCCATTTCACCGCCTTTTGACCGATGAAATGGATGAATTATCCGAATATAATATTGATGTGAGTGTATCCTTGGAGACAGGGCATCAAGATTGGGATGGTGCGGTCGGCTATGTGCAACACGCATTAAAAGCCGACGCGCCCAATGGTGAAAATGCGGTGGCATGTTTGGCTGGAATGAGCGTAATGGTGGACGCATGTACTGAAACGCTGTTAGGGTTGGGTTTTAATGAACAGCGAATCTTGCTCAACTTCTGAGATTTCTCTTCCGCTTCTTGCACTCGACATCGGTGGTAAACGTATTGGTATTGCCGTTTCAGACCGCCTTGGGCTCTCTTGTCGAGGCATCACATGTTTGTTTCGAAACGATAAAAACTGGACACAACAAGTGAATAAACTGATTGCAGAATATGGCATTAAAGGGCTGGTTGTTGGCTTGCCTAAGAACATGGATGGCACAGAAGGCGTACAAGCTCAAGATTGTCGAGATGCAGCAAACATCTTATCAAAAAGCTCTGATTTACCGATTTTTTTTCAAGACGAACGTTTGTCCACTTGGACAGCCAAAGAGCGCTTGTTTGCGCAAGGCTTGAATGAGAAAAAAGTCAAAGCAAAGTTAGATCAAACCGCTGCTGCCGTATTCCTTGAAGATTTTATTGCAGCCCTCACCATCAAGACGGAGACTGAACATGCCTGAACCTTTATTTGGACTCAAACATCTTTTTGGCATAGCCGATTTAACGCGAGAGCAAATTCAATCGCTGGTGGATTTGGGTGATGATTTTATTGATATCAACACGCGCAGCGTGAAAAAAGCGCCAACCTTGCGCGGGCGCACCGTCATCAACCTTTTCTTTGAAAACTCAACGCGTACACGCACCAGCTTTGAAATTGCAGGCAAACGTCTGTCGGCAGATGTCATCAATATCTCGGCATCCACATCAGCGACCAAAAAAGGCGAAACATTATTGGATACAGGGCAAACCCTTGCTGCTATGCAGCCGCATGTGTTGGTGATTCGTCATTCTGTGGCAGGGACATGCGAGTTCTTATCGGAATTCTTGGACAATACGGCGCTGATTAATGCAGGCGATGGCTCGCATGAACACCCCACACAAATTTTAACTGATTTACTTACGCTCAAACGCAGTATGGGTGATATAGAGGGCAAAACCATGACCATTGTTGGCGATATTGCCCACTCACGGGTGGCGCGCTCGCATATGTTGGCAGCCAAAATTATGGGGTATAACGTACGCATTGTTGCACCCAAGACCTTGCTGCCCGCCTTTGTGGAAAACTATGGTTGTGAAATCTTCCATGATTTTGATGAAGCACTGAACGGTACGGATATTCTTTATATGTTGCGCGTGCAAACTGAGCGTTTAACCACCAACTGCTGCTTCCCATCGATTCGAGAATACCACGAGACTTATGGTCTAAATATGAAGCGGCTGAAAGCTGCGGGCGAGCATTGCAAGGTGATGCATCCAGGTCCGATGAATCGTGGGGTAGAGATTGCAACCGATGTTGCAGATTCGATGAAAAGTCTTATTTTAGAACAAGTGGAACATGGTGTGGCGATTCGCATGGCGGCACTGACAGCATTATGCGGCGGAGCGACAGAAGAGTGATATTTTTGAACCACGAAGTACACGAAGAGCACGAAGATGGAATTTGATGATTTGTCCAACCGTGTGATTGGTGCAGCTTTAGAGGTTCATAAAAATTTGGGTACAGGGCTGCTGGAGTCAGCTTACGAAGCGGCCTTGGCGTATGAGTTAAAAGAAAGAAATATAAGTTTTAAACAGCAGGCTTCATTGCCTGTGCAGTATAAAAACATTGAAATTGATTGTGCATACCGTATTGATTTGTTGATAGAAAACATGCTGATTGTAGAGCTTAAGGCTGTAGAAAAAGTATTACCTATCCATCAGGCACAATTGATGACTTATATGAAGTTAGCCAATATTCCAACAGGGTTATTGATTAACTTTAATACAAAATTATTAAAAAACGGTATTAAAAGGGTAGTGCTATGAAAAACTTCGTGTGCTTCGTGGTGAATTAAGATGACAGATATTCTAATTAAACATGGTCGTGTGATTGACCCTGCAAATAATATTGATGAAGTCTGTGATGTTTGGGTTGAGAATGGAAAAGTGGCAGGTGTTGGTAAGTTTGATGGTCAGGCGGCACAAACTATTGATGCCAAGGGTTTGATTGTTTGCCCAGGATTGATTGATATGCATGTGCATTTAAGAGAGCCGGGCGAAGAATGGAAAGAAGATATTGAGTCGGGTTCGCAAGCGGCTGTGGCAGGTGGCATCACCACGATTTGTACCATGCCAAACACTGAACCATGCATAGACCACGCAGGTATTGTGTTGCAAGTGATTAACCGAGCCAAAGAAATTGGTTTGTGTAATTTGCGGCCGATTGGTGCAGTCACGCGCAACCTTAAAGGTACAGAGCTTACTGAAATGCGCGAATTATCCCGCTCTGGCGCAGTGGCTTTTTCTGATGATGGGCAGCCGATTTGGCATGCGGGTGTGATGCGTAAGGCTTTGGAATATTCCTCCAGTTTTGGCTACTTGATTATTCAACATGCCGAAGAAAAACAGCTCACGGATGGTGGCTCGGTGAATGAAGGTTGGGTGTCGACCCAGCTTGGTGTGCAAGGTATGCCTGTGGAAGGTGAGGATAGCATGATTGCTAGAGATATCATGCTCACCCGTCGCGCAAATGCCCGCTATCATGTGGCGCATATTTCAAGCAAAGGCGCAGTTGAGCAAGTTCGCTTGGCGCAACAAGAAGGTTTGCAGGTTACAGCGGAGGCCGCACCGCATCATTTCGCTTTGACTGAAAATGAAGTGCTGAATTTTAATGCCGATGCCAAAATGAGCCCACCCTTGCGTACGGAAGAAGATAGGCTGGCTGTGATTGAAGGGTTAAGAGATGGCACAATTGAAGTGATTGCAACCGACCATGCGCCTCACCATGAAGATGATAAACGCTGTGGATTATCATGCGCAGCATTTGGCATTGTAGGCTTGGAAACTATGCTCCCTATTTCACTGGATTTAGAACGGGCAGGTGTACTGTCCATGCTTGATCTAATCGCTAAAATGACGACTAACCCTGCGAGATTATTGAATATTCCCGAAGGCTCATTGTCGCAAGGCAATGCGGCGGACATTTGTATCTTTGACTCCAAAGCAAAATGGATACTTGACCGTGAAAAATTGTTTTCCAAAGGTCGTAATACCCCATGGCATGGTAGAACCATGACAGGGCAAGTACAGTACACGTTAAAAGATGGGAAAGTCGTATTTGAAAAGGGTCAAATTCATGACTAAAGCATATCGCAACACTATTTTTGAAGAGCAAGCTAAGGTTTTAGCTAATGTTCACTATCAAGGTGAACAGTGTATAATGCGTTTATATGCTCCCAAAACAGCACGCGATGCTAAGCCTGGGCAGTTTGTACATATTCGCGTATCCGATGAAAAAGCCTTACGTCGTCCTATTTCTATTATGTTGACTGATGCTGAAAAAGGGACAGTAGATTTACTGTATAAAATGATTGGCGAGGGCACCCATCAATTGGGTGAGCGTAAGGTGGGCGAAGTATTGCCTATGCTTGGTCCTATTGGTAAGCCTTTTGATTTATCGGATGTGTCCAAACATTATATTCTTATTGGAGGTGGTGTGGGTATTCCTCCTATGATTTTTGCTGCCGATGATTTGATAACTCGCGGTGGTAAGCCCATTGTGTTTGCAGGTTCTGAAGTTGAATTTCCTTTTGCGCTCAAACCTTCCACATTTATGCTGCCTGGGATTACAGGAAACACGACGTTAACCATCACTTCGTTAGAAGAGCGCGGTATTCCCTGTCGTTTAGCATCCAATGTTGGTTTGTATGGTTGTTATGAAGGGCATGTGCCGAATTTGGCGCGTGATTATTTGCTGGCATTGGATGAAAAAGAGCGTGCAAATTGTGTGTTACTTTCTTGTGGACCTCATCCTATGTTGCATGCTGTTGTGCGTTTGGGGCGGGAGTTGAATATACCAACACAACTATCACTTGAAGAATATATGGCTTGTGCTGTGGGTGGCTGCGCAGGTTGTGTGGTTAAAACACTTGAAGATGGTGAAGAAAAATACCGACGTGTGTGTGTCGATGGCCCTGTTTTTGATGCCAATATATTGCCTGAGTTTGCTTGATGTGCCGACAAATTAGAAGGAAGCTGATTTGGACGCACTTTAGGGCAGCTTGCCCGAGAGCCATGGATGGCTCGAGTCAAAAAGCTTTACCTACATTTCTTTGCCATCAAAGAAAATGCCCCTGAAATAGCTGCATCTATCCTCACCAAAGCTGGAAATCGGGGGCAAAACAAAGCAGGTGTTTTGCTTTTATCTCTTCTTCCAGCCTTTGTTCGGCGTAGCTATAGCAAGGGGTAAAGGGGCATTCCTGCAAGGGCGGGAATCCATGTTTTTACTTTGTGTCTTAGTGGCTTTGTGGTCTATATGCTTCTTCCCTATGCCAAACTCTGTGTTTTGTGATGAATTGCCGAAGGCAAGAAGCCTGCCCCTTGCGGGTCTGCGGTAAAAAATGACTGTTTGAAGAAACTCTAATTATTGCGAATATTTCAAAAGCCCTTTTAGGATAAGGTTTGTTGATATTCTTGACTTTTTCAGCCTAAAAACTAAAGTCGCAGACCATTTCTAGTGGGTCTTTTTGCGTTATTTCCTGAACAATCGCCCATTAAATTTATGTTTTAAAA
>JALWPO010000170.1 GCA_026994965.1 Mariprofundaceae bacterium | reverse complement strand
GGTGTTGCTATGGGGAATGGCACTCAAGCTGAGATTTATGAACGTGCGCGAGCCGCTGATTCGGTGTCTGCTTTTGGGGGCATTGCTGCATTTAATCGTCCGTTGACAGAAGCAACAGCAAAACTGATTGCTGAAACGTTTATGGAAGTGGTGATTGCACCGGGCTTTGATGATGCCGCACGTGCTGTGCTCAAAGAGCGCAAAAACTTGCGTTTATTGCTTGCGCCTTCAGTTGAAGCGGTGTCAGGTGGCTTAGAATTTAAGCGTGTGAATGGTGGCTTGTTGGTGCAAGAGCGTGATGCACATATATTGACCCGTGATATGTGCAAGGTCGTCACCAAACGTGAACCGACAGAAGCGGAGTGGACAGATATGCTGTTTGCTTGGTCGATTGCCAAGCATGTGAAATCCAATGCCATTGTCTTCGCCAAAGATGGGGTGACGCTTGGCGTGGGTGCAGGGCAAATGAATCGTGTGAATTCCACACGCATTGCAGCGCATCATGGTGGCAATGCCATTGCGGGTTCTGCGGTAGCTTCGGATGCGTTTTTCCCTTTCCGTGATGGGGTGGATGCTTTGGCAGATGCTGGTGCTAAAGCCGTGATTCAGCCAGGCGGTTCGATTCGTGATGAAGAAGTGATTGCCGCTGCTGATGAGCATGGACTTGCCATGATTTTCACAGGGATTCGTCACTTCAAACATTAAACTCATTTTTTTGAATAGGGGGGGGGTTGAATCTTGAAATTTGCCGCCCTATATAAGCAGTTCAATTATTAAAACATCGAAGGAGAGTTAACGATGGCAACTAATATTCGCCCATTACACGATCGTGTAATTGTTCGTCGCCTAGACGAAGAGGAAAAATCAGCAGGTGGTATCATTATCCCTGATTCTGCAAAAGAAAAGCCACTTCAAGGCGAAATCATTGCAGTAGGTAAAGGCAAGCTTTTGGACAATGGCGATCTTCGCGCATTGGACGTTCAGCAAGGTGACACTGTTATCTTTTCAACATACGCTGGTACTGAAATCAAACTTGATGGTGAAACATTCCTGATGATGCGTGAAGACGACATCTTGGGTGTAATCACCAAATAACAAATTCGAACACTAAAAATAAAGAGGTATTGAAACATGGCTAAGGAAATTCAATTTGGTGACGACGCACGTGCAAATATGCTTGCAGGCGTTGATAAACTGGCAAATGCAGTAAAAGTAACATTAGGCCCTAAAGGCCGTAATGTTGTGCTTGATAAATCTTGGGGCGCACCAACCATCACCAAAGATGGCGTATCTGTGGCCAAAGAAATCGAGCTAGAAGATAAGTTTGAAAATATGGGCGCGCAAATGGTGAAAGAAGTGGCGTCTAAAACTGCGGATATCGCAGG
>JALWPO010000169.1 GCA_026994965.1 Mariprofundaceae bacterium | reverse complement strand
TTTGTAGAAGAAGTCGTTCACAATCATTTCCCACTCAAAGTCACACGCAGAAATGGTGATGATTTTGTTGTATTGAGTGCAGATGATTGGGAACGCGAGCAAGAAACATTATATATTTTACAGAATAATAGCTTAATGAAACAAATCGCAGCCTCATTGGCTACACATGCAAACCATAAGGGTTATCAACCGACAGATTGAGAAAATGGGACGATACCCATTAATCGTTTCTCCAAACAAGAAATAGCCATATAAACACAAAATAACCCACCTATTGACTAAAGTGTGTTGTTAATCGCATAGTTATCGTGATATAAAGAGGTCTATAATGAATACTGTTACAGCCAATGAATTAAAAACACGTGGTATCACATCTTTGGAAGAAGGGTTAAGTGAGCAGCCAGAGCTTATGATTACGGTGCGTGGAAAAGAGAAATATGTGGTGTTAAAGCTTGAGCAATACCACTATTTGCGAGAAATGGAGCTTGAAGCGACATTGCTTGAGTGCAAGCAGGATGTGGCGAATGGCAAAGTCCTCAAAGAAAATGCCAAAACGCATGTGCAGCATATATTTGCATAGTAAAGCATACCGATAAGATTTGATTGGTTTTCAGCATTTGGTATGGGTGCATAGGCTGAAATGTATATTCCTCAAACTTGTTACCCTTTGTGCCTTCGTGTCTTTGTGGTTTTATTTTTGCTCAATACTGCCTGCCGTTGTTTGGGAAATAGCGACCAAAGTTTATGTTCATCCAGTTTATCATATTCACCAAGTGTTAAGCCATCCAAAGTGATATTGCCAATGGCATAGCGAATCAGACGCAGAGTAGGGAAGCCCACAGCGGCAGTCATACGGCGAACCTGCCGATTTTTGCCCTCTGATATTTTGATTTCCAGCCAAGACGTTGGAATGGATTCACGTTGACGAATGGGCGGTTCGCGCTGCCAAAGTTTGGCAGGCTCATTGATGCGCTTTGCTTTGGCAGGTTTGGTCATGCCATCTTTAAGCAACACGCCTTGGCATAACTGCGCAATCGCAGCCTTATCCACCATGCCTTCCACTTGCACCCAATAGGTTTTCTCAAGCTTGTGTTTGGGGTGTGCAATGCGATGTTGCAACGCGCCATCATCGGTAAGCAATAATAGCCCTTCGCTATCTCTATCCAAGCGTCCAGCAGGGTAAACATCGGGAATGGGAATAAAATCAGCCAGTGTTTGACGCTTATCTGCATCACTAAACTGACATAACACTTGAAAGGGCTTGTTAAATCGTAAGGTTGTCATCTTTGGTAAGTGTATCTATTTGTATGCATGGCTACAATCAGTAGCATGGTGTGAATGGGTAAGATTAGGAGATATATGAAAATTATCATTGCTATATTTGCG
>JALWPO010000168.1 GCA_026994965.1 Mariprofundaceae bacterium | reverse complement strand
TGCAGATGTGCTCGCAGTATTGCGTGAATATATGCAGAAATATGCAGTGGTTACATCACAAGTGGTGAAAAAGAAAGCCGAAGAAGGCGAGAAATTTAAAGATTATTTCGATTATACTGAAAGCTGGGAAAAAATTCCATCGCATCGGGCATTGGCATTGTTTCGCGGGCAAAAAGAGGGCGTATTGCGCGTGAAATTATTGCCTGCTGCCGATGAAGAGCGGGCAGATCGATATTGCCAAGGCGTGATTGCCAAAGCATTGGGGATTGCAGATAAGGGCAGGGCTGCTGATGCTTGGCTTTTGGAAACCGTGCGTTTGGCATGGAAAACAAAAATCCTATTGCGTTTGGAAGTGGATTTATTGGTGAGCCTGCGCAGCAAAGCCGAAGAAGAGGCAACCCAAGTCTTTGCCAATAATTTGCGTGATTTATTGCTGGCAGCCCCTGCTGGGCAGCGGGTCACCATGGGCTTGGATCCAGGTTTGCGTACAGGCGTTAAAGTGGCGGTGATTGATGCCACAGGAAAACTATTGGATACCGCAGTGATTTATCCGCATGTGCCAGCTAGGCGTTGGGATGAGGCGATTGCTGCTTTGGCGGTACTTGCTGATAAACATCAGGTGGATTTGGTTGCCATTGGCAATGGTACAGGCTCTCGCGAAACCGATGCTTTGATGAAAGCCTTGTGTGAGCAGTTCCCACAATTGCATTTGACTACGGTGATGGTCTCTGAAGCTGGGGCATCGGTCTATTCTGCATCAGAAACAGCAGCGCAGGAGTTCCCCGATTTGGATGTGACCTTGCGTGGCGCGGTTTCCATTGCGCGTCGTCTGCAAGATCCTTTGGCAGAATTGGTGAAAATTGAGCCTAGGGCGATTGGTGTGGGTCAATATCAGCATGATATTAATCAAGGCTATATGGAACGTACATTGGATGCGGTGGTCGAAGATTGTGTGAATAAGGTGGGTGTGGATGTGAATACAGCATCGGCACATTTGCTGGCTTATGTGGCAGGCTTGAGCCGTAGCATGGCTGAAAATCTTGTGGCTTATCGCAATGAACATGGGCGCTTTCCCAATCGTCATGAGATTCACAAGGTCAAAGGCGTGGGGCCAAAAGCCTTTGAGCAAGCGGCAGGTTTTTTGCGTATTTTGGGTGGAGAGAATCCATTGGATGCATCGGCGGTGCATCCCGAGGCATACCCTGTGGTTGAACATATCGCTAGGCAAAAGAAAACCACGATTGAAGAATTGCTAGGCAATCAAACCATACTGCACAGCTTGAAAGTCAAAGATTTTGCCAGTGATACTGTGGGTGAACTCACCGTGCGTGATATTTTACATGAATTGGAAAAGCCTGGCCGTGATCCGCGCCCTGAATTTAAAACAGCCACTTTTCGCAGTGGTATTCATGAGATTCGGGATTTGAAAGCGGGCATGATTTTAGAAGGCGTGGTCACCAATGTGGCAAATTTTGGCGCATTTGTGGATATAGGTGTGCATCAGGATGGTTTGGTGCATATCTCCGCATTGGCGAATAAGTTTGTGGATGATCCGCGTAAAGTGGTGAAAACAGGTGATGTGGTCAAAGTAAAGGTGTTGGAAGCCGATAGCAAACGTAAACGCATTTCATTAAGCATGCGTTTGCAAGATGAGCTTGAAACATTGCCAGAAGAAAAACCACGCTGGAAAAAAAGCGAATCAGGGCGCGCATTGCAGCGTGAGCCTGAAAGTGTGCAGCAGAAGGTGAAACGTCAAATGCATAAACAAAAACAACAAGTTAAAAAGAACGCTAAAAAACAAGCATCATCCATGAGCGCTTTGGAAATGGCATTTGCCAAGGCATTGGACAAATGAGCACGCAGGCAGAGCTGGATGCAGTAGCACAATTGCAAGCCTCGGCGGATTATCGTGTATTGCAACGTTTGCATGCGCCAGAGAGATATGCTCAAGGTGAGCCGCAAACCTCGCGCATTGGTTTGGTGATTGATACAGAAACCACGGGTTTGGATACCACAAAAGATAAAATTATTGAGTTGGGATTTGTGGCATTTGAATATGATGCAGGCACAGGCACGATTTATCGAGTTTTGCATACCTATGATGGTTTTGAAGATCCGAAAGAGCCCTTGAGTGATGCGGTCAAACAACTCACGGGTATTGATGATGCGATGGTGAAAAATCAAAGCTTGGATGATGAAGAAATCAATATGTGGTTGGATAAAGCAAGCTTAATCATTGCGCATAATGCAGGCTTTGATCGCGCCATGTTGGAGCGGCGATTACCTATTACCACTGAGAAGGCATGGGCATGCACATTTGCCGATATTGATTGGCAGGTAGAAGGCATGGGCAGTCGAAAATTGGATTATATTGCATGCCAATTGGGCTATTTCTTTGATGGGCATAGGGCGGTAAATGATGCGCAAGCTACTTTGCATTTATTAAGCTTTACGTTGCCTGTTTCAAACACATTGGCTATGGCGGCCTTGCTTGAAGCTGCACGTAAAACACGGGTGCGGATATTTGCTATTGGCGCGCCATTTGATAAAAAAGATGCTTTAAAAGAGCGACATTATCGATGGCTACCTGATTTTGTTGGAGCCAATGGTAAAAAAGGTGTGTGGAGTATTAGCATTGATCAAGCCGATAGTGATGCGGAGCAACAATGGCTCAAAGAGCATATATATAAAGGGCAAGCATCGTTTCAGTGCAAAATATTAACAGCCAAAGAGCGTTATTCTGTGCGTGAGTTTTTGCCTGATTAAGCATTTATTCATCTTCAACTGTTTTCATTTTCAAGAATTAAGTTAATCTGCGTCGCCGTTTTTTGTTTTTAATCAGGAGAATTGTCCATGAGTGGTAATTTTGTATTTACATCCGAATCTGTATCTGAAGGTCATCCCGATAAGGTTGCAGACCGTATCTCAGATAGTATTTTGGATGCAATTTTAGAGCAAGACCCTCAGGCTCGCGTGGCATGTGAAACCATGATTAATACAGGCATGATTGTACTCTCTGGTGAGATTACCACATCAGCGACCATTGATTATCAACAAGTTGCCCGCGAAGCAGTGAAAGATATTGGTTATAACTCTTCGGACATGGGCTTTGATTATAACTCTTGTGCTGTATTGGTGGCTATGGACAAACAGTCTGTGGATATCGCAGCAGGTGTGAATGAAGGCGAAGGCATTGATTTGAATCAAGGTGCAGGCGATCAGGGTTTGATGTTTGGTTATGCATCCAATGAAACCGATGAATTGATGCCAATGCCTGTATTATTATCCCATAAAATTGTTGCCAAACAAGCCGAAGTTCGCAAAAGCGGAAAATTGAATTATTTGCGCCCTGATGCAAAATCTCAAGTGTCGGTGCGTTATGAAAATGATAAACCTGTCGCGATTGATGCAGTGGTATTATCCACGCAACATGCTGCGGATGTGGAACATCAAGATTTGGTGCGTGATGTGATGGAGCATGTGATTAAGCCAGTGCTTGAGCCTACAGGTTTGTTACATACCGATACGTTATATCATATTAATCCAACAGGTCGCTTTGTGATTGGTGGGCCTGTGGGCGATTGCGGCTTAACAGGGCGCAAAATTATTGTGGATACCTATGGTGGTTTTGGTCGTCATGGCGGTGGCGCATTTTCCGGCAAGGATCCATCCAAGGTGGATAGGTCGGCAGCTTATGCTGGTCGTTATGTTGCAAAAAATATTGTGGCGGCAGGGCTTGCTGATCGTTGTGAAGTGCAAATCTCTTATGCGATTGGTGTGGCAGAGCCAACATCATTGATGGTAAACACTTTTGGCACAGGCAAAATCGCAGAAACACATATTGCTGAACTGGTACGTGAGCATTTTGATTTGCGCCCCAAAGGTATTGTGCAAGCGCTTGATTTGTTGCGTCCGATTTATGCAAAAACTGCGGCTTATGGTCATTTCGGTCGTGAATTGCCTGAATTTACTTGGGAAAAAACAGATAAAGCAGCGGCATTAAAGGCTGCAGCGGGGATGTAACCTAGCCCCTTCTCCTCTTGAGGGGTGAAGGTTGGGATGAGAGGTGGTGATTATGATGATTGAAATAAACCCTCACCCTAAACTTCCGCATTAAAGGGTGAGGGTGAATAGATTAGACTGAGGAGCACTGCGACGGTTGGGTTTGTATATAAAAGCAAACAAAATCGCTAGGCTCAGTCGAGAGAATAAAACAACGGTGCTCATATTTTTATATCACGGGTGTGATGGTTTTATAGGAGTATGAGAATGTCTGAATTTACAGATTATAAAGTTGCTGATATGTCTTTGGCAGCATGGGGTCGCAAAGAAGTTAAAATTGCGGAAACAGAAATGCCAGGATTGATGGCACTTCGCGAAGAGTATGCAGGGAAAAAGCCTTTGGCTGGTGCGCGGATTGTGGGTTGTTTGCATATGACAATTCAAACAGCGGTGTTGATGGAAACATTGGTTGAATTGGGCGCAGAAATTCGTTGGTCTTCTTGCAATATCTTTTCAACACAAGATCAAGCTGCGGCAGCAATGGCTGATGCAGGTATTCCAGTTTTTGCTTGGAAAGGCGAAACAGAAGAAGAATTTTGGTGGTGTATTGAGCAAACTGTACATGGTCCTGATGGGTGGGTTCCGAATTTAATTCTTGATGATGGTGGTGATGTAACCCAATTGATTCATGATAAATATCCAGAGCTTTTGGATGGCATCAAAGGTCTATCAGAAGAAACAACGACTGGTGTTCATCGCCTTTATGAAATGGCGCGTGATGGTAAATTAAAAGTGCCTGCCATTAATGTGAATGATTCTGTAACCAAATCAAAATTTGATAACTTATATGGCTGCCGTGAATCCTTGTTGGACGGCATCAAACGTGCCACAGATGTGATGATTGCAGGTAAAATCGCAGTTGTTTTAGGTTATGGCGATGTGGGTAAAGGTTGTGCGCAAGCATTCCGTGGTATGGGTGCAACAGTTTGGGTGACAGAAATTGACCCGATTTGTGCGCTTCAAGCTGCGATGGAAGGCTATCGCGTGGTTGAAATGGATGATGCTTGTCAATTGGGTGATATTTTTGTGACCACCACGGGCAACTACCACGTGATTCAACATGACCACATGGTCAATATGAAAGATCAATCCATTGTTTGTAATATTGGTCATTTCGATAACGAAATTGATGTTGCATCACTCAAACAATACGAGTGGGAAAATGTAAAACCACAAGTGGATCAAATTATCTTTCCAGATGGCAAACGCATTACGTTGCTTGCGGAAGGTCGCTTGGTGAATTTGGGTTGTGCAACAGGGCACCCAAGCTTTGTCATGTCTGCATCATTCACCAACCAAGTGATGGCACAAATTGAGCTTTGGGAAAACCACAGCAATTATGGCAATGATGTATATGTATTGCCTAAACGCTTGGATGAAAAAGTGGCGCGTTTGCATTTGAAGAAAATCGGAGTGAGCTTAACTACCTTAACTCAAGAGCAAGCGGACTACATCAGCGTGCCTGTAGAAGGCCCATATAAAGTTGAGCATTATCGTTACTAATGTTTAAACATGTATGTTTGTGGGGGGCGGTGGCAGTGATGCTGCCGCTCTTTGTGTTTGCAGGTGAGCCTTTATCCAAAGAAGAATCGGTTAGTTTGTCTGTGGATGCACAATTTGATAAAACAGGTGATGGCCTTGTAGATGCATCAGACTGGGCAAAAATGAGTGATGCTGAAAAACTATCTTATGCGAAAGCATCTTTAGAAGCATTGGGTGAAAATCCAGATACATTGATGTTAAAAGGGCAAACGCGTGTACAGCAATATTTGGATGGACTACGCTCGGTTTATGAAAA
>JALWPO010000167.1 GCA_026994965.1 Mariprofundaceae bacterium | reverse complement strand
TCTATAACAACCTCAAAGCATCAACCGAGCAACTTGCTCAAGCATCAGAAAAAGCCAATGCAGCCAACCTTGCAAAATCTGAGTTTTTATCAGTGATGAGCCATGAATTGCGCACACCTTTGCATGGGATTATTGGCTTACAAGAGCTTATTGCAGCAGATAAAGAAAATCTCAATGCTGAACAAATCGAGCATCTCGCACTGGCTCAACAAGCTGCCGCATCATTGAGCGAGTTGGTCAATGATATTCTAAGCCTTTCTAAGGTTGAAGCTGGTGCATTGGAACTCAATGAAAGCGATACTTCCATCAAACAATGCTTACTGGATTCCATTGCTCCTTTTGTCATTCTCTGCCGAAAAAAGAAACTTCCACTCAAACTCAATTTAGACAATGTGCCTGAGATCATAAGCATTGATTCCACTCGATTGCGGCAAATCCTAATTAATTTGATTGGCAATGCTGTAAAATTCACGGAACAAGGCTCAGTTTATCTTCATGTTGAAGAACATGCCGGTATGTTATCCTTTCATATCCATGATACTGGTATCGGTATCTCATCCGATATGATGCGCAATATATTTACGCCCTTTGTCCAAGAAGCTGCGCTTTCAAAATCAAGCCACCAAGGCACAGGGCTTGGCACAACCATTGCCAAACGCTTTGTAGAAGCCATGGATGGATATATTGAAGTGAGCAGTGAACTTTCTATAGGAAGTTGCTTTAGCTTTCATATCCCTTGCAAACCCATTGGCGATAAACGTATCAACTGGCAAGTTGATGTTACAACAGTTCACCATCAAGCCACACCTTCATATTCAGAAGATGCTATACATACAGAAGGTTCATCCAATGCCGCGACTGGACTTTCTATCTTGCTCGCAGAAGATGACCCCATTGGGCAACGTGTCGCTGAAAAATGTTTGACTCGAGCGGGTATGCAAGTGGATATTGCTAGCGATGGCTATATCGCATGGGATAAAATAAAAACTGGTAAATATGATGTTTTACTTACCGATATTCGTATGCCCAAACTTGATGGCATTCAACTTACCCAACGTATTCGCCAGTATGAAAATAAAATGAATAAACCCGCACTTACTATCATTGGACTGAGCGCACATGTGTTGGATGAAGTAGAGCAAGCTTGCTTAGAGGCAGGCATGAATGCATTTATGAGCAAACCCATTGATGCAGAAAGTATATTGAAAAAAGTGCAAAAACAGATGCCATCATAAAGTCCATATCAATTATAATGAATATAGACTAGCGCAAAAGCTTGAAGCTTTGTAAGCTATTGCCATGAATATCAACGTCGCCATTCTAGGCTCTACAGGTTATACAGGTGCAGAACTGATTCGCCTTATCGATAACCATCCTCATTTTAATATTACGCATTTGGGAG
>JALWPO010000166.1 GCA_026994965.1 Mariprofundaceae bacterium | reverse complement strand
GCATATCTTCATGCCCTGCATGAATCCATGTGATAGGGGTTTGGATGGCATGGGCTTGCAAATGTTGCTTTGCAGATGCCAAGGCTTGTTGTTGCACATCAAAAGCAAAAACCTCACCTGTTTCTCCCACGCATTGCGCAAGAAACAAAGTATCGTGACCATTGCCTGCTGTCGCATCAATGGCCGTATCTCCTGATTGAAGTTTAGGTTTTAAGTATTGGTGAACGCGCTCAGTTAATCGCATGTATATCTCTGAATATCGGCATGCTGGGGTAGTGCTTTGCGCTCTAATATATGCTCTAGCATACATTGCGCATAATAGGGGATAAGCAATGAACCTTTAGAGCCAAAGCCATTGAATATTCCGATATGTTTTGTCTTGGGATGAAAGCCAAGAAAGGGCTGTTTATCCATGGTATTGGGTCGAATACCTGCTTGATGTTCTACGAGACTAAAATCATGCATATTTTGTTGTATAGGCATGGCTTCAAGCTCCTGCATCAAGATTTCTTTCGCATGGAGGCTAGGCTTTTCATCAAGATTTTGGATTTCATATGTTGCGCCAATTTTGCATATGTTTGACTGGATGGGAAGCAGCCATTTTCCTTGGTTAATCATATATTCAGGCAAAGTTTGAGATGTTGCAAGCGTGATAATTTCACCCTTGGCAGGTTGAAAAGGCAAATAAGAAAAATAAGGGCAGCGCATGGCTCGCCAACCTTGGCATAAGATGATGGTTTTATCTTGATGTTGTTCAAGTTCTGGGGCATGCAGTTCAGCATTAACCCAGTGTCCATGGGCTTTAAAATAGTTGTGTAATGTATCCAGCAGTCGCACCGTATCCAAGTAGCCTGTTTGGTGCTGCATCATCGCATCATCGCGTCCATCGATTTCTGATAAATAAGGCTGGTAGCGTTGGTCACCCTTGCGCTTTTGCCATGCAGCATATTCGTTTTTATGTTTGAGTATGCGAAGCATGGGCTTAGGGGTATAAAATGGATGATGAAAGATTTGTTCTAAAGATTGATAAAAAGCTTTGGCTATAGGCAATAAGGTTTCAATATGATTTTGTAATACCAAGCGCTGACCTGTTACAGGATTGATAATACCTGCTGCCACACGTGATGCGCTGGTTTGCTCGGGGTGTTGGAAAATTTGAACATGCTCTCCAGCTTGTATCAGCTTCCAAGCTAATATCGAGCCAGCTAAACCAGCACCAACCACAATAAAATGTTTATCTTTTACCATATTCGAACGCTATGGTAGATAAGCTTAAATCAAAAGTGTGGAGATTTTTTATCTTGTGCGGTCAATGCTTGTATCGCATCGACTAGCCATATTGGGGGCTCACCTTTTTTTGCAGTAGAAAGTAATTCTTGGACAATATGACTACCACCACATAATTT
>JALWPO010000165.1 GCA_026994965.1 Mariprofundaceae bacterium | reverse complement strand
CCTGTAATCAACTCACCAACACGCGGCTCATATTCAGCCACTACACGCTCACGCTCTGCTTCACGAATTTTTTGGTTGATGACTTGTTTGGCTGTTTGAGCAGCAATACGTCCCAATTCAATAGGTGGCAATGGTTCACGAAATTCAGTGCCAATCTCAGCATCTGCATCCAATGCTTTACCTTCTTCCAAAGTCAGTTCATTGTCTTCATCTTCAACTTCTTCCACAACTGTGCGTACATGCGAAAGGTGAATTTCGCCTGTTTCAGGATCCATTTTTGCATCTACAACCTTATTGCCATAGGTGCGTCGTGCAGCGGTTTTAATCGCTTGTTCCATGGCTTCAATCACCAATTCAGTTTCAACAGACTTTTCACGCGCCACGGCTTCCGCGACCTGCATCATATCAACACTCATTGTCGTTAACCTCGCTACGACTACTTATTTAATCTTTCCGGCTTTAGAAATGGCTTTCCAATTCACAGCACGGATAACTTTTACCACATCTGCTTGAGAGAAATGATGCTCACCACCTTTCTCATCACGCAAACCAAAACAATCGCCTTCCAAACCAAGATTCTCACCTTCAATGGCTGGTGGATTTTCAAACACCACTTTAATCCAATCACCCAAATAACGATCAAAATCAGCTTGGGTTTCCAAAGGCCAATCAAAGCCTGGTGTGGTCACTTCAAGATTATATTTACCTTGAATTAAATCTTCCACATCCATTTGTAATGCCAAACCACGACTGATGCGAGCCAAATCATCAGCATTCACACCACCCTTACAATCTACAAACACTTGAACCAAACGTGTACGCTTACCACCACCTAAAGATACTTTGAGCACTTCCACACCCAATTCATCTGCAATAGGTGTTACCAATTCACGTATTTTATCTTCAGTTGTCATGCGTTTGCTTGCTTACCTCTTTTCTAAAAACAAAAAAAGCGAGCCGCAGCTCACTTTTAAAACAGGACGCATCATAAAAGCCATTGAAAATAAAGCAAGTAACAACTCTATAACGCTCTTGTACAATCCATTTGCATATAGCCATATAAAGGTTGTTTTTCTTTGTTGGTATTATCAAACTTCCAAAACAATGAATCAATACTTATTAGATAACATATTATCTCAATTGCAATCAACCACACTCACAATCAAAAAGGGTAGAGCATTATTTTCACAAGGCGATCATGTTTCTAGCTTTTATTATCTCAAAAAAGGTAAATTAAAGCTTATAAGGAATACCATAGAAGGTGGGGAGACACTGATTCATGTGGCCGTATCCCATGAAACATTTGCAGAGGCATCATTATTTTCAAATCAATACCATTGCTCTGCCTTTGCATCTGTAGACTCAGAAGTGATAAGCTATAGCAAAGAAGACTTTCTATATCATATTGAGCAAGAC
>JALWPO010000164.1 GCA_026994965.1 Mariprofundaceae bacterium | reverse complement strand
GTGTTGAAAAGCTTGATACCGAAGTAGGCCAAGAAGTCGTTTTTGAAGACGTACTTTTAGTTGGCGAAGGTGATGCTATCAAAGTTGGTAGTGATATTGCAGGCAGCAGTGTTAAAGCTGTTGTGACTGAACAGGCGCGTGATAAGAAGGTGGTTATCTTCAAAAAACGTCGCCGTAAAAATTATCGTTTGACTAAAGGCCATAGGCAGTCGTTTACGGCTGTGAAGATTGGCGCGATCGGAGGCTGATACAATGGCACATAAGAAAGCTGGTGGTTCCACCAATAACGGACGCGATTCCAACTCCAAACGTCTAGGCGTAAAAAAATATGGCGGTGAAGTTGTGATTGCTGGTAATATCATTGTACGTCAGCGCGGCACTAAAATTAAACCGGGTGATAATGTTGGTTGTGGCAAAGACTACACTTTATTTGCTTTGGCTGATGGTAAGGTAGAATATTTTAAACGTGCAGGCCGTACATCGGTACGTGTTGTAAGTTAAAATAAATTTCTTATTTTAAGAGTTGTGAAGAGGGTGCGGAAACGCACCCTTTTTTTATTTGTGCTCAAGAAGGTTTTCGTAAGAAGTGAGAAAGATTATGCTTGGCATTAGAGGATAAAAAAGCATGCGCTTTATTGATGAAGTAAAAATTGATGTTCGTGCAGGGAATGGTGGCTCAGGAAGCTCATCATTTCGGCGGGAGAAGTATATCCCTAAAGGTGGCCCCGATGGTGGTAATGGTGGGCGTGGTGGGCATGTGATTCTTGAGGCTAGTCGCGATAAGAATACTTTGCAGGAGCTTTATTTACGCAAACGTGTTTTTGCTGAGCATGGAAAATCAGGTCGCGGACGAAAAATGCATGGGCGTATGGGTGAAGATGTTGTGATGAAAGTGCCTGTAGGCACAATTGTTAAAGATGAAGATGGACATACGCTATTTGATTTAACGCAAGATGGGCAAAGAGCAATTTTGGCACGTGGAGGTGAAGGTGGTTTGGGCAATGTGAACTTTGTTTCAAGCACAAATCGAGCCCCACGTTATGCGCAACCGGGGAAAGAAGGCGAATCTGGCATGCGCTTTTTGGAACTAAAATCCATGGCAGATGTGGGGCTTGTGGGGCTACCCAATGCTGGCAAATCTACATTTATTTCACGTGTGTCCAACGCAAGACCTAAAATTGCAGATTATCCTTTTACAACCTTAGCACCATCACTTGGCCAAGTATTTATGGATGATGGGGATGGGTTTGTGGTGGCGGATATTCCAGGGCTTATCGGCGGTGCCCATGAAGGTAAGGGTTTGGGACATCGCTTTCTTAAGCATATTGAACGAACGCGTGTGTTGCTGCATTTGGTTGATGTGGTGCATAGTGAAGGGCAAAGTATTACAGACCAGGTGCGAGAAATTGAGCAAGAATTGCGTGGCTATG
>JALWPO010000163.1 GCA_026994965.1 Mariprofundaceae bacterium | reverse complement strand
CCGCTAAATCAGCCAATGTATCTGCAAAAACTTGGGTATAACTCGGTGCAGGACTATTGGGTGCAATAGGCTTACCTGATTCCAAACAATAAGGTCCAAGTCCATGCCATGTTTCTGGATCATCTTCTGCTGGCGAAAATCCCAACCCCTTTTTAGTCAACACATGTAAAAGAATCGGTCCTTCTAATGCTTTACAATTCTCCAAGGTAGGTAAAAGCGACTCAAAATCATGCCCATCAATAGGACCAATATAGCGAAAGCCCATTTCTTCAAACAAGGTTCCCGGTGTAATCATACCTTTCACATGCTCTTCAAAACGTTTGGCAACATCCAGTGCGCCAGGAAGTTTATCCAATACGCGCTTGGCAGCATCCTTAGCAGAAACATATGACTTGCCCGTAATAATCCTTGCAAGATAAGAAGACATTGCCCCTACATTGGGCGCAATCGACATTTCATTATCATTGAGAATAACCAACAAACGATTATTTTGACCACCAGCATGATTCAGAGCCTCAAATGCCATGCCGCCAGTGAGTGCGCCATCACCAATCACCGCAATACTATGGTGAGATTCACCCTTAAGATCACGCCCCACTGCTATGCCATAAGCGGCTGAAATTGAGGTGGATGCATGCCCAGCACCAAAAGCATCATGCTCAGATTCTTTGCGTTTGGTAAAACCATTTAATCCGCCATATTGACGCATACTGGGCATGCCTGATAAACGCCCTGTTAAAATTTTATGGGGATATGCCTGATGCCCAACATCCCAAACAATTTTATCTTGAGGTGTATCATATAAATAATGCAGTGCGATAGATAATTCTACCACACCCAAACCAGCGCCCAGATGCCCACCAATGGGAGCCAAAGTTTCAATCATATAATCACGCATTTGTTGCGCCAATTCTGGCAATTGTTCGATGTTTAATGCTTTTACATCACTTGTACCATGAATACTTTCCAGCAAGGAGTAGCTCATTGACCACGCTCCAAAATATATTTTGCTAATGCCGCCAAGGGCTTACCTTTTTCTTCAAACACAGCACATGATTCCAATGCAATGTTTTGCATATCTTCTGCTAATTCTCGGGCACGCGTTAACCCTTCCAAAGAAACATAGGTTGCTTTATGTTGCTTTTCATCTTTACCTGCACTTTTGCCCAAGGCTTCAGATGTTGCTGTGGCATCCAAAATATCATCAGCAATTTGAAACAATAAACCCACTGCTTCGCCATAACGCGAACATGCCTGCAACTGCGCTTGATTTGCGCCAGCAAGCAATGCTCCAGCTTCACAACTGTAACGAATCAAAGCCCCTGTTTTGTGTATATGAATACGCTCCACTTCCAATACATTGGATACACCATGGCTATCTGCTTGCATATCCATCATTTGCCCGCCAACCATACCTTGTGCGCCTGATGCTATCG
>JALWPO010000162.1 GCA_026994965.1 Mariprofundaceae bacterium | reverse complement strand
CTACACCCCATCAAGGCTCGCGTATAAGGGTGGGCAGGATGGTTGAAAATATCCATCACAGAGCCGCTTTCAATCACTTCCCCCGCATACATCACCACCACATCATCACACATTTCAGCCACAAGCCCAAAATCATGCGTCACCAATAACATACCCAAGTTTTTGTCTTGCTGTAGTTTACGCAGCAAAGCAATAATACGCTTTTGTACTGATACATCCAAAGCCGTGGTTGGCTCATCAGCAATGATAAATTCAGGATGAGCAGACATCGCCATCGCAATCAGCACCCGCTGACGCATACCACCTGATAAAGCATCAGGATATTGTTTTAATAGATGTTCAGCATCTTCCAGCCCAACACCTTCAAGCAATGCTATGGCATGCGCTTTCGCCTCTGCCTTATTCATATCCAAATGCAAGTGAATCACCTCTAACATTTGGCTACCAATCGAAAAAACAGGATTTAATGCGGTCATAGGCTCTTGAAATATCATTGCTACTTTGCCGCCACGCACTTTTCTGAGTTCTGATTCAGTCATGTTAAAAATACTTTCACCATGCAAAAACACATCTCCATTTGTGCGCTCAATGGATTGAAACTCGCCCAAGCGAAGAATGGATTGTGCGGTTAATGTTTTTCCACAACCCGATTCTCCTACAAGCCCTGTGACACGCCCCGCGTGTATGGATAACGATACATGACTCACCGCTTGAACAGCAGTATCTCGCATGGGTACGGTAAGTGATAAGTCTCGGATTTCAAGCATAAGCGTGAGTGTGACGAAAGCGGAGCTCGCTTTCCAGTAGAAACTGCTTTAGGGCTTGATGATACGTATTCACATGTGAAAAATATCTCACTTTTTCATGCTTTTCCACAAGCCACGCATATAAATGCTATAAGTGCTTGTTTTTATTAAGAATGCCTTCACAAGTCATTGTAACCAACTGTTTTATATATGATAATTTAAACGCCTAAAAAATAGGCACTCATCGTTGTATGACAATAACATGACAAATACAATACAAACAAGCAAACAATCCACAAAGTTATCCACAGACTCTGTGGGCAACTTTTTTGTAACTGAAACAACTAGGATAATGGTGCAAATAATGCATCCATATCATCAGCATTCCATAAAGGTGTACGCGCAGCACCGGATTTTTGATGTAGCCCTTCGGCCAATGAACGTTTACGCTCTTGAAGCTCCAGTATTTTTTCTTCTACCGTCCCTTCAGTAATCAATTTATAAACAAATACAGATTTATCCTGACCAATGCGATGCGCTCTATCTGTCGCCTGATTTTCAGCAGCAGGGTTCCACCATGGGTCATAATGAATCACCGTATCAGCAGCGGTAAGGTTCAAACCTACACCCCCTGCTTTCAAACTGATTAAAAATAAGGGAACTTCGCCATTTTGAAAGCGCTCTACAGGCGTTTGCCTATCTTTGGTTTTGCCTGTGAGGGTTACATAATCAATATCCATGCTTTTTAATGTAGCCTCAATCAGTGCCAACATACTGGTAAATTGTGAGAACAATAGAATCTTTCTATCCTCTGCAATCATTTCGATAAGCATTTCACGCAACAACTCTAATTTTGCAGATGATGGTGCAGAATCTGCTTCCACACCATGCAATAAGCGTGGGTCACAACAAACTTGGCGCATTTTAAGTAAGGCATCCAACACAATAATTTGGCTTTTTTCCATGCCCAAGCTTGCCACAGCATCACGTACCTTTTTCTGCATCGCCAAACGTACACTTTCATACATTTCTCGTTGCGCATCACTTAAATCAATACTACGAACCATTTCTGTTTTCGGTGGTAATTCGGCAGCCACTTCTTCTTTGCTTCGGCGCAATACAAATGGGCGAATACGCAGACTTAATGCCTGCTGCCTAGCCTCATCATTCTCACGCTCAATGGGTTTGCGAAAGACCTGCATAAAGTTCTTTTGATCATATAAATAGCCAGGCATAAGAAAATCAAATTGCGCCCATAATTCACCCAGATGATTTTCCATAGGCGTGCCTGTCATACACAATTTATGTGCAGCTTGCAGTTTACGCACCTGTTGTGCCATTTTGGAACGAGGATTTTTAATATATTGTGCCTCATCCAATATCAATAGATGCCAAGGCTGATTTTCTAACACCTCAAAATCACGAACCAGTAAGGGATATGTGGTTAAAACAAGTTCATATTTCCCAATATTGGCAAAATCTTTAGCACGCTCTGAACCATGCAATACCAGCACCTTTAAATCAGGCGCAAATTTTTCGGCTTCACGCCGCCAGTTGTACATCAAACTGGTGGGTGCAATCACAATCGCGGGATTCTCTAAGCGCCCTTGCTCTTTTTCCACCAAAATATGAGCCAGTGCCTGCACTGTTTTCCCTAAGCCCATATCATCAGCCAGAATCGCATTAAGCTGCATTTTGCGCAGCAATTGAAGCCAACTTAAGCCTTCACGCTGATAATCCCTTAATTCGGCTTGTAATGCCCTAGGCGGCTCACATTCTGGAATGCTTTCCAAATCAGAAAGCTGTTTCATATGTTGTAGCCATACGCTACTGCTAATCTTCACAGGCACTTCGCTGCTTTTTAAGCTTTCTTCCAAAGCCAGCATCTGTGGAGCACTAAGCATGGCAGCTTCAGGTTTACTGCTGGCAAACACATCCAGCATATAATGCAGAATGTTGGCAATCATTTCGCCAGGTGCAGCCAGCATACGCCCATCTGCCAATGGCAGTGCTAGCGTTTCCTTAGCTTTGATATCCGCCAATGCCTTTTCTTGTAACAAATCAGGATGCATACCCACCCAACGGCCCAATACCTCAATTAAATCAACATCTTCACCATCAGCTAAAGTCACTGAAAATGATGTTTGCCCCATCATTTTACTATCTGCATTTACACTACCCATATCCAATTGCCATGATTGCGCAGTTTCCATGCGGTATGCAAAATCAGGCTTAATTTCAACTTGAAAGCCAGCTTCCTTAAGTACAGGTACTTCATGCAGCACCCATTCCGGCCAATAGTGACTATCATGCAAACTAAAATAATGCTTGGGTACATGTTTACGATTGCGCGGCAAACATTCATCCACCAATGCGTATAAACCTGCTTCATACAATGCAGCCACAGCTTGTGCTTCTGCCTCTCGGTCGCGCTCAAAATCAATGACCAAGCCTTGAGATACGGTGCGAAATATAGGTGATTCTAATGCTCCGAAATTCAACTTATGTCCATCATAATCAAACATCAAAGATACAATATGCTGCGTTTCTGAATGTACATGATTGGCGATAACATCTTCGGTTAATAGCACCACCACAGGCACAGGCATAACCGAGCGCTTTTGATATGCCAAACGTTTGGGCATGGGCACGCCATCGGGTAAATCCAATGCTTGTAAATCCTCATCAGTACAATCCAAATCCAATTTGGGCATATTCAGTAATAATTCAGCCACATCAGGCAACAAACCACTTTCTATAGGCCCACAACAATGATTGCTTATATCAATGTACCACGGTGGTGGTGTTGCAATCACATAAGCATCTTCAATAGGCTTATGCAATGATAGCTGCAAATACTGCGCTCCCTTATCATCACTTTTCCATTGCCAATCTGCACCACGTTTATCGCCTTGTTTCAAGGCTGGACTATCTTTATCCATCCAATGGCAACGTCCAGTTGCCAATACCCTACGCAACAAAGCCAGGCCTTCTTCACCTTTCAAAACATAATTTTCTGCTGAAATGCCCAGTGAACGCTCGGTCGCCACTGTTTTGAGAATATGTTCATCGGCAGATAGAATATACTGTGGAATATTATGGCTAAGAATATTACTCGCGCGATACTCCACCGCCTTACCATACTTGTTACCTTTAAGTATGCGTGTGGTCAAAAATCTTAGCGCAACATATCGATCATCCCTTGCAGGCTCCAAAATATATAATAATCGTTGTTTCACATTCTCAGGGTAAACAATGGCTGTATTTTTCCCCGATTCACTTTTATCCAAAGCTCCCAACCACATGGAAAAAGTGCTTGATACTTCTTTACTCTCCGCATCTTCATCTTCATTTTGATCTGCAAGGATTTCATACAACGTAGCAGCCACATGTTTGCAATTCTGCCCCACAGGACAACTACACTCACCGTGCATGCGCTGATTTGCGCCAAATTGGATAGAAACTGTATAAGCTCGCGCTGTTTTTCCTTCCACACGGGCATCAATGCCAGACGCATCATCCCATTCCATAAATTCAAGCACTTTGTCACGTTCAAAATAATCTTTGCCACGTTGTGCATAAGTTTCCCCAACCCATGCGATAATCATAGACTCGGTTATTTTAGGAATTTCATTCATCGGTTGTTTGTTCCTTTAATTTCAACAGTTCATCACGGTATTTCGCCGCATCTTCAAATCTCAAGTCTGCCGCAGCTTCTGTCATCAACCGTTCCAATTCATGGGTGCGCACAATCATTTCATCAGCAGTTAGAGGCAAAGGCTCTGCCACTTCTGGAATATGCCCATAATCCATTTCATAGACAGAACCCAGTATATCTTTGATGCCTGATTTCACTGTTTGCGGCGTAATGCCATGGGTTTCATTGTAAGCCATTTGCTTGGTTCTACGCCTCGCTGTTTCATCCATGGCTTTTTGCATGGATTGAGTGATTTTATCGGCATACAAAATTACCCTACCCTCTGCATTCCGTGCTGCACGACCAATGGTCTGAATCAATGAGCGCTCAGAGCGTAAAAAGCCCTCTTTATCTGCATCAAAAATCGTTACCAAAGCCACTTCTGGCAAATCCAAACCCTCACGCAATAAATTAATCCCTACCAACACATCAAATACGCCCAAGCGCAAATCACGCAGTATCTCCATGCGCTCAACTGTATCAATATCCGAATGCAAATAGCGCACTTTCAAATCCACATTATTGAGGTATTCGGTTAAATCTTCCGCCATACGCTTGGTCAAACATGTTGCCAACACACGAAACCCTCGCTCAATCACTTGATTGGCTTGGGATATAAAATCATCCACTTGGGTCGATGCTGGGCGCACTTCTATTTCAGGATCCAGCAATCCTGTCGGTCGAATCACCTGCTCTGCAAACACACCGCCTGTTTTTTCCATTTCATAAGCACTGGGTGTGGCTGAAACATATAAAGCCTGTGGTACAACCGCTTCAAACTCATGAAATTGAAGTGGGCGATTATCCAAGGCTGATGGCAAGCGAAAACCAAAATCAACAAGGGTCTGTTTACGTGAACGATCGCCCTTAAACATCGCGCCAATTTGTGGCACAGTCACATGCGATTCATCAATCATCACCAAAGCATTATTGGGCAAATAATCCAACAGTGTTGGTGGCGGCAATCCCGCTTCTTGCCCTGTTAAATGGCGCGAATAGTTCTCTACCCCACTGCAATAACCAATCTCTTGAATCATTTCCAGATCAAAAATGGTGCGCTGCTCCAAACGTTGCGCTTCCACCAATTTATTTTGATCATAAAGCTCTGCCAAACGCTCTGCCAACTCCGCTTTGATGGTATCCATGGCGCGCACCAAAAGGTTGCGTGGCGTCACAAAATGCGATTTGGGAAAGACTGTATATTTATGCAAGGATTGCAGACGTTTACCTGTTAATGGATCGAATTGTGAAATCGCGTCAATTTCATCACCAAAGAGTTCCACACGAATGGCAAAATCTTCGGCATGGGCAGGAAATACTTCAATCACATCACCACGCACACGGAATGTACCCCGATGAAAATCCACATCATTGCGTTCATATTGCAATTCCACCAGTTTATTGACTACTGCGCGTTGGTTTACTTCTCGACCAACCTCAAAGTATTGCAACATATTGGCATAAGCTTCAGGGCTTCCTAAGCCATAAATACAAGAAACCGATGCCACAATAATCACATCTTCTCGCTCCAATAATGCGCGTGTTGCAGCATGGCGCATACGATCAATCTGCTCATTGATTGCCGAATCTTTTTCAATATAAGTATCTGAAGAAGG
>JALWPO010000161.1 GCA_026994965.1 Mariprofundaceae bacterium | reverse complement strand
CGAGAAATATCTGTGGTGATGCCTGTGTAGAGTTTATCACCTTTGCAGCGAACGATATAAAGATGCCATATTTGTTTATTCATGCGTGATTGTCATCTCTGTAACAGCTACCATCCAATGTTTTTACGAAGTTGGGAATAAGTGTATTGAAGCATACGCTTTTCGGATTTATGAAACAAATATTTTGAATGATTCTTGAAAGGGTGATGATCAAGGTTTAGCTTAGGAAGCTGTCGGATTCAAAAAAACATACAGGGGTGGATATGATTGAAGGCAGAACGGAATCCCGTTTTCTTCTGTTGCGGCAGCAGGTTTATACGCTATTGGAAGGCGAAAAGACGCTTGCTAGCCGTTTGTTTAATGGTTTTATTCTGCTGTTGATTGTGGTTAATGTTGTAGCCATTGTCTTGGAATCTGTTGAGTCCATTTACGCAGCTCATCATTTATTATTTGATCGCTTTGAAACTTTTTCGGTATTGGTATTTACGTTGGAGTATATACTCAGGTGGTGGGTTTGTGTCGAAGATACGCGCTATTACCATGCGGTGAAAGGTCGCCTCATCTATATGGTTACGTTTATGGCGATTATCGATTTGGTAGCGATTTTGCCCTTTTATTTATCCATGTTTACCACGCTTGATACCCGCTTTTTGCGGGTGCTTCGTTTGTTGCGTATTTTTAAGCTGACACGTCATTTGCATTCGCTTGAAATACTTATTCAAGTGATTCGGCAAGAAGGTTCAGTATTGGCATCTGCCATGTTTATTTTATTAGTATTAATGATTGTGGCATCAGGTGGTATGTATGTGATGGAGCATGATGCACAACCCGAGGTATTTGGAAGTATTCCACATGCGATGTGGTGGGCAGCGGTAACACTCACCACAGTAGGTTATGGCGATATTGTACCCATCACTTATGGAGGCAAGCTCTTCGCTGGATTGATTACAATTCTAGGGGTGGGCATGGCTGCTTTGCCAGCAGGTATTGTGGCAGCTGGTTTGACAAGAGAATTGCAAAAACGTCGGGAAATTTTCCAGACCAGTGTGCGTGAAGCATTGGAGGATGGTTTTATTTCTCCTGAAGAGCAATTGCAATTAGAAAATATTCGTAAACATTTGGGAATTGATCAAGATGATGCGCAGGCGGTAACACGTGCAGAATTTTCACTGATCTGCCAATTAGAAGGTAGTCGATGCCCACATTGTGGGGAAAAGCTTATAGGCTCTTCGGATGATGAGTCGCATAGTGACCATCAAAAAGCTTGAGATATTTCATGGACATGACAATTATGCTTCGCGGATAAGTGTATTGGTATCCGTATGTTCAAAGGTTTTGCTGTAAATATCTAACATGATGGTTTGTTGGTATTTTAAGGTATCGCCTTCAATGGTGAGTGTTTGGCTAAATGCTGTGGTATTGGCTTTTTTCTGCATAAA
>JALWPO010000160.1 GCA_026994965.1 Mariprofundaceae bacterium | reverse complement strand
TATCAATATCAAAGGTTGTGCCTGCAAGTGCAGCAGAGCCAAGTGGGCATTGATTCATGCGATTGCGCGCATCGATAAAACGCGCCGCATCACGCTCAAACATTTCCACATAAGCCAACAAGTGGTGACCCAATGTTACAGGTTGTGCGGTTTGTAAATGGGTAAATCCTGGCATAATGGTATCGGCATGCTCTTCTGCCAGTTTTACCAATACTGATTGCAATATACGAATCCGCGCTAACAATTTATCACTGCGTTTACGCAAAAATAAACGTGTATCGGTGGCTACTTGATCATTGCGCGAACGCGCCGTATGCAAGCGTTTGCCCGCATCACCAATTTTATCGGTTAAGCGTTTTTCAATGTTCATATGCACATCTTCAAGCGCGATAGTAAACTCAAATGCGCCCGCTTCGATTTCAGCTTGCACCTCATCCAGACCTTTTAAAATCGCGGTTAAATCATCTTCGCTTAAAATGCCCTGCTGGGTCAACATCTTGGCATGGGCACGTGAGCCTGCAATATCTTCGGCATACATACGCGCATCCACATGCGTGGAAGCATTAAAGGCTTCTACAAAAGCGTTGGTTGGGGCATCAAATCGCCCACCCCATGGTTTGTCAGACATCAGCTACTCCATTTACATGCTACAAATACGGCACGGACTATAGCCGCTTCAACAACATTCATCCATGTTATTCATTCACAATCCGTGCAAAAAAATATGTAACCGCTATGCTGCGCCATCATTTTTTATTTTTTATTGGACACACAGGAGTACAAGCACATGGCATTAAACGTTTATTATGATAAAGATGCAGAACTATCCATCATCAAAGGTATGAAAGTTGCGATTATTGGTTATGGTTCACAAGGGCATGCACATGCATGTAACCTCAATGATTCGGGCGTAGATGTCACCGTAGGCCTAAGAGCAGGTTCTTCTTCTATTGCTAAAGCTGAAGCGCATGGTCTAAAAACCAGTGACGTTGCTTCTGCTGTTTCTGGTGCTGATGTGGTGATGATTCTTACACCAGATGAGTTTCAATCCGTATTGTACAAAGAAGAAATTGAGCCAAACATCAAACAGGGTGCAACCCTAGCATTTGCGCATGGCTTTGCGATTCACTACAACCAAATCGTACCGCGCAGTGACCTTGACGTGATTATGATTGCACCAAAAGCGCCGGGACACACCGTTCGCTCTGAATTTGTACGCGGTGGCGGTATCCCTGATTTAATTGCCGTTTTCCAAGATGCAACAGGCAAGGCCAAAAATGTTGCTCTATCCTACGCATCTGCTATCGGTGGCGGTCGCACTGGTATTATTGAAACCACATTCAAAGATGAAACGGAAACAGATTTGTTCGGTGAACAAGCTGTACTTTGTGGTGGTGCTGTTGAATTGGTGAAAGCTGGCTTTGAAACATTGACTGAAGC
>JALWPO010000159.1 GCA_026994965.1 Mariprofundaceae bacterium | reverse complement strand
CTTAAATATAGGTCGAAGTTGAGTTACTTCTTCCCATAGTTCCTATAAAGATACTCGGTTACTGTAATTGCATCCTCTTTTGTGATAGGTGCTTTAAATGTATCACGCATTCTTACAACTATGTTTTTCCAATAAGCTTTTGTTTGTGGACCTTGGTTGAGGATATATCCAAATGAGTGGCACCATTGGCAGTTTCTTTGCATCGCTGGAAATCCTCTATCAACTTTGAGTTGAAATGTGACACTTGGAATGCGTACATCTTGTCTATAATCAGCGGATAAACTCGTCAAAGTAAGTAGTAAAAATAAAAGTATAGTTCTCATTTTAGCCCCTAAAGTACATTGATAGTTACACTATCTATGCCATTATATTTGTACCCGCCACGGTTCCACTTGATATTTTTAGCAAAAGGCTGCTCCTCGCCTTTGTTGTTGATAGCTTTTGCCATGATGGTAACCTTTGCTTTTTTGGATGTATCTATGTTGAAGCTAAATGTTCTAAAGGCATAAGGGGAGAGTTCTTTGCCTAGTGTAGCACTTTGCCAACTCTTTGCCCCATCTGTAGAGATGAGTACCTCTTTGATACCAGATCCCTCATCAAAAGCTACACCCCGAGCGAGAAGTTTTGAGCCTTTTTTTACTTTGGCATGGTTGGATGGAAATCCTATGTAAGATTTTACATCCATGGTAGTGATAGGCTTTGTCTTTGTTGCTAAGTTATCTGGCTCTTCACATTCGCACTCATTATCTGCTATCCTATAAGCATGATCCATAAAGAAAAGATTTTTGTATCGACTCGATACTGTGATGTTGCTAAGCATCTTCACCCAAGAGTCTGAAAAATACCCGGGGACTATCAAACGCACAGGGTAGCCATTGAGATATGGTAAGTCCGCACCATTCATCGCATAAGCAATAATCACTTCATCGCTTATCTCCTCAAGGTTCAACTCCCTTGCAAATGATGGAATCTTATCCATGATAGCCTTGTCATCACCATTGAGACCTAGCCACTGTGCATCTTCGTGCATCTTGGCACTTTTGAGAATGTCGTTAAGTCGTACACCCTTCCAAACTGCACAACCCATCGCACCACTTCCCCATTGGATACCAACAGTTGTAGGTGAAAATGCTGAACGAGAGTTTCCGCCACATTGAAGTACGGCTGTGAGTTCTACCTGTTCATACTTTGTTTTGAGGTCATTGAGTGAGAGTGAGAGAGGATTATCAACATCACCATTTACACTGATTCTATAGCCGTTGATATATTTGTGTGTAGGGATTTTTGGCATGTGCCAGCGTACAAAAAACTCATCATTTGGTGTGATGGCATTTACAAATCCACTACGAGGTGTCTCTAGGAGTGGTGGTCTATTTGAATAGGTGATAAGAGGTTTTTTCTCTGGAAATGCAATCTTAGAGACCTCTTGAGTATCAAAAGGTT
>JALWPO010000158.1 GCA_026994965.1 Mariprofundaceae bacterium | reverse complement strand
TGCTCCAGTGAAAACAACGCGTGTTCCTCAACATGCCAACAGCGGTATTTATGTGCAATTGGGGGCATTCTCATCGCAATACAATGCAAATCAATTAAGGCAAACGCTTTCTAGCACATACCCCAATGTTCATATTCAGCGCGTACCAAGCAATCCATCCCTATACCGGGTTCGCATTGGTCCATATCAGGATGCTGCTACCAGTCAGGATGTATTATTCTCACTTCAGGCACAGGGCTATCACAATGCCATCGTCGTGGTTGAATAAATTGGCAACTCGCCCTCGTATCACCGCCTTTGGTTCATCCCGTATTCCTCCCACTGATTTACGTTTTCAAGATGTGGAAGAATTATCATACAAATTAGCACAGCAAGGATGGGATGGGCTTACAGGTGGCCATCAAGGCATGATGGCAGCCTTTTCCCAAGGTGTTCGTGCTGGCGGAGGGCATGTGCGTGGCATCACATTGGAATGCTTCCCTACCCCACCAAACAATACCTTTTCCGAAGAAGTTCGTGCCCAAGATTTTTTTGCACGTATGCAGCATTTGATTGAAGATTGCGATGCATGGCTGGTCTTACCCGGTGGCTTAGGCACCTTATCCGAACTAGCTATGAGTTGGGATTTACGCGCGATTCATATTTTAAAAGATCGCCCTTTAATCCTTTATGGTGATATGTGGCCTAACATTATCAACACATTACAAGATTCATTAGAAATGTCAGTGGAGCATGGCTTTGATATGATTCAATTATGCCAGACGCACGATGAAGTGCTTGCCCTATTATCTGAATAAACAGTGCAAGATTATCGTTTTCAATTCCAACAATCTGAACCCTTACGCCTAGATACCGCTTTGGCAGCTTTGGGTGTAGATATACCACTTTCACGCCGTCGTATTCGCCGCGTCATTGATGAGGGCGGTGTGTATGTGAATCAAAAACGTGTACGCAAAGCAGGCTTGATGCTCAAAACTGGAGATAAGCTGCGTATCGTCATGATTGAGCATGAAAAACTTATACCTTTTCAAGCCGAACAAATCGTTTGGCAGCATCGCAGCCTATATTTGATTCATAAGCGTAGTGGGCAATATGCGCAAGAGGCACTACATCGTAGCAAGGGATGTATTCCCGATGAACTGGCTAAACATCTGCAAATGACACCCAGAGAAGCCAAGTTTATGCGCCCTGTTCACCGTCTTGATAGAGACACCTCTGGGCTGATGCTTATATCATCCAAACCCAAAGAGCTACAACATTTACAAGCGCACTGGCATAGTCATGTAAAAAAAACTTACCTTGCTTTGGTCTCACCTACACCCCAATGGGATACGCAACGTATCACATTGCCCATCGATAAGAAAAAAGATCGCTTGGGTCGTTATCATGTCAGTGAGCAAGGAAGAGCTTGTGATACCGAAGTAAAAGTTTTAGAACGCCGTGG
>JALWPO010000157.1 GCA_026994965.1 Mariprofundaceae bacterium | reverse complement strand
TTGAAGATTTGGTGGCGGCGGCAGTGAATGCAGCAAGCCAAGTAGCAGAGGAAAAAGCCAAAGAAGAACAGCAAAAACTCATGTCAGGCTTACCACTGCCTCCAGGTTTTTCCCTTTGATGCATGCTTTTCCTGGTATGCCATTGCCTTTGGCACAACTGATTGAACAATTAAGTGGCTTGCCAGGTATTGGTCCGAAAACGGCGATGCGATTGGCTTTAAACTTATTGAGTAAGCCTAAAAGCGATGTAAAACAATTATCAGAGACATTGGCAGGGCTACATGATGCCATGGGTTTTTGTGCGCGGTGCGGTAGTTTTTCTGAGCATGAACATTGCAGTATTTGTGAGCATGTGCGTCGTGATGGGCAAGCTGTATGCGTGGTGGAGCAGGCTGTTGATGTTTTGATGTTGGAGCGGGGGCAGGGTTTCTCTGGGCATTATCATGTATTGCATGGTCGCTTGAGTCCCATTGATGGGGTAGGTGTGGAGCAATTGAATATCAAAGCTTTAGATGAACGCATTGCATCAGGGAGCATCAAAGAGTTGATTTTAGCGACCAGTGCCACTGTAGATGGTGAAGCCACGGCGCACTTTATCGCAAGGCGATATAGTACCCATGATGTGAAAGTATCGCGCATTGCACGCGGTGTACCTGAAGGTGGAGAGCTGGAATATTTGGATGAATATACGTTGGCTCGGGCGCTGGAGCAGCGTGTCTCATGGGTTTCCAATTAATTATATCATTCCTTGTGATGGGCAATTAACCTCATGAATACATTAAAAAAACGTGTGTTTACGGCAAGCTTATGGTTTTCAGGCGCATTTATATTAAGCAAAGCGTTAGCATTTGTGCGCTTGGCGATTATGGCGAGATTATTAAGCCAAGATCAATTTGGTTTAATGGCCATTATTGTATTGGTCGTTGCAAGCTTATGGGCATTAAGTGATGCTGGCATTGAAGTATCTGTTGTTCAAAAGCAAGAGCCAACAGATGTTTGGCTGCATACAGCTTGGCAGATGAGCTGGATGCGAGGCATGCTTTTGGCTGGGATTTGTTGGTTGTCGGCTTATCCTGCATCTTTATTTTTTCATCAACCTGAATTATCCATATTGTTGAAATGGGCAGCATTGATTCCTTTGGTTCATGGGTTCACCAGTTTGGGTTATCCATTATTACAAAAAAGTTTAGATTTTAAGAAACGTGTTTGGGTTGATTTAAGTAAAGAAGTTGTTTTCACGTTGGTTGCAGTAGGTTTAGCTCTTTGGTGGAAGGCTGATGTAACGGCCTTGCTTGCAGGGCTGATGGCAGGAACAGCTGCGGCGGTTATGGTGTCTTACGCGGTGCATGATTATAGACCACGGTTGATTTTTGATAAGGTCTCAGCGCGTCAAATTATGGGTTTTGGCATTCATCTTCTTGGTGCTGGGATATTGATATTCCTTATGACCAACTTGGATGATGCGGTTATTGGTCGACTTTTGGGTATGGAGAAGCTTGGGCAATACACGGTTGCATTTGCATTGGCGGGTTTAATGACTAGCCAGTTGGTGGAATTATTGAATGCTGTGTTATTTCCAACATTGTCATCGATACAAGATTCGCCTGAACAAATGAAACGTATTTTAGCAAAAACTTTGAGGTTAATGATAGGTGTTTTAACGCCAATTGTTGTGAGTGTGTTGTTGGTGACGGAGCTGCCTATACGCATCGCTTTGGGTGAGCATTGGTTAATGATACAGCCTGTATTGGTTGTGTTGGTTGTTATGGGGTGGATGCGTGGGGTTGGTAAGGTTTTTGGGCCCGCAATTCTTGCTATGGGTTGTTCAGTACAATTGCACAAAATGAAGTGGATTGAGTTTGTATGTTTTGTGTTACTCATTTTTCCATTGGTTTTATACTGGGGGATTTTGGGCGCAGCAGCGACACTACTAATAGTTTATACATTAAGCTTGTTATTACATATAAAAGTTTCGGAGGAGATTTTAGGGGACGTTTCACAGCTTCTTAAGTTTGGTTTTAGGGGAGCTTTACCAGCCTTGATAGCTTGGCTTCCAGCTTTTGTTTTGTGTGAATTTCTCTCAAACACAATATTACATTCATGGTTGGTTTTATTTGTGTTTGTATTGTGTTGGATAGTAGTTGTATATGGTATGGAGCGTGTGTTTATAATGGATGTTTGGAGGCGAAAGCAAGGTGAGCTATAATTTCTCATTATTTCTTGACTTTATGCGTGCTACTGCGGCTTTGATGGTTGTAGGATCTCACCTTTCTAACCCTAGGTTGCAAGGTGAGTGGGCGACTTGGGCGCACCAATTTGGGCATGAAGCTGTGATTGTTTTTTTTGTGTTATCAGGGCTGGTCATTGCTTATGTTAGCGAACAGCGAGAAAATACATTAAGAAGTTATACAATTGCACGTTTCGCACGTTTATGGTCAGTTGCGATTTTAGCATTAATATTCACCTTTTTTGCAGATTGGATAGGGCGAAGTTTAGAACCAAGTTTGTATTCTGTTGATTGGTATTATGATAATCACCCTGTATTACGATTGCTTGCCAGCGCATTATTTGTCAATGAAATTTGGTTTGAACAAATTGCACCATTATCGGATGGCCCTTTTTGGTCGTTAAGTTATGAGTTTTGGTATTATGTTATTTTTGCAGCATTGTATTTCTTTTCGGGCTGGAAACGTATCGTGCTAACACTGCTTGCTATGCTTATAGCAGGGCCAAAAATCCTCTTATTGTGGCCAATTTGGTTGATGGGTTTATGGACTTGGTATGTGATTAAAGGGCAGAGGATTCGCCCTAAACTTGCAAAGTTTACTGGAATATGTGCTGTACTACTGTTTGTTTGGAGTCAATATGTAGACATTGAATTTTTCTTTTATCATTTATTTTCTGCGCCTTTACTAACAGAATGGCGACCTATCCTTGATTGGAGGATGTCGGCACGATTCTTATCTGATTGGGTAGATGGTGCATTGATTGCATTAACTTTCTTGGGTGCCCATGCTTGGTTATCAAAACTTTCCAATGTGCATATCACAGTTGCTACAGTGATACGCTATATTGCAAGTGCCACACTATTTATTTATTTATTCCATTTTCCTCTTATTTATTTACTGCATGCGATAGGGGTGAATATAGGTTTAGATGCTGATGGAGGTTTGCAGGCTTTCATTGCTATTGTGGCATTAATATTCCTCCTTGTATTTGGTCCAATGTTGGAAAAAACAAAGGTTTTATGGAAGTTATGGATAGATGGGTTGTATGAGGGAATGTTGAAACTCTCCTCAAGATGCATAAACGTGGTTAAGCGCTAATGCGTATTGCTTATGTGGCACTTATTGAGTTGGATATTCCCAACGCATGCCTGATTCATTCCAGAGAAATTGCCGAGCAAATGGTCGAGCTTGGGCATGAAGTGGATATGTTTTTACCATTGCCTTTGCGTCAACAAGAGTGGCAAGGTATGACTCATCACTGGATTCGATTTTGGGGCTTCGATGCTTTTCGCAGGAAACTGTTTTTGATAGAAACATGCCTTAGAATTTGGCGGTTACATCGAAAGAATGCTTTAGATTGTTTGTATCTTCGTGAAATGGAAGATGCGGGATTGTTGTGTCGTGTTTGTCGATGCTTGAATATTCCTGTTTTTGTTGAGGTCAATGGTTGGTTACTGGATGATTTACGTTTGCTAGATGCATCAGATGTAACAATAAAAAAAGCAGAGGATAATCAAGCGCAATTGATGCAATCGGCTTGTGGGGTGATTGCGAGCACTTTGGGCAATGCTGAGAATGTAAAAAAACATTACCAAGTGAAGCATGTTATGACACAAGAATTGGGTGTGAATGCATCCTTGTTTGCTGCTATAAAACAAACAGAGGCGCGAGACTATTTAAAACTCGCGCAAGATAAGCCTTTGATTCTTTTTGCAGGCAGCTTTCATCCCCATCACGATTTAAAAACACTGATTCATGCTTTTGCGCTTGTGCAGCGTGATATGCCTGATGCCCAATTGATGTTGGTGGGTGATGGGGTGCAATATCAAGCCGTTCAGGGTCGGGTGAGAGATTTGGCATTGCAAGAGCATGTAGTTTTTATGGGTAGCCAGCCTTATGAGGATATGCCCTATTGGTTTTCAGCAGCAGACCTGTTGGTTTCCCCCTTGATTAAGCAAAAAATAAAGCAACAACATGGTGCGCTTGCAACCAAGGTATGGGAAGCCATGGCTGCAAAAACCGCAGTACTGGTCACGGATATTGAGGGCAGTGAAAGTTATGCATTGCTGTCTCAGTTGGCTTGGGTCTGTGAAGCAGAGAATGATGTGAGTATGGCGAATGCGATATTGCATGCCTTGAGAGAAAAGGATGAGCGTGTGGAAGGAGCCCAAGGCTATGTTCTCAAAGAGCGAAGTTGGCGAAAAGCAGCTTTGGATACGCTTGATTTTATGCGTGATTGTATGAGGCAGTGTTAACTTTATGTGTGGCATAGCTGGTATTGTTGGTAAACATGATGAAAGCGTTTTGCGCCAACGCATTACAAGGATGAATAATGCTATGCGGCATCGTGGTCCTGATGGAGAAGGGTGTTTTGCTCAGGATGGTGTTGGGCTTGGGCATGTGCGTTTATCCATTATTGATTTAAGCGATGCTGGTAAGCAGCCCATGAGTAATGAAGATGCATCGCTTTGGATTAGTGTAAATGGTGAAATCTATAACTTCCAAGAACTGCGCTCTGATTTAAAAAAACGAGGGCATACATTCCGCAGTGGTTCGGATTCAGAGGTCATTGTTCATCTATACGAAGAGTATGGTGAGGCCTTTCCTCAATATCTTGATGGTATGTTTGCCATTGCACTTTGGGATAGCAAAGCGAAGAAGTTGATGTTGGTGAGAGATCGTTTCGGTATGAAACCGCTTTATTATACACATCAAAAAGATTCATTTGTATTTGCATCGGAATTAACCGCCTTGATGGCATCAGGTTTGGCCGAAGAAACATATGATGATTTGGCAATTTATGGTTATATGGCTTTGGGTTATACACCTGCGCCTAAAAGTATTTATAAGCATGTGATGAAAGTGATGCCTGCTGAGTGTGTGGTATTCGATGGGAAATCCATACGAAATTGGCGTTATTGGTATCCAGAACGTGTGGATGTGCCGCATCGTTATGGGGATGCTGTTGAAGCGCTTCAAGGGCTTGTTGAAGAGAGTGTTAGTAAACATCTTGTATCTGATGTGCCCATTGCTTCATTTCTTTCAGGCGGGGTGGATTCCTCGCTTATCAGCGCGCTTGCAATTCAACACCAACCTTTAAATACAGTTTGTGCAGCATTTCCAGGCAGTGATGTGGATGAGTCTTCCGTTGCTTTAGATGTAGCGAAACATATTGGTTCTCATCACCATACCATAGCTTTGAATATGGAGCATAAATCTCTTTATAAACAAGCAACGACTTTCTTAGATGAGCCTTTTGCAGATTCTTCAGCAATGCCAACTTATGCCGTGTGTGAAGCAGGTAGAAAAATTGCAAAGGTTATGCTTTCTGGTGATGGTGGCGATGAGGTATTTGCTGGCTACACTGGTCGCTACAGGGTAGCTGCATTAAAATCATCTGTGCCTAAACCTGCATGGATTGCTTCTATGCTGCGGCAATTGCAGCCTTGGCGTTCTGGGCAAAGGCGTTCATTGCCTGAAATGTTGGATATGGCATCACTTGATGAAGCAGAGCGTTATATTTGCGAACGGCAAATTACAACGGCGGAACAACGCCTATCATTATTTGGAAAACAGCAATTTGAACAAGGTGAAGCATGGTTGCAAGAGATTGCCAAGCATGCTTTAAGGCTTTGTCAGTTTACGCATCCTGTTCATCGAGCCTTGTGGATGGATTTATCAACATCGCTTTCAGATGATATGTTAACCAAGGTTGATCGCATGAGTATGGCGCATGGTTTAGAGGTTCGTATTCCATTGCTTGATCACCATTTGGTTGCATTTGCATTATCACTTCCTTCGAAGTGGCTGGTTAGTGCCAGAGCCATTGAAGGAAAACGGATTCTGCGTGATGTGACGGCGCCGCTATTACCAGATGGTATTCTTCAGCGGCCAAAACAAGGTTTTGTCGTGCCGCTTAATCATTGGCTGGAAAAGGGTTTGAAAGATGTGTGGAAAGAGGTGGATATATCATTGTTTGAACATGTTATGCATAGTGAGGCGTTAGCAGAGACTTGGCATAAGCCAAGTCAATATCCGCGGCAAGATATTTATGCGATGTTAACTTTGGGTCACTGGATGCAACAACATAGGATTGAGAATTAAATATGCGTATTGGTCTTGATGCCACACCTCTTTTGCATGGTGAACGAGCGGTTCGGCGAAATTCACGTAATTTATTACAGCACTTAACGGCGATGGATGCTGTGGATTGGCGTGCACTTTATTTTGATCGCAAAGGAGATACGGAAGGGCGTTTAGGTATAGATGATGAGGTGCTTTGCCGCTATCCCATGAAAGTCTTGATGCCAGCATGGAAAAGTATCGCTTGCCCATCACTGGAGTGGCTTACAGGTGATGATATGGATTTGTTTTATGCGCCAGATTTATATTTCCCGCCAGCAAAGCGCACGCCCATACTTACAACAGTACGTGGCCTAGCTTATTTAGCAGTACCTGAACATTGCTCCATAAAGAATGTACAGCCTCTTGAAAAGGCATTTGCATATGCTCGCCAACATGCGGATTATTTTTTAGCTGTTTCTGAAAGCACTAAGCAAGATATGTTGGCCTTAACGGATATTCCTGAAGAAAAAATATTTGTAAGTAGCCATGGTGTAGATCCTGTGTTTAGGCGTGTGGATGTGTTCAATGCACGTGCATTTGTATTGGAAAATTTTGCTGTGGAACGCCCTTATTTTTTATTTGTTGGGGCTATTTCAACACATAAAAATGTGCAATTACTGGTTGATGCCTTGCATAAATCTACACTGGATACTGTTGATTTGGTGCTCACAGGTCCATATGAAGAACCATTCACAACACAATTACGCGAACATATTGCGAGCTTAGGATTATCTGAACGTGTGCACTTGATTGGTGCGATTGGTCAAGGTGGAGATACGCTTGTGAATTTATATGCTGCTGCTGAAGCATTTTTATTCCCCACTTTTTATGAAGGTTGGTGTGCACCGCCTTTGGAAGCTATGGCATGTGGTACGGCTGTGATTTCAACGCAGATACCATCGGTTAAAGAGGTCACAGATGGCGCGGCAATGTTACTTCCAGTTGATGATGTTAATGCTTGGGCTGTACATATGGAAAAGGTCATGGAGGATAAGCAATGGCAGGCATCATGGGTTGAAAAGGGTTTTATGCATGTGAAGCAACATACATGGGAGAAGTCAGCTCAAAAATTATTGCGTGTTATGCAAACGATTGTTGGGAGTCATGGATGATGGCAAAAACACTGACAAGATTGACGGTTACAGTATGAGAATAGCTTTGGATGCATATCATGCTGCAAGTGCGCATGGTGGCATTGCACGATACACACGAGGTTTGGCATCGGCAATGTTTGAGCTTGGTTCATCGCATGAGTTTATGCTGTTTAGTAATCGGTTTCGTGAAAATATTGAAGCGTGGAATCCTCATTTACCAAACGTATCGTCAACAACGCTGCATGCTCCCAAACGATTGATACAAGCCGCGTGGGAATATCTCTCATGGCCAGCAATTGAGCATTGGACAGGTGCGATTGATATTTACCATGGCATGCATTTCGTTTTACCAGCAACAGATACTGCCAAGTGCGTGTTAACGGTTCATGATTTAACCTATCTGCGACATCCTGAGTTTTTTGTATATTCAGGTCTGAATCAACGTGGATATTTAAAAGAGTTGCCAGCGGCGTTAAAGCGAGCAGATGCAGTGATTGCTGTCTCTGAATCTACTAAAGATGATTTGGTCACGCTTATGGATTACTCTGAAGATAAGATTCATGTAATTTATGAAGGTGTAGAGGCACACTTCTTTGCGCGAGAACCGCAAGAGCAACAACAAAAAATATTAGATAAATATCATCTCAATCAGCCATATATGGTTTTTCTTGTGGGGACGCCCGAACCAAGGAAGAACCTAGAGAGAACCATCCGAGCCGCACAAATGGCTGCTCCAGATATGCCAGTTGCATTGATAGGTAATCCTGATTTAATCCAAGTATTATTGGAAGATGCATCTGATAAAGTTTGTGTGCTAGGTTCAGTGCCTGATGAAGACTTACCCATATTGCTACATGCAGCAGAGCTTTCATTATATCCAAGTCTGTATGAAGGGTTTGGACTCCCCATTTTAGAATCTATGGCGGCGGGTGTGCCTGTGATAACATCGAATATCAGTTCATGCCCTGAGGTTGCTGGGGATGCTGCAATCATTGTGGATCCCTATAATGAAGAAGAAATAAGCCAAGCCATTGCTTCTGTGCTTGGGGATAAAATAAAAGCAGATTGCATGCGTAAACAAGGTGAGGAACGTGCTGCCCTTTTTTCTTGGCAACGTGCGGCAGGTGATGTACTCCAACTCTATGGTCAATTGGTTTAATCGATTATGTGTGGTTTAGCAGGTTATATCGGGCAAGGGAATGAAAGTGTTTTGCATGCGATGTCAAATACACTTCAGCATCGTGGACCTGATGCGCACGGTATATGGTATGATGATATTGCAGGCTTGGTGCATACACGCTTATCCATTCAAGATTTAAGTGATGCGGGCGCACAGCCCATGGATTCAAATGATGTGCATTTGGTATTTAATGGCGAGATATACAATGCACCAGAGTTGCAAAAGATGTTGGTTGAAGCGGGTTATTCATTTCGCGGCCATTCGGACACAGAAGTGATTCTCAATGGTTATTTGCATTGGGGCGAGCGAGTTATCTCCCGCTTATCGGGCATGTTTGCAATCGCGCTTTGGGATGCACGCGAGCAATGTATGCTTTTGGCAAGAGATAGGGTGGGCATCAAACCACTTTTTTATAGCGAATATGATGGTGGGTTGGTCTTTGGCTCAGAAATTAAAGCTATGCTGCAACACCCTGACATCGTCAAAGCTGTACATATGCCAGCTATAGATGCTTATTTGGCATTGGGATATGTCCCCAATCCCACTACCATCTTTGAAGGGGTTTCTGTGCTGCCGCCAGCGCATATTTTGAAATGGGGAAAAGGTGTGGTTTCCCTGGAGAGATATTGGCAAATCTCTGAGGAAAACTGTGTGCAAGGTAGTGAATCAGAATTGGTTGATGCCTTGGATGAACGTTTGAATCATGCTGTATCATCGCATTTATTGGCGGATGTTGATATTGGTGCTTTTTTATCAGGTGGTGTGGATTCATCACTGGTCTGTGCCATAGCAGCCAAACATATGGATGTGCCACTGCAAACATTTACGATTGGTTTTGAGGGTGGAGGTGATGAACGTGCTTGGGCCGAGCAAGTGGCGAAGCATATTCGAAGTGAGCACCAGTCACATATTGCAGGTTTTGATTTGGTGGAGAAGTTACCTGAACTTTTAAAGCACCTTGAGCAGCCATTGTTTGATAATTCTATTCTACCCACTTATTTGGTATCGCAAGTTGCCAGTCAAAAAGTCAAAGTGGTCTTGGCAGGTGATGGTGGGGATGAACCTTTTTTGGGTTATGAGTGGACACGCCGTGCTTTAAATTTGCCTCGTATATTACCTAATATTTCCTATGCTGGTTGGAAATGGGCCTATCGAACAGGTAAAATAGGTTTGTTACAGCGCGGATTATTTGATATGTCACATGATGAAGATGCGCGTTATTTAAGGCGTATGACAACATCGCAAGATTTTCGTTATGATTTATATACCGATGATTATCGTGCGAGTATCCATTATGAACCCATAGATATACTACGTGACTCATTGGCTTTACAAACGGATGAATCACGTTTCGCTCATACTGATTTGAGTTGGTATTTACCTGAGGATGTGCTGTTTAAGGTGGATAGAATGAGTATGGCTCACAGTTTGGAAGTGCGAGTGCCATTATTGGATCATCAACTTTTAGAGTGGGAAATGGCATTGCCATTGAAAATGCGATTTAGGGATGGGCATGGCAAATATTTATTGCGCAAGGTTGCTGCGCGTTATCTGCCAGCAGAGATTTTAAAACCACGCAAACAAGGGTTTACCATTCCTATGGGTCAATGGCTTAGAGGTGAGTTGGGCGCGTGGGCGAAAACATTATTCTTATCGCAGGAATTTAAAGAAAGAGGTATCTTCGAGCCCAATAAGGTGCTTTCGCTATTGCAGATGCATCAAAGTGGAAAGTATGAACTAGGTCATAGGATTTGGAGTTTAATTGTGCTTGAACTATGGTTTCGAGAATGGATAGATGGGTGATGGAATTATGAAACCTTTAGGACAATGGCTGGCTCCTCCTCACCCCACGTTTCGTACACGTGAAAGTGAATCATTACCGTTTGAATTTATTCAACGTATATTATCATCTCAGTCGGATGCGATGATAGTGAATATGGGCTCTGCATGGGTACGCCTGCATGAGCAGGTGTTTAACCTTGACTTGTTTATGGAATCCGAGGTGGATATTCAGGGTGATCTTCTTGCGTTGCCGTTTGAAGATAGCAGCATTGACGCGATTGTTTGTACAGGGGTGCTGGAACATGTCTCCGATGCATATTTGGCAGCAGCAGAACTTCATAGGGTGATGGTGCCAGGTGGGCAGGCTTATATTGAGTTGCCATGGATGCAGGGTATTCATGCATCACCCCATGATTTTCAACGCTGGACACCTGAGGGATATAAAAAATTATTTGAAGGTTTTGAAATAGAGTATGTGCGTGTTGCAACAGGGCCAGCATCAGCACTGGCTTGGATGTTTCAAGAAACATTGGCATTGCTATTTAGCTTTAGAAATGAAACATTATATAAAATTGGATTGCGTGTGTTTGGGTGGTTGGCGGTACCGATATCGTGGTTTGACTTCTTTTTGGAGAAACATCCAAATGCTAAAAGTATTGCCAGCGGTTTTGCGCTATTGTTAAGGAAACCTGTATGATTGGAAATTGGAGAAGTAAGATATGAGTAAATTGGTAGCTGTGGTTGGTATGGGGTATGTGGGATTGCCATTGGCATTGGCATTTGGTCGCGTGATGCCCACCCTTGGGTTTGATGTTTCAGGCGAAAAAATCCAAGCTTATCGTGAGGGATATGATCCCACAGGTGAGATGGAAGGCGAGCTTTTTACGCGAGCCAAACAATTATCCTACAGTACAGATGCATCGGATATATCCAAGGCTGATTTTGTTGTTGTAGCAGTGCCAACGCCTGTGGATGCAGCGCATCAACCTGATTTAAGCCCTGTGGTTGGAGCAACGACCACGGTAGGGAAAAATTTAAAGCAAGGCGCGATTGTTATTTTTGAATCCACGGTTTACCCTGGTGTAACCGAAGAGGTTTGTGTGCCAATCTTAGAGCAGGAATCAGGCTTAAAGTGTGGTGAAGGATTTAAGGTGGGTTATTCCCCAGAGCGTGTAAATCCTGGGGATAAAGTGAATCGTTTGGAAACGATTGTGAAGGTGGTTTCTGGTCAAGATGAGCAAACTTTAAATGATGTAGCATGGCTATATGAGCAGGTGATTGAAGCTGGTGTGCATAGGGCGGCAACGATTAAAACTGCGGAAGCTGCGAAAGTGATTGAGAATACCCAACGCGATTTGAATATTGCGTTGATGAATGAATTGGCGATTATTTTTGATAAAATGGATATTGATACTTTAGATGTATTGGAAGCAGCGGGCAGTAAATGGAACTTTTTGCCTTTCCGTCCGGGTCTGGTTGGTGGTCATTGTATTGGTGTGGATCCGTATTATTTAACCTATAAGGCAGATTTATTGGGATATCATCCCGATGTGATTTTAGCGGGTCGTCGTATCAATGATGGCATGGGAAAATTTATTGCTGAGCAGACCATCAAACAACTGATTGCTGCCAAACGTAATGTGAATGGTGCTCGTGTATTGGTATTGGGTTTAACCTTTAAGGAAAACTGTGCGGATTTACGAAACTCTAGGGTAATAGATGTGATTACCGAGCTTGAGGATTATGGCATAGAGGTATTGGTGCATGATCCTGTAGCGGAAGCTGACGAAGCAAAAGCAGAGTATCACATTGATTTGGTGGAATTGGACAGTATAGAGCCAGTTGATGCGATTGTAGCTGCTGTAGCACATCAGGATATCTTGGATATTGGCGCGAATGATTGGCTGAAGGTTGCTGGTGATGGCGCGCCATTTATTGATGTGAAATCGGCATTTGATAGGCGAGAGTTGGAGGCTGCGGGCTTTAGAGTGTGGCGTTTATGAGTAAGATACTGGTTACAGGCGCAGCAGGTTTTATTGGCTCACATTTAAGTTTACGTTTACTAGAAAGGGGCGATGAGGTTGTAGGTCTTGATAATTTAAATGACTATTATGAAGTGAGTTTAAAAGAAGCACGTTTAGTTCGCCTGACCGATAAACAAGGTTTTAAGTTCGTAAAGTTAAACTTGGAAGATAAGGTTGATATTGAACAACTTTTTGCTGATGAGAAGTTCGATAAGGTGGTCAACTTGGCGGCACAGGCAGGGGTTCGTTATTCGCTGGAAAACCCTCATGCTTATATTGAGAGTAATATTGTTGGTTTTACAAATATTCTTGAGGGTTGTCGCCATCATAAAATCAAGCACTTGGCATATGCATCCTCATCCTCGGTGTATGGTGCCAATGAAACCATGCCTTTCTCTGTGCATGATAATGTAGATCATCCATTATCTTTATATGCAGCAAGCAAAAAGGCCAATGAATTGATGGCGCATACATATTCGCATTTGTATAACCTTCCAACCACAGGATTACGCTTTTTTACAGTGTATGGACCTTGGGGAAGACCAGATATGGCACTGTTTCTGTTTACCAAAGCTATACTTGAGGGGAAACCCATCAATGTGTTTAATCATGGTAAAATGAAACGAGATTTTACATATATTGATGATATTGTGGAAGGCGTGGTTCGGGTTTTGGATAAAACAGCCGAACCGAATCCTGATTGGGATGGTCAATCACCAGACCCTGCAACCAGTAAGGCTCCATGGCGTGTTTATAATATTGGTAATTCAAGCCCTGTTGAGTTGATGGATTATATCAAAGCGATTGAGAAAGCTTTGGGTATGGAAGCAGAGAAGAATTTTATGCCATTGCAAGCTGGTGATGTGCCTGCAACCAGTGCTGATGTGCAAGCCTTGATGGATGATGTTGGTTTTAAGCCTGATACATCAGTTGAAGAAGGGGTGAGGCGATTTGTGGAATGGTATCGAGGCTATTATGGCGCGTGATTTTGAGCAGTTGTTTGCCCATGCAGATTGGTTTAAGCCTGATTTGAAACGGGACTGGGTACGCTACCGCAATGATGATAACCCCAGTGGGGTTTGTTGGTTTGTAGCAGCTGAGAGTGATAACCCTGTTTTATCCGTAATTATTCCAACAGCGGATGCTGATAGAGGCGGTTATTTTGTAAAACTCATGCAATCGCTGACTCAGCAGGATATGCAAGATTTTGAGTTGATTGTGATTAAAGGTGATAAGCGACAAGGGCGTGGTATTAATATCGCCATTGCGAAAGCCAAGGGTAAATATGTACTCACCGTAGATGATGATTCATCGCTGCCTGATTCGCAAACATTCAGTAAAATGATTCAGGCTATGGATGAGCATGCTGATATTGGTATGGCAGGGGGTAATAATACAGTACCTGATTGGGCGACACCATTTGTGAAACGGGTGATGATTCAAGTGCCTCGCCGCAGTTGGCAACCTGTTTCGGAGATTGTGGATTCGGATTTGGCGGAGCATCCTTGTTTGATTATGCGTGCGGATTTATTCCGTGAAGTGGGTGGTGAAAATGAGGTGATTCCACGCGGGCTCGACCCTTATTTAAGGCAAGTATTTCGCGAAGCAGGTGCGCGTGTTGTGGTGTTGCCGAATATTATTTATCACCACCTACCGCCAGAAACTTGGTCGGGTCTGTTAGGGCAAATGTATCGCAATGGCTATCAAGCGGCGTATGCGAATATTCATTCACCAGAATGGGTGATTGAAACACCTGCTGAACATGGTGAATTTACATTGCGTGTGCCGTTGTGGAAGCGTGTATTGCGTTATCCTTGGCGGATGTTAAAAAGCCTTTTTAAGGGACATTGGTTATGGGTGATTTGCCAGATTTGCTATGCGTGGGGTTTTTTGCGCGGTTGGTTAAAGGAGAAGTAGCATGACAGAGCAAAACAATGATTGGTCCAGCGAGGAAACTTTTTTTGCGCGCTCATGGACGCATATTTTCTATTTTTGGAAGCTGCGCCAAATCATGCTGGCTAAAACAGTCAAAACATTGCTGCAAAAACGTCAACAAGACCAATCAACACGTGTGGTGGATTTGGGCTGTGGTCCAGGCACAAATATTTTTGATGTGTATGATGTGTGTGCAGGTTTTGAGCGAGTTCAATGGTTTGGCTTGGATTTAAATCAGCGAGAAACAGCGATGGCAGCTCAGCGTAGTCACTTTCGTGTCGAAGAGCGTGGCATGCAAGGGATTCATTTTATGGCGGGAGATATTTTTAAACTTCCCTTTGCTGATAATAGTGTTGATATTTTAATTTCCTCTGAAGTGGTTGAGCATTTGCCAGACCCTGTACCAGCACTTGCTGAAATGCAGCGCGTACTCAAACCCGGTGGCTATGCTATGGTGACTACACCCAATCCGAGAAACCTTCCTGAAATGTTGGGTTATGCTATGGATAAAATTACAGGCGGTGCATTTAAAAAGTTCTACTGGAAAGGGCAAGATGAAGTTTCTGCCCCGCCATTATCAGCAGAAGTTGGTTTTGGACATGTATCGGTACACCCCTTTCCTGTCTGGCAGGCATGGTTGGATAAGGTTGAGTTGCCCGTGGTTAAAAAGGTGCGTGGTCCTATGTTATTTGGTAGCCCATTCTTTGATAGGCAACGTTTTTTGGTTGGGATATTCATTATGCTTGATCCAATCCTAGATTGGTTGCCTTTCCGTTTTGCCACTACTACCAATTTAGGCATGTTGTGCCAGAAGCCGATTATAGAAGAGGACGTGTAGCATGAAATTATGTGTGGTAGGTAGTGGCTATGTGGGTTTGGTAACGGCTGCATGTATGGCGGAAGTTGGGCATCATGTTATCGGTATCGATATTGATGCCAGCAAGGTCGCTTTGCTCAATGCTGGAGGTATTCCGATTTATGAGCCGGGTTTGGATGACTTGGTGAGTAAGAATAAATCACGCCTTTCATTCACCACAGATTATGCGGCGTGTGCCGATGCTGATGCCGTCTTTATTGCTGTAGGCACACCGCCTGATGAAGATGGTTCTGCGGACTTACAATATGTGATTGCAGCAGCAAGAAGTGCGGCTTCGTATATGCCAGATGGTTGTTTGGTGATTGTAAAATCCACAGTACCTGTAGGCACAACAGATGCCGTTGCAGATGAGGTCAAGCAAGTGATGGCAAAGCGTGGGGTATCAGCCCATGTGGCATTTAATCCAGAGTTTTTAAGGGAAGGTAATGCGGTTGGTGATTTCTTAAAACCAGACCGTATTATTATTGGTGTCGAAGATGATGCTACAGAGGCAGCACTTCGCCGTATGTATGCCGCATTTAATCGCAATCGTGACCGTATGATTGTGATGGATAGACGCTCTGCTGAGCTAAGTAAGTATGCGGCAAACTGCATGTTGGCAACGCGTATTTCATTTATGAATGATTTATCACGCCTGTGTGATGTGGTGGGTGGTGATATTGAAAGTGTGCGACGAGGCATAGGTTCAGATGAGCGTATTGGACCTCATTTTTTGTATGCAGGCATTGGTTATGGTGGCTCATGTTTCCCCAAAGATGTGCAGGCATTATTGGCAACGGGTGAGCAGTATGATGTGGATTTGCCCATGGTATCTGCGGCATGGCAGGCCAATAAAACACAACGACAATGGTTTATTCAGCGTTTAATGGATGCAGTGAAATCCCAAGGCGCAAAAAAAGTAGCGATTTGGGGTTTGGCATTTAAGCCTGGTACAGATGATATGCGGGAAGCACCCAGTATTGATGTGGTCAATGCATTGCTTGATGCGGGTGTGCAAGTGGTAGCTTGTGATCCAGCAGCTACTGCCTCCGCACAAGAGATTTGGGGCAATCGCATTGCCTATGAGAATGAGCCGAATGCAGTGTGTAATGATGCGGATATTCTTGTTGTTTTAACCGAATGGCTGATGTTCCGCGAACCTGATTGGTCGGATATTGCAAACCGTATGGCGGGCAGTTATATCTTTGATGCACGTAATCTTTATGTGAAAGAAGAGTTGCAAAGTTATGGTCTATCTTGTGTGAATATAGGTCGTGGCAAATCCATTTGAACTTTTGGGAAAAGCCTTTATCTGATTTAACGGTGCATGAATGGGAACAGCTTTGTGATGGCTGTGGGCAATGTTGTATGCACAAGTTTGAAGATAGTGATACAGGCGAGTTACTGCATACGCGTGTGGCTTGTCGATTGTTTGATGAGCAAGGTTGCCAGTGTACGCATTATGATGAGCGGCTTATGCAAGTGTCAAGTTGCTTGCATATTCGGAACCTTGCGAAAGAGCATTATGGCTGGTTGCCCGAAACATGTGCATACCGTTTACGCATGGAAAATAAACCGCTATTTTCATGGCATCCACTGATTTCAGGCAATCCATGCAGCGTGCATGATGCTGGTATATCGATGCGTGGGCGCTGTGTTTCAGAGTTAGATATTCCAGAATCCATGTGGATGAATTATATTCAAGAGAAAGAGGATAAAGCATAGCATGACGATTGTGGTGGCAGCGCTATACCAATTTGCAAGGTTAGAGAATTATCGTGATATGCGAGAGCCATTACAGGCTTTTTGTGATGGTCATGGTATCAAGGGCGCGTTGTTGTTGGCCTATGAAGGCATCAATGGCACGGTAGCTGGAGAGCGCGAAGATATTGATGATTTATTGGCTTATTTACGTTCAGATTCACGTTTAGAATCGCTGGAGCATAAAGAGTCATTGGCATCAACATATCCCTTTTATCGTATGAAAGTGAAGCTCAAAAAAGAGATTGTCACTTTGGGTATAGATGGCGTAGACCCCAACGTGTGTGTGGGCACATATATTGAGCCTAAAGATTGGAATGATGTGATTTCTGATCCTGAAGTTCTGCTTTTGGACACGCGCAATGATTATGAATATAAGATTGGTTCATTCAAAGGCGCGGTTGACCCTAAAACCGATACATTTCGTGAGTTTCCCGATTATGTAGAGAAGCATTGCAGCCCTGAAAAACACAAAAAGGTTGCCATGTTTTGTACGGGCGGTATTCGCTGTGAGAAAGCGTCTGCTTTTATGTTGCAACAAGGTTATGAAGAGGTTTATCACCTTAAAGGAGGCATTCTCAAGTATTTGGAAGAAGTTCCTGAAGAAGAAAGTCTATGGGAAGGCGAATGTTTTGTGTTTGATGATAGGGTTTCAGTGAAACATGGTTTGGAAGAAGGCAGTTATACCTTGTGTAGGGGTTGCCGCTGGCCGATTACCGAATCGGATATGGCATTGGATTCGTTTGAAGATGGCGTGTGTTGCGAGCGTTGCCATGATGTATTGAGTGAAGATAAAAAAGCGCGATTAAGAGAGCGTAAAAAGCAACAGCAACTTGCAGAGCAGCGCGGTGAAAAGCATTTGGGCATGTCGCTGCAAGAAGCAAGGAAAAGCAAGTTAAAACGTAAGCGTGATATGGGTCTAAAAGTGCCCAAACATTTGCAACCATTGGCGGAAAAGAAACATCGATGAATCAACAAGATGATGCTTGCCCCTGTGGTTCAGGCTTGAATTTACAGCAATGTTGTTTGCCTGTGATTCAATCTGATAGGGCAAATAGTGCTGAGCAGTTGATGCGTTCCCGCTATACAGCATTTGTATTGGCAGATGAGCAATATTTATTAAAAACTTGGCATAGCAGCACTAGGCCAGAGGATTTTGCGCTTGGAAAAGCGTCATGGTTGGGTTTACAAGTTCTGGAAAGCACAAGCGATACGGTGAGCTTTGAAGCCGCATTTCATTCGGGTAGCAAAGGCATGCTGCTGCAAGAAAAAAGTCGGTTTACTTTGGAAGAAGGACATTGGCGTTATATTGATGGGGATTGCGTTGTCAGCCCTATCCAACGCAATGCGCCATGTTTTTGTGGGAGTGGTATAAAATTTAAGCGTTGTTGTGGTTTAAAAGGATAAAAAAGACTGGCGTGGGCATAAACCCACGCCAACCTTTCAATGGATGATTATTTCCCGAAAAGTCCTTTGATTTTATTGCCAACTGCCCCAGCGGCATCGCTCGCACCGTTGATTGCGCTTGAAGCACCATTTTTGAACATATCGGCTGATTTTCCGATATATTTCCCAACCCCAAGTTTGGCGACCGAGCTTTTAACATTGCCAATCATCTTGGATGATAAAAGTTTTGCCACTTCAGCAGCTGTGGCTCCGCCACTTTTTTTACCCACATCTTTAAGTTGTATGCGTGGCAGGTTAACTGATTGTTCCATGCCGCCCAAAGCTGCAATTCTCACTTTGGCTTTGCCGCCTTGAACCACCAGCTTGCGAATAATCATTTTGGTTTCTTCACCTTTTGAGGAAGCGCTTGAATCACTTTCTTTAATGCCAAGGTTCTTTTTCAAAGCATCCACGTTAGAGAGTCCATCTTTATTGATTTCATACACAACACTTGGTGATTGAATCATTATTTTGTCAATAATAATCGGGTTGCTGTTGATGCTACTGGTATCGATTTTGACAGTGATATTGCCCAATTCAAATAGATTAGGGTCAGTAAACCCTTTGGGGTTACCTACATTTAAACCACTGATACTGGCTTTGCCTGATTCTAACTCTAAGTTGACTTTGCTTACGCTGACTTGTGTTTTGGTGGCCTCAGAGCCATAGGTTTGAATAGCATCTTTAACAATGCCATCAAGATTTGACCAAACAAACATAAGAGCTGTCACTACAATGGCGACCAATACAATAATTCCGATAAGTATTTTTTTCATATTACCCTCCTAATTTAACGTTTAAGAAACCTGCTTATTCATCTCAATCAATTGAAACAACTCAGATCGCGAAGATGGGTTGTTCAAAAATGCGCCAGTGAGCTTGGATGTGGTCGTCCAAGCATTGGGTTTATGCACCCCACGGTGACACATACAAAAATGTTGGCATTGAATAATCACAGCTACACCAGCGGGCTTCAATACTTCCTCAATAGCATGTGCGATTTGCATGGTAAGCTTTTCCTGCACTTGCAGCCGATTGCTATAGCCCTCTACAACACGCGCTAATTTGGATAAACCAACCACGCGCCCATCAGGAATATAGGCAATATGTGCCTTGCCGACAAAGGGAACCATGTGATGTTCGCAATGACTATGCAAATCAATATCAGAGACCAAAACCACTTCATCATAACCACAAACTTCTTCAAAGGTTTTGAGTAAATGCTCTTTGGGATCTTCGCGATAGCCAGAGAAATGCTCCTGCATGGCCGCCAATACTCTGGCAGGGGTTTCCTTCAATCCTTCACGATCAGGGTCATCCCCTAAATATTCCAAAAGAGCGCGCACATGCGCCATAGCTTTGTTATTCTTGGGGTCATCAATATCAAAATCTTTTAACATGCGATACATCCTTTGGGCTAATGTGCATGTGCGAGCTTAAAGGCTTGGGGAGTTGTTGCAATGCTTGTTGCAGATTTATTACGTCATGGTGAGCTTGAAGGTGGTGTGAAATACCGTGGGCATGTGGAAGAAAAGCTTACGTTTCAAGGGCGGGAGCAGATGAATCATGTTTGGCAAGCTATCAAAGGGCAGGTGGATGTGATTGTTTCTTCGCCCTTATCGCGTTGCGCCATGCCTGCTCAGGAATGGGCAGCATCCGCTTCTATTCCATGTGTGATTGATGGGCGTATGGTGGAAATGCATTATGGTGATTGGGAGGGTTTGAGCCATGATGAGATTGAGCAGGTTTTTCCAAATATGTTGGCGCAATGGCGAAAAGACCCTACAGGTATGCGTCCGCCGCATGGGGAATCACCCGAAGAATTAAGGCAGAGAGTGGCAGAATTTTGGTGTGAGATAACGCAAAAATATCAGCAGAAACATATTTTGATTGTTGCGCATTCAGGTAGTTTGCGCATGTTAATCGCCTATCTCAATGCACAACCTATAGCTTATACCAGAGCGATTGAAATGCCGTATGCTTGCTGGAGAAGGGTAGAGTATGATGAGCAAGCAGGCGTAAAGATTTTTAAGCCTTAATGCGATAAAATTTGTTTTGCCATGCGGGCAATATGCGCGCCATAGCTTCTTGCAGCAGCAAGTGCAGCATCGGATACACCTTGCGGCATACCTTCATGGCTGCCCGTTCGCGCTGCCAATCCCCATTGTAATCCTGCATCGATATAACCGGGTAAACTTTTTGGAAAACCGATGGTTAGCATACCATGTTGTAAAAAATGAGAGTGCAATGAAATAAGGGTATGTTCAATGCCGCCGCCTTCACCGCCCAAACCGCCGCCTGTCGCGAAAACGCCGCCAACTTTGCCTTCAAGTAAGTTCTCCATCCAAAGTTTGGATGTGCTATCAACTAATTTTTTCATTTGCCATGCCATAGAGCCCATATGTACTGGTGTACCAAACACAAGCACATCTGCTTGCTGCAAATCTTCCAAAGTTGTATCTGTGGCTTGTTGAAGCGTAATCATGCTTTCAGGTATGGCGGCTTGCGCCCCTGCGGCAATGGCTTGTGCCATTTTTTCGGTGCTGCCATAGTCGGAATGGTATGCAATTAATATTTTCATTGCGCCCCCTCTATGCTTTTGTTACGTATTGTCACGCTCTATTTGCCCAATAATCGTGAACTCGATTAAACTCACTTACCCAGCAGGCAAGAATATCTGAGGTGTCTTTGCCTAGTGATTCTGCAAGCTCAAAAAAACCATGGCCTGGTTGCATATCACTAGATTTATGGACAACGATTACTGAAAGCATTCCCCTGCCTGCTTCTTCCTCTTCTGTGCTAACTTCACCAAGAATTTTCGCCATTCTGAAATCATGAGCTTCAATTGATATAGCCTGAATTTGGGCTGCAAGCTCTGAATAAGCAATGCGTCCCTTCCTTCGTGCAACACCAATCAGAATGTTCTTTACCTCATCTTTGGCTTTATTCCAATCAGATATTGAAAATTCACTATCATTTCCCATAATCAAACTCCTTTTGAATCATATAACAATCTATACAATACGTGTTCTACATTTTTCACTATACAATATTCATTTCCTTATTTTGGATATTAAACGCAAGATGAAATCAAGCATGCCCGATTTGCGAGGATAAATGTGATTTATTTACGCCCATACTTTGCGCACCCAAAGCCCAACGATGCTCTGGTGGAGTTTGAAAAACCAAGTGTGGGTTTGCGCCAGTAATCAACCATGCGTTTTCCATCAGTTCTTGCTCAAGCTGCCCAGCATCCCAACCTGCATAACCGAGAATAAGCATAAAATGTTCAGGACCTAAGCCTTGCGATATTTCTTCTAACACATCACGCGATGTGGTGAGATGAAATTCAGGCGTAATCTGCATGGTGGATTCATACATATGCCAGCTATCATGCAAGATAAAGCCGCGAAATGAATCCA
>JALWPO010000156.1 GCA_026994965.1 Mariprofundaceae bacterium | reverse complement strand
ATTGAAATGTTTCGAAAAGTGCATGTGCCTATCTTGGGCATTGTGGAAAATATGAGTCAATTTATTTGTCCGCACTGTGGCGAATCTAGCCCTATTTTTTCAGAGGGTGGGGCGGAGCGATTAAGCCAAAGTTTTAAGACAGAAGTGATTGCGCATGTACCATTGGATATGCAAGTTCGCCAAGATGCTGATGATGGCACGCCCATTGTATCCGCGCATCCCGATTCGGAACAAGCCGCGATTTATCGCGCTTTGGCTGAGAGTGTTCATGGCAAAGTGAAAGAATTGAATCGTCGAAAGGTTCAAATCCCTATTATGCAGGGCTAATTATGGTCAAGCCATACAGTCAAACAACACGCCAATTATAGCGGGGATAATAGGGTATCTTTTCCAGGTTCTTTGGATGTTGGGTAATCGGTGGAATAATGCAGACCACGGGATTCATGGCGGTGTTGAGCTGAGCGTACAATAAGCTCGGCAATCAACGATAAATTTCTTAATTCAATCAAATCTCTGCTGAGTGGATGTTGCCAATAAAAGCTCGAAATTTCTTCTTGAACCACCGCTAATCTTCGGCGTGCGCGGCGCAACCGTTCATTGGATCGAACAATGCCTACATAGTTGGACATGGTAGCACGAATTTCATCCCAGTTTTGTTTGATAAGTATGCGTTCTCGCTCAGGAATAATGCCTGACTCATCCCAAATGGGTAATTTTATGCTATGGCTTTGTTGGGGATGGGAGAGGATATGTTGGCTGCAATGCTCTGCCATCACCAAACACTCAAGCAATGAGTTGCTGGCAAGGCGATTGGCACCATGCAGACCTGTGCAAGCTGATTCACCAATCACATAAAGCGCATCAATATTGGTCTGCCCTGCTAGGTTTGTGGCGACACCACCACACATATAATGTGCAGCAGGCACGACAGGAATAGGTGTTTCTCGCATATCCAAGCCTAGATTCATCAGGCGTTGATGAATATTAGGGAATTGTTTTAAAATAAGCGCTTCACCCAAATGTCTAGCATCGAGAAACATCGAATCTTGCCCGTATTTTTTCATTTCATGATCAATGGCGCGTGCAACAATATCACGTGGCGCTAATTCTCCACGTTTGTCATAATTAAAAGTGAAGCGCTCACCATTTTGGTTGATTAAATAAGCACCTTCTCCACGAATTGCTTCGCTAAGTAACATGGTGGGTTCAGATGCATGGTAAAGACAGGTGGGATGAAATTGCATAAATTCCATATTCATCACGCTACAACCCGCACGCCAAGCCATAGCAATACCATCGCCTGTGGCTGCATGGGGGTTGGATGTGTACATATACACTTTTCCAGCCCCACCTGTGGCAAGGATGATATGTTGTGCTGAAATCGTAATGATATGGTTTTCTGGGGTGAGCAAATAAGCCCCCAAACAACGATTATCACCGTTGTA
>JALWPO010000155.1 GCA_026994965.1 Mariprofundaceae bacterium | reverse complement strand
TCAGTGCACTGGGTAAAAGCGAGCCTGCAATTGTTTGGCTGGCTGAAAGATAGATGCGCCCAGCTTGTAAGCCTCTAAGCTCATCTGCAAAGGCATCAAGCGCTTGCATGGATTGCTGAACCTTTAATGCATGCTTATAAAAAGATTCACCTGCCCCAGTAAGTTGTACACCGCGCCCATTCCGCTGATAAAGTTGCAAACCTAGCCTGTCTTGCAGAAGCTTTAATTGATTGGAAATCGCAGGTTGCGTTAAAGACCGAGCTTGGGCAGCGGCGCTTACGCTGCCCGTTTGCACCAAAGCGACAAAGCTTAATAAATGTTCGGGGTGTATATTCATGCGTCCATATTATCATAATATATGATATATTCTATCATTAAATATCATTATTCATGATGATGAAAAGCTATAAAGTTCCCGCCCATGAGATATATGGAACACATACATGTTTAGCAAACCCAGACGCGCAGATAGCATCAATGGGATATTGTTTGTTGCCTTATTTGCCTTAGCCGCGATGCAAATAAGCCAATGGCAGTGGCTTCATGAATTGGCGATAAGTCCCTTAATTATTGGTATTATACTCGGTGTGTTCTACGCCAACACATTGCATCATCGTATGCCAGAAGCATGGTTTCCGGGTATTAATTTTACAGCACGAAAAGTACTCCGTTTGGCAGTGGTGTTGTATGGTTTTTATATCACATTGCAAGAAGTCATTATGATTGGTTGGCTAGGATTTGCGATGGCATCGTTTATCGTGATAAGTACATTGTTTATCGCCTATAGCATAGGTGTTCATCTTTTAAAAATGGATAAGCATACCAGCATGCTTGTGGGTGCTGGCAGTGCGATTTGTGGTGCAGCAGCTATTTTGGCATTTGAACCCGTGATTAAAGCCAAAGGTCATCAAACATCGGCAGCCGTTGCAACGGTTATTGTATTTGGAACATTGGCGATGTTTCTTTATCCACTTATATATCAGTGGGACATCTTTCATCTGGATTCACATGGCTGGGGTATTTTTGTTGGGGCTACTGTGCATGAAGTCGCTCAAGTGGTTGGGGCTGCAAGTGATATAAGTCAAACAGTTAGCAATGATGCCGTGATTGTTAAAATGACGCGTGTGATGCTGCTTGTGCCTGCATTATTGTTTATGGGATGGTGGTGGCAGAAGTCTGAGCCTATCCAAGCAGAAAAGGGTAAACTAACCATACCTTGGTTTGCTTTGGGTTTCTTAGCAGTTGTAGGATTTAACTCACTTCATCTGCTTCCTTTATCGTGGGTGATGCTGTTACAACATGTTGATCAGTTTCTACTGACTATGGCGATGACTGCATTGGGTATGGAAACAAACTTTGGTCAATTGAAAGGGGTAGGCATCAAACCTTTTATACTTGCAAGTATATTATTTCTTTGGCTTGTATTTGGCGGGTATGGCATGCTTTCCA
>JALWPO010000154.1 GCA_026994965.1 Mariprofundaceae bacterium | reverse complement strand
AAGGCAGTTTAGCAGAGGCATCTATGGCTGTGGATGATTTGGGGGGTATGTTTATTCATGATGAGGTTCATCATCGTCTTGTTGCTCGCAAGGGTGGGCAAGTGCTTAGTTTGGGGGATGAGGTGAGTGTTGAATTGGATTCAACCGATCCAGTACGGGGAATGATTAGCGTACACCTTGTATAATAGAGGTCTCTAATATAGTTGCCCAGATGTTGAGTGCTCTCTCTTTTTAGATGCTTTGCTAAGAATCTATGTGGGTTTTGGATGTATGGCGTTGAGCGCGTATGCAAAGACCAAAGAAGATATTGCAATGGAGCAGACAATAATCGCACCAGTTGGTAAATCAAAAATGGCGGAAATACACAACCCAATCATATAACCTGCAATGCCAAGTCCATAGCCATACAATAACCTGAAACGATGCATGCGCATCACGGTTAGCGCAGGAATAATCAGACTGGCAAAGACCAGATATACGCCAATCAATTGCACCGATGCAGTGACAGTAATTGCAAATAACATATAAAATAACACGCCTGTAATACGGGCTCGAAATACAAACCAAATGGCAAGAATAATAGCATACATGATTGCTGTTGGTATGAGGTCATGGGGATTAACCCATAGTATTTGACCCACCAGAAGATCCTTCAAATACTCCCCGCCATGCGGATTTTTACTCAATAATATAATGCCAATGCTTGCAGCTAAAACGAACAAAATACCAATCAACGCTTCCAGCGATTTGGCATAATATTTTTCCAGCCATGCCAGCAATAATGCACCGGATAATGCCGTTGCAGTCGCTACAATTTGCACACTGCTGCCATGCATGGGAAAATCCATCATGTCAGCGGCAATAATCCCGACCCCGGCGACTTGTGCGATGGCAAGGTCTATAAAAACAATCCCGCGTTCCAATACCTTCACACCCATAGGTACATGCGTACTTAGTACAAGGATGCCCGCGACTAAAGCGGGGCCGAGAATACTAAGATCAAGCCCATCAAGATTCATTGTGATTGACCTTGTGAAGCGGCCAAAAGGCGATGAATGGTATCATCATAAAGCCCGAACAAATCGCTGGCTTCATCCGTACCACCAACGGTGAATGGTAGCTTTACAGCCTTAATATTGGCACGCCCGGCAAGCCATTCTGCTGCACGTGAATCCTGATAGGCAGCATAGATAATTATGCTTACGGGTTGTTGCTTGAGTTTAGCCAGTAGAGAAGCAAGATGGGATGTGGTGGGCGGCACACCTGGCACAGGTTCCAGCGCATCGCTTTCAATTATGCCCAGCCAGCGCATCATATAAGACCAACCTTTGTGGTACACCAGTATATGCAACCCATGCAGCGGTATAGCCTGCTGTTGCCAGCGTTGCAGGGCGGTATTCCAGCGTTGCATAAAATCATTATAACGGGCTAGATAATCATTGGCATGGCTTGGATCAATCTGTTGAAGTCTGCGAAGGAGAACGCCTGCGACAATGGCAATATTGCGCGGGTCAGTCTGAATATGCGGATTCCCACCCGGATGAATATCTCCCAATGCCCGATCAACATGGGAGGGTACGTCCATTTTGCTCACATAATCAGCGGCGGCAAGGTTTCCTGCCTTACCTGGTTGAACCGCAGGGTTGGCGCTTTGCCGCAATAGTACAGGCAGCCATCCGATTTCCAATTGTGCGCCAGTGGCAATCACCAAGTCGGCGCGGCGCATGCGTGCGATTAAACTCGGCCTCGCCTGAATATGATGGGGATCCTGCAAGGCATGGGTGGCGGTATAAATGGACACATCACCCCCGCCAATCTCTGTTGCCAGTGCAGCCCATTCGGGTTCACAGGCAAATATACGAACATCTGCATTTGCCGATGCGGAAAAGCCAAGTATGGTGATGCTAAATAGTGATGTTAAAGCCAATAGGCGTATATATGTTATCATTTTTATCTCCTTATGATTTGAGTATGCATGCTCTCAAACATGCTTAAAATTGGTGTGCACCATGTGCGCCAATCAACATGATGTATTGCAATCCCATTTGGTAATCGACTTTGGATTGCGTGTTATCGCGGGATAGTTGCAAACGAATTCTTGAAAATTCACTGTTGTTAAAACCAAGTACAAAACTATCTCTGCGTGGGCGATGACCTGTGCTATCCAATATGCCGCCCAAGGTGACTGATGCACCACTATTGTTGGCAAACAACTCTGAATGCCGCAAACCAATACGCCATCCAGGGGTGAATTGATAAACACCTTCGCTATACCAACCAAACTGTTTACCCAAATAGGCTGCATTTGGCGTTGTTGTGCCGAACAGACCTTGTTCATGGCGATAGAAAAATTCACTTTGGAAACGGAAATTCTGATTCACAGGATTGCCATTGGGAGCCCACTTCCAGACCATATTCGCCAGCCATAAACGGCTATTACCAGAGAAGCTTCCAGCAGTATTGCCCGCTGCATCAAAGGCATTGCGATCAATAGCATGGGTTTGCAAATAGGATATGCCAGCTTTCCAGCTTTGGCTGTAACCCATATCTCCGCCAGCATTGATAAAGCCATCCCAAGTACCTTGTCCACGTAGCGCACCGCCACCACTTGGAAATGCATTACCACTGTAAAGCTCACCACCTAATTCTAAAAATGTATCTGTGGGAGCTAACCAGCGAATTTGGATGCCGTCATCACCGAATTGTGTATTCAGGAAAGCTCGATTGGGTAAAGGACGGTCAATGAAATCATCATGATGGGCATGGAATTGATTTAAATAACCGATGCCCGAGAAAAAGCGACCAGCTTTCACGGTTAATCCCAAAGGTGCGTTTAATGTTTGTAGATAAGCTTCTTCAACATTGGCTCCACCATCAGGAGCTAGAGACACTGTTAGGCTGCCATAGAATAAATTATCGATATTGGATGCTAAATCAAGTTCAGACTCATTTAATGTAAGCCCTCGGTTACCCAATCCTGCGGCATCTCCAATCGGAAATCCGGGTATGGCAAAACCAGATGGTGGTTGCGTGAAGGCTTGATAACCACCATTCAAAACTGCACTAATATCTGGATTAAATGCATTGGAAGATGCACTGCCTAATGAAGCAGACTGTGCTGCTGGTGGCGCATATTGGGGAGCCTTGGTTGCAATCATCGGTGTTGATGGGGTATTGGCAGTTGGTACTGGTTTGGGTTGCACGACTGCCATGGTGGATTCTTTTTGTTGTTGTTCTAAATGAGTTAATCGTTTTTGCATGGACTCCAATAAGATGCGAGTTTGTTCTAATTGTTTCTTTAATTTATTGATTTCATTGTCATTATTGATTTCAGCAGCATACGTTGCGGATATATTCAGGCATGCTAATAATATAAAAGATAGCGTAGTGATTAAAAATCGGTTCACGGTTTTCTCCTGTGTCAATGGTAGGCAACTGCCAGATATAAGTATCTGACAGTCATTTGTTATCATGGAATGTATGGTCATCATCATGGACTCCGTTGTATTTTACGGAGTCATGATTGAACCATCAGAGTGAGCAGTACGGGTTACTGCTTACGATTTAGGAAAAAACAGGAGGGCCTCGAATATCCCACATCAAGTGAGAAACTTGATTGATGATTAGAGGTAATATGCCGATGGGTACAAACACATTTGAATCTACGGCAAAGATAAAATGATTAGAAGCTGCTGCACCATGTGTGGTGATTTCTTCAAGTGCGCAGAGCTGACACGCATGGAGTTGATGCAAGCCATCTTCATGGTGATGAATGCTGGATGTTGAAATCAGACAAATGAATAATGCTAGCCATGCAATGACAAGCATTCCCTTGCGTTGATAACAATTTTGTACAGACATGGAGGGCATCATCGTATGATGATTAAGGTTCGTCAACTGGGGAGTATGATTTGTGTAGATGTTCTTTAGCGATTTGAAATATCTGTTTCAGCAGCCAGTGGGGTAATTTCTTCTTGCATCATAGCTTGAGGATTAGAGATGCTATTAGCTTGAATATCAATCGCATAACCTGCTTTATCATATACGATAGGTTGCTCAAATGGATGAGAGATTTCAACAGAGCCCTCAATCAATAAAAAGAACGTTTTTTTACTATCCACACGTCCCCAAAAATCAGTGCCACGTACACCCAGGACAGCAGTATTGGTTTTGAATGTAGTGCGGCGAAGTGTTAATCCAGACTTAAGCGCACCAGCAGTATAGCGAAATGCGCCTTTGAGCATGCGCAGACTGGATGTAAAAATATTATCTTCAACTGCCCAATCTTGAATCATAAAATTAGAGCGTATACCCAGCTTTACGCGACTATTATCAGGAAAATCTATATAGGCTTTACCATGTCGCCCTGTGCGAACTTCATCACCAGCGTGTAAGCCCATGCCTGTATATGCACGTTGCAAACCATCTTGACCGACCACAACGACCAAGCCTTGCATTTGCTTGATGATGGGTGCTTCTAAGGCAGATGCTTGCGCATAAAATGGTAATAAAAAGTATAAGGCAATCAGTGCAAAACGTAACATATAAAACTCCTGAGAATGATGACTCTATTTTCGCCAGAACTCAGGCACAAGCAATACAAAGAATGTAAAGATTTCTAGACGACCAAGTATCATACCAAACATTAAAACAGCTTTGGCAGCATCGGGTAAAGATGCATAAGTGGATGCTGGACCAACATCACCAAAGCCGGGTCCTGTATTGGTGATACACGCGGCAGCGGCGGTAAGAGAAGTGAGCATATCCACACCTGTAAAGGCTAAAAGGATGGTGATGATGGCATAGCAGACCATGTATAACACAAAGAAGCCCCAGAGTGCTTGCACAACTGGCCCATCGATACTTTGGTCATTGATTTTAACATGAATAACACCATGGGGATGAATAAGCCTACGAATTTCACGCATGCCTTGGCGAAAGAGTAATAAAACACGAATCACTTTCATGCCGCCACCTGTTGATCCAGCGCAAGCACCGATAAACATGGCAGCGAAAAGCAGCATGGTGGTTCCCGGTGGCCATAAGGCATAATCATTGACTGCAAAGCCTGTGGTTGTGGCAATGGAAACGGTATTGAAAATTACTTCTCCCCATGTGCCAGTATGGCTAAAAACGGTAAGTCCACCAATGAGAATGATGAGTACAGCCACCCATTTGATATAGGTGCGAAACTCATCATCACAGCGGTAAGTATTGATAGAGAAGCCGCGTTTCAGTGCTGCAAAATGCAGAGTGAAATTGATACCTGCAAGCAACATAAACATCACAATCAGACCGCGAACCCAAGCAGAATCATAGTAACCAATGCTAGCATCGTGTGTAGAGAATCCGCCGATAGCGACAGTGGTCATGGCATGGTTGATGGCATCAAATCCAGACATACCTGCAAACCAAAGTGCAAGGGTAGAAATAATGGTCATGCCTACATAAATATACCATAAGGCCTTTGCTGTTTCAGTGACACGTGCGGTCAGCTTATCTTTAACAGGGCCTGGTGTCTCAGCGCGAAAGAGCTGCATGCCTCCCACACCCAAAAGCGGCATCACTGCCACGGCCAAAACAATGATACCCATACCGCCTAGCCATTCTTGCATAGAGCGCCAAAACAAAATGGAATGAGGAAGTGTATCCAACCCAGTGAGTATGGTGGCTCCAGTGGTGGTCAGTCCTGATGTGGATTCAAATAAACCATCGCTGATAGTGGTACATACACCTGTTGTCCAAAATGGAATCGCGCCCAAAAGTGATAACGTTACCCAAGCTAGTGCAACGATTAAGAATCCATCTTTATGGCTTAGCTGTTTGGGGGCATTGCCCGCCCATCGCATCATACTTAAACCCAAGGTTGCGGTGAGTCCGCCAGCAAGAAGAAACTCTTGGGCATGACCCGATGCGAAATAGAGTGCTACAATAGCGGGCACAAGCATACCCGATGCAAATAATGCAATCAGTATGCCCAGTGTCCAAATTACACCTTTAATATGCATGGTGAGAACCTGTGTTGATGGTATGACAGAAGCCCATCAAAAGAATTCCAAGCTGACTTCAAAGAGCTTTTCAACTTCACGTAAGGCATTACCTTGCGTAATCAAGAGCACATGATCATTGGGTTCTACCTTTGAATGTCCATCAGGGATAATCACTTGCTCACCACGAATAATGGCACCAATCACGGTATTATCAGGGAGTTGAAGTTCAGCCAATGGTGCATCCAAAATGGCAGATGTTTTGAGTGCTTCAGCTTCAAGGACTTCCAATGTGCCATCACCCAAAGAAGATAGACCAAAAATTCGACCTTTTCTCACATGACGCAAAATAGCTGAGGCTGTGGTTAGACGTGGTGACACGGTGATTTCTAAGCCCATTTCCCGCATTAAATCTGTATAAATTGCACGATTAACCAAGGTTACAATATGTGGAACTTTGTATTTTTTGGCGACTAAACTACCAAGGATATTGGTTTCATCATCATTGGTTAGTGCCAGAAAGTCATCCATGGTATCAATGGATTCCTCTTCAAGCAGCTGTCTATCCAAAGCGTCGCCATGAATCACAACTGTGCTCTCCAAATGTTCGGCCAGCCATTCTGCACGCTCGGGATTATATTCAATCAATTTTACCGATACACCAAGTTTTTCAAGTTGTTCGGCAACGATATATCCCACATGCCCACCACCAACAATCATCACTTGGCGCTGAGTAGCTCGTTTGGCATTGGATGAAGTGCCCATAGCTTGCAATAAGTCATTCACCCTATGCCCAGCAACAGCCATATAAATGCTATCACCAGCTAACAATACGGTATCAGGCTTGGGAACATGCCAGTGTTGATTGTGTTCATGCGCAACTACATAGGCTCTTAAATCACCAAGCACTTCATGTAATTCATTGAGTGCAATACCTGCCAAGTCACCCTTGGGTGGAATACGCATACCCAGCAATTGCACTTTACCATCCGCAAATTCTTGTGCGTCTACAGCAGAAGTGACTTGGAAACGTTTGATGATGGATTTTGCAGCTTCATTTTCAGGGGAAATAATTAAATCAATAGGAAGTTCATCACGCCCGAACAAGTTAGGGTGATTGACATAATCGGTCTCACGAATACGCGCCATTTTGGTGGTTACTTTGAATAGGGAATGTGCAACTTGGCATGCAAGCATATTGGCTTCATCACTGGTGGTTGCAGCAATTAATAGTTCTGCGTTGTCAGCACCTGCTTGAGCTAATGTGCTTGGATGGGTCGCATGCCCCAAAATAGTTTTAACATCCATGGTATCGGCAACACGTTGTAAGCGCGCAGCATCATTATCAATCACTGAAACATTATTGCCTTCTGATGCGAGACGTTGCGCAATATGAAAGCCAACTTCACCTGCGCCAAGAATTAAAACATTCATGTGCTATCTCCCTGTGTGAGTGAAAAGCTTTTGATTTTACGATGGAGTTGGCTCCTCTCCATACCAATATCTGCAGCAGTACGACTAATATTCCATTCATTTTTATTCAAATGATGCAATAAATAGCTGCGTTCAAAATGTTCGCGTGCATGGCTAAACTTGTGTTCTAAGGTGTTTACATCTGGTGTTTGTATATGTTTTTTGGGTTGTGCATTGCCATCCAGTGGCGGCATGTTTTCAGGTGTGATAAGCTCACCAGGATAGAGGATATGACAGCGCTCAACATGATTACGTAATTCTCGAATATTGCCGCTCCAATGATAAGACTGCATCAAATCCAATGCAGAATCGGAGAATTGGATTTGCTCACCACCAAGCAATTCTGCTTGTTCAAGCGCCAGTGCTTCTGCTATCAATGGTAAATCTTCCATGCGCTCGCGCAACGTAGGCATTTGAATGGTGATGACATTGAGGCGGTAATAAAAGTCCTCACGCAATAAACCTTGCTCTAGCATTTGCTCAGGTTTTTTAGAAGTTGCCCCCATAATGCGGACGTTGGCAGAAATATATGTTGGATTGCCCAAGCGTTGAATTCGCCTTTCTTGCATGGCGCGTAGAACCTTTGCTTGTGCACTTAAACTCAGCTCGCTGATTTCATCAAAAAATAAACTGCCCGTATGCGCAGCCTCAAAGCGTCCGTGTGTGCTATGAAGCGCTCCAGGGAAAGCTCCTTTTTCATGCCCGAATAATGTAGAATCCAATTGCCCATCGGGAATGCTTGCGATATTAATATCTATAAATGGTGATTCGGCACGTTTGGATTGCCTGTGTAGCAGGCGGGCAGCAATGGCCTTGCCTGTGCCATGTTCACCCAACAGTAATACTGGAGTATCAGTAACAGCAACACGCTGAATCAATTGATGAACTTCTTGGATGACCGCACTTTTACCGATTAATTCATGATGCGATTGCTGTTGAATGCTCTGTTTTAACTCACTGTTTTCTTGTGTTAATTTGCGTTTTTCTAGTGCGTTGCGTACAAGAATAAGCAGCTTATCTGATGAAAGTGGCTTTTCGACAAAATCAAATGCACCTTGGCGTGTTGCGCGTACGGCAGTATCAATGGTGGCATGACCAGACATGACAATAATGGGTAAATCCTTGTCAATTTGGTGTAAACGCATCATGGTTTCTAAGCCATCAATACCAGGCATCCAAATATCCAGCAAAACACAGTCGACAGATTGCTTGCGAAAGCGAGCCACTGCTTCTTCTCCTGAAGGTGCAGTGGTGACCACATAGTCTTCATCTTCAAATAAGCCCTGCAATGATTCGCGAATGGCTTGTTCATCATCAACAATCATAATGCGTGCGTTCATGCTTGCTCCTGTTTAGTTGATTGCATGGGTAAGGATAGACAAAAGTGTGTTGGATTGGCAGCAGAAACCAAACATAAATCACCTTCATGTTCATCTGCAATCCGTTTGGCAATGGATAATCCCAGACCAGAGCCATCAGATTTGGTTGAGTAGTATGCTTCAAAAATATGTTCGCGCACATTATCGGGTATGCCAGCGCCATCATCCTCAGTATGAAACAACACAAAATTATCTTCTTGTGTAAGGTAAAAGCGCACATCTTGTTGCTTCTCTGCGGTTGCAGCCAAGGCATTTTCCATCAAGTTGATAAGAATTTGCCGTATTTGGTCAGCATCACAATAGCATGAAAGTGTTGTGTCTGTATTCTCCACATGCACGCGCGGATAAGCGCTGTATAAATCGCGAATTTCAAGCATAAATGCGCTGCAAGGTGATAGTTTTCTGCTGGGTTTTGGCAATTTTGCTAAAGAAGAAAAATCAGCAATGAGGCGCTGTAAGCGTTCGACTTGTACAATAATAGCTTGTGTACAACTATCGAAAACATCGTGGTTGTCCACTTGATTGCGAAAGCGGCGCTGCAAGCGTTCAGCGGCAAGTTTAATGGGTGTGAGCGGATTTTTAATTTCATGTGCCAAGCGTTGGGCAACTTCAGACCAAGCTCTGTGTTTTTGTGCCTCTGCCAATTGACTGACATCATCAAGCAACAATAAGTAGCCCGAGAATTCGGTTGTATCTGATGCGGTTAGGCGCGCGCCGCGCGCAAGTAAATAATATTTTTTGCCTTGGATGTTGATTTCCAACTCACGTTGCAGGGTTTCATTTTGTTGATGACTAAGCTCATCGTAGAATTCATAAAACATCTTGAGCTTTCCACGGCTTAATGAACTGAAGTTTTTGCCGACTGCCCATTCATCTGGCGATAATGTGAGCAAATGACGCAGGGATTCATTAATCAGTCGAATTTCACCTTCTGCATTGAGTAGCAATACGCCGCTTTGCAAGTTTGCCAAGAGTGTTTCCAATACATGTTGGCGCTGCTCACTGCTTGCTAAAGCCGCGGTTAAATCAGATTGTGCTTTTTCTAAGGCTTCTACATTTTCTTTCATGCGCATGGACATGCGATTGAATGAGTGTACTAAAGCACCTAAATCATCATCAGGCGCATCAGGAATCACCACATCCAAATCGCCATCGGTAATACGTTTGAGCGCGCGTGCTAGATTACCAATAGGGCTGGTAAGCCTACGAGAAAAGCCTAATGCCACCAAGCCTACTGCCAATACAATCAATAAAGTGACAAAAAGCATAGTATGGGTAAAAGTTTCACGAATCGATTGACGGTGGTGCTCAAGCTCTTTGTAGGTTCGGTAATCCGATTCAACGGCACGAGCATGTTTGACCAAACCATCGGGAAGTGCAACTTCAGCTTTGAATAAACCAACAATACGCCGATGAATTTCTATGGGGGCATAGCCAATCAACACTTCTCCACCATTACGTTTGCCAAGCTCGCTGGTCACTCTACCCAATGCCATAGATAGCTTTGCCTGTTCACTTAGTTTTTCAGTTTTAAAGCTTGAAAGTCCTTTTAATTCTACCGCAGCCACAAGACGTTCATTGCGATCGTAAAGTTGAAGGCTTTGCCAGCCTTCATCTTGGATAATTTCGGTCAAGTGTGTGTTAAGTGCGGTATAATTGGCGGGAAAATTATCAATCTCTGTTAATAACACATCATCATGCATGACATGCACTAAATTCTGACGCAAATCATGGTCAATACGGCTATAAAAACCTTGTGCCAAGCTCAAAGCGCGATCCAGAAGGGTATCTACACGTACATCAAACCAAACATTCATACCTTTCTCAACCATTTGGTTGGCTGCAATTTGTAGTGTGCCTGCTGGGATAAGCAGCATACCCACCAAACCAATCACAAGTTTGGCGCGTAGTCGTGAGCCTGGCCGTGGTTCATCTGTTTGGCGAAATAGTTTGATGCCATAAATGCTTAGCGCAATAGAAAATGAAAATAATAATACAATATTAATCCAAGCTAGTGTTGGAGAGCCATGCGTTGGCCATAGCCAAAAAATAAGCAACCAAAGTAGTGAAGCGAGGGTAAGTGGTAGAATACGAATCCATATATTCATGGCATGGTAAACCTGCCCAGTGAAACCGTTTTGCCTAATTTGATAAGCCTGCTCCACCAGCCATTGCTGGGCTCACCCTCTTCAATATAGAGGCGAACACGAATTTCATAAGTGCTGCCAGAAGTGAGAAGGCTTTTATCAATCACGGCAAAATGCTGGAGTTGTGAGAGAAAAGATAAGGCTTGTTGTTTAGATGCTGTGGCGCGTGAAATGCCACTGTTAGAATCCTTTAATAGCCATTGACGCGAAACTAAATCTGGCATGATTTGGCGATAAAACTGTACGCTGCCAACATCTTTATTCAGCCAGTAATCATGCGCTTCTTCTATACTGATGTCCCAAGTGAAGGTGATGGGAATGCCATCTTGAAGCAATGGCGAAAGCTTTTGAATATTAATATGGGGTGAGGTACTGCAATAAATCACATTGCCATCGGTCTCGATATGCAGTTTAGCCAGCGGCTCTTCTGCATAGGCAAGGTGTGTAAAAAACATCATGAACAGCAAGCACAGTTGTTTAAAACTGTGTTTTACACCGCTTGATTTTAACCCACTAAAAAACATTAGCGCAGTGTAGCTGTAAATATCTGTGAAACAAATAGGAGAGGCTTTTCTTGGCATGCGGCTGAAAGTGTTTACAATGTTCATTTGGGTGGCAAAAAGGAGGCTGTAAGCATTGAAAACATTGTTTATTTTAATGAAATATTATGATTATCAAGGTGTTAGCTTGGTTCGACCCCGTAACGTAGCCCGTAACGTAACCCACTAAAAAACATTAGCGCAGTGTAACTGTAATATGAATATGAAACAAATAGGCAGATGAGTGGAAGTTTAGCTGTGATATGCGTTATTGTTGGTGTATGCCTAGTTTGGCGGACATAACACATAATGATTTGATTTTGTGCGCGAAAGTTACCATTCTGGGCTTATGAATAGATTGAATTATATATTGTGTCCCCATAATTGAGAATTGGTTGGCAATCCTATCCCATTGAGGTGATTGGAATGATGAAGGAAATATATAAAATAACAGAAGATGGAGAGCGGATATCTTCGAAGTGGTTCGATGATCAATATGCGAAAGGAATCTTCCCTAAAAAAAAGATTGTCGGGGCGCAATGGGAGAATAATGGGAAGCTTGTTACGAAATGTTATAAGCAGGCATCGCCTCCTGAGTTTCTCCCAGATAAAACAGGTGTAATTTTTATCGAGAGAGATGGAGAACGGAAGGGTGGAGAATTGGTTTTTTTTGAGCCTGATGGCCGTGAGCGATTTCGAGTTTCACCCACAGTTGGGTTGGAAGGCTCGGAACCCAATAATGCTTCATTCTATTATGTTGAATGTAATCACAGAGATAGAATTTGTTATGTCTACCTTAACGATGGCAACAGCGATTATCGCGCCAGATTGAATATTGAAACGGGCAAATTGACGGATTTCGAAAAAACCAGAGTGTAGAAAGCACAGCAACCTGTCCGAAGTTCGGGGGACACAATACTTAATTATTTGATTTTGTGTTGGAAAGTTACCATTCTGGGCTAATGAATAGGTTGAATTATATATTGTGTCCCCTGAACTGACAGGAAGTATGGAGTGTCTTAGTGTAGTGGCTAAGCCAAATTGAAATTACGGTGACAGTTTACTAAATACAATCATTGTGTGATTTTTGTGGTGCACGGCTGGAAGTTTAGCTGTGATATGCGCTAGTGTTGGCACATGCCGATGATGACCTTAAACCACCTTGATAAAGCCTTTGGGTCACAAGTTTTATTGGATGATGTGAGTTTGAGTATTGCTAAGGGTGTGCGCATTGGCTTGATTGGCCGTAATGGTGAAGGCAAATCCACCTTGCTCAAAATCATGGCAGGTTTGGTGGATACTGATAGTGGCGAGGTCACGCTAAGAAACGGTGTAAAGGTCGCATATTTACCGCAAGCGCCGCATTTTGAAGCTGGTCAGAGTGTATTTCATGTGGTGGCAGAAGGTTTGGGCGCTGTGGCAGCATTGCTTGAATCCTATCAACAAGCCTTGCAAAATCTTGAAATAGATACATCAGCGAAAGCATTAAAACATGTAGAGAAACTACAGGGTGAGTTAGAGCATGCAGGTGCATGGCAATGGCATGCGCGTATTGAAATGGCGATTTCAAAATTGCATCTTGAGCCACAACGTGATGTAGGCGAGCTATCGGGTGGCTGGTTGCGCAGGGTGGCATTGGCGCAAGCTGTGGTTTCTAATCCTGATATTCTACTGCTTGATGAGCCTACCAATCACTTGGATATTGATTCGATTGAATGGTTGGAAGATTTTGTGGCTGATTTTCCAGGTTCAGTGCTGTTTATTACGCATGATAGGTATTTCTTGGATGCTGTGGCAGAAGAAATTATTGAATTGGATAGAGGCAAACTTACCCATTTTCCATATTCATATGCCGAGTATTTGGAAAAGAAAGCTGAAATATTGGCAATCGAAGCGGCGCAACATCAAAAATTTGATACCATGTTAGCAGGTGAAGAGCGTTGGATTCGTCGAGGTATTCCCGCGCGGCGACGCAGAAATGAGGGGCGTGTTCGCGCTTTGGAAGATTTAAGAAAGCAGCGCGCCCAGCGGCGCATGCGTGGTGGCGATGTGGATTTGCGCGTGGCATGTGGCGTAAAACCTGGTAAAATGTTGATGGAAGCGGTTGCGCTTTCGCATACGTTCACACGAGAAAATGGTGAAAAGATTGTTATTGCGAGGCAATTTGAGCATAAAATTATGGCAGGGGAGCGTGTGGGGCTGCTTGGCCCTAATGGCATAGGCAAAACGACACTGCTTAAAATTTTACTGGGTGAAATCTCGCCCAATGAGGGACGGGTTCGGCATGGCGTGCGCCTTGCACCTGCATTTTTAACGCAAATGCGGGATTTGAATGAGCAGAGTAAGCTTAAAGATGTATTGCTGCCTGAAGGTGGCAATTATGTGTATATTGGTGGTCATGAGCCGCGCCATATTGTCTCTTATATGCAGGATTTCTTGTTTGATAAAGAGAGGTTGAATGCGCGTGTATCAGCGCTTTCAGGCGGTGAACGAGGGCGCTTGCTACTTGCGAAATTATTGCTTGAGTCTGCGAATGTATTGATTTTGGATGAGCCAACCAATGATTTGGATATTGGTACACTTGCAGTGTTAGAGAAGGCTTTGGCGAAGTATGATGGTACAGTCATCATTGTTAGCCATGATAGAGCTTTTATGGATAGGGTTGTCTCGCGTGTATTGGCGTTTGAGGGCGATGGTCAAATCATTCCTATTGAAGGTGGTTATTCAGATTATCAAGCTTGGAAGCAGCGGCGCTTGGAAGCGGTAAAAAAAGAAGTTAAAATTAAAAAAACACCGCAAAAAAAAGAAACTGTGCCCAAAAAGGATAAAACCCCCAGAAAGCTTTCATACAAAGAGCAGAAAGAGCTGGATGATTTACCCATTCAAATTGAGCAGATGGAAGCAGAAAAAGCGGATATTGAAGTGCGATTCTGTAATCCAAACTACTTTACGGATGATGAAGAAGGTTATCAAAAAGATCAGCGGCGTTTATCCGTATTGGACGATATGCTACGCGATGCCTATGCTCGCTGGGAAAGTTTGGAAGAAAAACAAATAGCGTTTTCTGAGGTGTAAACCATGTGCGGCTTTGTTGCCATTGTAGGCAAACAAAAAACAGATCATGAATTAACCCGTATGGGGGAAGCTGTGGCCATGCGTGGTCCTGATGATTGTGGTGAATATCAGAGTGATGAGTTTGCCGCCGTACATCATAGACTTGCGATTATTGGCGCAGATGCGCGCGGGCATCAACCCATGTGTTTGGATGATATGGTGTTGGTATTTAATGGCTGTATTTACAATTACAAAGCATTGCGTGAACAGCTTGAACAAGATGGTGTGGTGTTTCAATCGGACAGTGATACAGAAGTTTTACCTCATTTATATCGACGCTTTGGTGCTTCGATGTTTGCCATGCTTCATGGCATGTTTGCGATTGTGCTTTGGGATAAACGTGAAAATCATTGCCTGATTGCACGTGATGCTTTTGGTGAAAAGCCATTGTTTGTTTGTGAGCAAGATGGTCGCATTGGTTTTGCATCCCTACTGTCGGCCTTTGAAAAGGGCGATTGGTCGCTTACCCCTGATACGCAGGCTGTGCATGATGTGTTGGTCAATATGCGGGTGGAAGCGCCCAAAACCATGTATCAACAAGTCTCACAATTGCCTGCGGGTTGTTATGCTGTAGTTCGCGCAGGTGAAGCGATTGCCATACGCCGATACCATTTCTTGCCTGAGCCAACACAGCCGATTGATATTGCTCCTCATGAGATTCATGGTGAAATTAAAGCGCTGCTTGAAGATGCTTTTAGTCTGCGCATGGTTTCGGATAAACCTTTGGGTGTATTCCTATCTGGTGGCGTGGATTCATCTTTGATTTCAGCGATTCTAGCGAAAAAAACTGAACAGCCATTGCATACGTTTTCTGTACGTTTTATGGGCGGTTCAGCAGATTATGATGAAAGCGTATTTGCACAAACTGTGGCATCACAATTGGGCACAGCCCACCAAACACTAGAAGTGGCTGCCGATGCACATCGCTGTTTGGAAGATTTGGCACTAGCTTTTGATCAACCCGTGAGCAATGCCGCGGCGTTGCCTATGTATTTAATCAGCAAAGCAGCGAAACCTTATGTGGATGTGGCGTTATCGGGTGTAGGGGGTGACGAATTATTCGGTGGTTATCCACGCTATTTGGGTATGGCTTGGCATCAAAAAATGCAATGCTTGCCTGCCAGAGGTTTTCTCATGCGATGCCTTGAAGGCTTGGGTGATAGTCAATCCAGTCGCAACCTGCCTGGTCGGTTGCGGCGCTTTTTGCAGGGCTTGGATATGGATGGTGCCGATGCCTATCAGCATTGGATGCAAACCACGCAGGCAACATGGTCTGAAATGTTTACGCAGCCATACCATGCAGCGCCACAGCGAAATTGGCAGGCTGCTGCTGATACCTATGGCGGTCTATCAGGCATGTTGAACAATTTTGGGCCTGTGAATGGTGCGATGGCTTATGATATTCAAACATATTTGAATGATGATTTGTTAGCGATGGGGGATCGCATGAGTATGGCGCATGGATTGGAATTGCGCGCTCCCTTTTTGGATACACGATTGCTGGCACAGGTGCTCACTTTAAAACCCTCTTACAAAGTAAAAGGCATGCCATGGCAAGAAGATTTGAAAGTCTTGTTAAAAGAAATTGCGCTGGATTATTTGCCCAGAGATGTAGTGTATCGCCCCAAACAGGGTTTTATGGCGCCGATTAAGCATTGGTTGCGTGAGGATTTGGCTGATGAGGTCGAGGCTTTGTTGTCATCTGCACCTTTGGGCGGCTTGGTTCGCCGCGAATTTGTGCAGCAGCAGTGGGCAAGGCATCAACGTGGTGAAGATAGATCAGATATATTATGGGGACTATTGCTGATGAATCGATGGATGATGCAACGAGGGTGGTCATTTGAAGCTTAAGGGTTTGCGTGTATTGATTGTCGCTGATGTGTCTGCTGAATTTGTACATGGTGGAGCCGAGCGCATGTTGTATCATCACATTCGTGCATGTTGTGATGCAGGTGCGCATGTGACGGTACTAACGCGACAGCCCAAAGATGGTGCAGAATTATTATTTAAATTGGAGCATGGGGTAGTTGAGCATAGGCTGCCTTTTGGTGGTGATAAAGGTTGGCGTGGGCTTTATCAATTGTGTAAAGAGGCTGATATGTGGTGGCAATTGCACCAACAATTTGATGTGGTACTTGCTGAGCAGCCTTTTGTGATGTGGGCGTTGATGCGTGCGGGTTGCAAATTACCACGTGTGCAAGTGTGTCATTCTTTTGCTTTTGAAGAATATGCCACGCGTCATGGCTTGGATTGGAATCTAAAACATCGCATGGTGACCATGATGATGCGGCGATTGGAAGCCAGCGTTTATACAAGTGCGAAATCACATGTGGTATTGAGCCAGTTTATGCAACAACGATTACATGATTTTTTTAACATTGCACAAGCGCGTATCCATATTGCTGCAGGAGGCATTGATACTTTTCCTTTGTCATGGAATCAGCGTAGCCATACACGCAAAACAATATGGGGTGAACAATCCGATGCGCCGCTAATTGTAACCCTGCGTAACTTGGTGCCACGCACAGGTGTAGATTTACTGATTCAGGCAGCGGCTATTGTGCATGTGGATAGACCTGATGTGCGTTGGTTGGTGATGGGAAGTGGTTCTTTGCTCGAACCATTGAAACGTTTGACCCACACCTTAGGTATGGATGATGTGGTTGAGATGGCTGGGTTTGTTTCAGAAAAAGAGGTGCATCAGAGACTTTGGACAGCAGATTTGTTTATGTTGCCGACACGCTCGCTTGAGGGCTTTGGTTTGGTAACCCTTGAGGCCAATGCGCATGGGTTGCCTGTTGTTGCAACGCCTGTTGGAGCCAATCCTGATGTGGTGGGTTGGCATGCACTCAACAAAGTGGCAGATGATGCTACACCAGAAGCTTTGGCTAAGGCGGTATTGCAATCATTAAATAATTTCCCGCAAGAGGTTGAGCGCGAAGGCTTGGCAAAAGAGACTGTAGCGCATTTTGCATGGTCAAAACACGACACAGCCGTGGTTGATGCCTTGAAAAGGCTAGAATGATATGAAAATACTGCATGTGATTACGCGTATGGATAGAGGCGGCTCAGCTGTGAATACATTATTATGTGCCATAGAGCAGCAGCGTTTGGGGCATGAAGTATCGTTGGTTTATGGGTGTAGTATTGAATCGGATATGTCCGATGCAGAGAAGGAAAAAACCGATGCGGAGATCCAGCGGTTTCAATCCTTAGGTGGTCGAGTGATTGTTTTAGCATCCATGCTTAGAGCACTGGGTATGCATGATAAGCTGGCATATCGTGAGCTTAAGGCGCTTATGAAAATGGGTTTTGACATTGTGCATACCCATACATCTAAGGCAGGTGCATTGGCGCGATTGGCAGCAAAAGATATTGACATTAAGGTAGTTCATACGCCGCATGGGCATATTTTCCATGGTTATTTTGGTGGGTTAAAAACACAAATATTTATAGCTATTGAGCGTTATTTGGCCAAAAAAACCGATGTGTTGATTGCGTTAACAAAGGCAGAGCGTGATGATCATTTGGCGCTTCGTATTGGTCAAAAATCGCAGTGGCGAGTGATTCCCAGTGGTGTAGATGTGCAGGCGATTATGCGACAGACAGAAGCCATAAAAGGGCAAATGGAATGGGATGCAGTATCGGTCGGCCGATTGGTTCCTATCAAAGGAATGGAACGCTTGATTAAGGCGTGGGCAGAGGTGTGTAAAATCAAACCTGATGCAAAACTTGCCTTGGTGGGTGATGGTGAAGAGCGAGTTTTCCTGACACTGTTAGCGGAAGATTTGGGGATATCAGAGAATATTCATTTTGCAGGCTGGTCAAATCCTGTACCATATTTGGCTCATACGCGTTGTTTTGCTTTATTGTCATACAATGAGGGTATGGGTAGAGCCGTGGTGGAGGCTTTGGCAGCAGGGTTGCCGTGTGTGGTTTCCGATGTGTGTGGTTTGCGAGAGTTGGTGGATAATCAAGTGGGCCAAGTGGTGAATGCGGATTGTGCAAAAGAAGTCGCCAATGCATTGCTTACACATTGGGATGCTTTAATAGGCGACGCTGCGCGCATACGTGCTAAAAATTATTCGATAGAAACCATGATAAGTGGTTTGGAAAAGGTGTATCAAGATGTTTGTTCGTAGTATGGGTGTTTTTTTCTGTTTATGTATGGCTGCTCAGTTTGCTATAGCTGATGTGGATATGCTGCGCTTGCAGCAGCTTTTGGAAGCCTCAAAACAGCTAGAATCGGCAAATCAATCAAGCCAAACGCCACATCAAGATGATGTTGCCAGCCATGTGGTATCTACATCTGATATACCCATGCCAACACGCGTGTTGATTGATGTTCGAAGCACACATTCTGATGGTAAACATGATATGGAAACCTTATCCCATTGGGCAAAAGAGCGTGCGATTGATAGCTTGGCTTTTACAGAGCATGATAGATATTCTATTCGTTTTGGCATTGATCCTATGCCAAGTATTTTGGGTTATGCTATGCAGCATCCATCGTTGTATGTTACAGGATTAGATGCTTTTTTTGCCGATTTAAACCATATCCGTGCTAGGCATCCTGATATGCAATATTTTGCAGGCACGGAATCAACCCCAGGCTACACATGGTCGGGGATTCCATTTCGTAATTTAACCTTGCACAATGCAGAACGCCACCTCATCACATTGGGTATTGAAACGCCAGCACAAGTTAAAGGCTTGAGTAGTTATGATTTACGTCATGGCTATGGTAGCCGTACCTTGTCTTTGGTATTTTGGTGTGTGTTTATTTTTGTATTGGTGATATATTTTCTTAGGCGGAGAAAACGAGGTGTTGCGCTATTATTGATGGCGTCATTAATTGCTTTTTTAACCACATGGTTGATGAAGCCTAAAGTGGATGCTGATGTGGATTTTATCCATACAGCGCATGCGCAGAAGTTATTTGTGATTTGGACGCATCCAGGCACGCTCTCTGGTGTGCGAGAAGGTCCTATGGGCATACAATTGGATACGCCACCCTATAGCAAACGTGTATTCCAAGACCCTACAGCCGATGCTTTTACCGCAGTATACGGTGATACAGATAGTAATAGTGCGCCAGGGGGATTATGGGATAGATACATGATGGATTATCTGCATGGCTATCATCAAAAACCGATTTGGGCAGTGGCTGCGGGGGATTATCATGAACAAGGTATGGCAGGGGAGTATTTAGGCAATTTTCCTATGGATGTTTGGAGTAAGAGCGCCAAGCCTGAAGATGTGCTTACTGCGATGAGGCAAGGGCGTATGGCGGCATGGGGCATGGGTAAAAATGATAATATCGCATTATCAGCATTGTATTTGGAAGATGCCGATGGGCAAAAAATATATCCAGGTGATGAGGTGCATGCACGATTACCTATTCGTGCGGTGATGGGCGTACTGCAAAAAGTAAAAGGTAAAGGTAAAACGCAACAGTTGGAAAGTCAGTGGGTGATTGATGGGCATGTGGTTGGCACACAATTTTTAGCGATGGGTCAAGCGCAAAGTATCATGCTGCCTTTGCGTCAAGGAGCGCATGTGATTCGCGCACAAGTTTCTCAATCCGTACGTATGGTTGCCAACCCATTCTTGGTGCATGTGCAATGAAGATGATTACCATTCATCAGCCCAACTATTTGCCATGGATGGGCTTTTTTCACAAGTGGATGCTCTCTGATGCCTTTATCATTCTAGATACTGTGCAATATCATAAAAATGAATGGCAAAATCGCAATCGTATCAAGACAGCTCAGGGAGCGCAGTGGCTTACTGTGCCAGTAACCTATCGGTTCCCGCAAACCATTAGCGAGGTGGGGTTAGCGCCTGCACCGTGGGCACGCAAACAAATTGCGACCATTGAACAAAATTATGCGAAAGCACCATATTTAGATGCCTATTGGTCTGAAATTAAAACGCTACTGCAACAACCATGGCAAAAGTTGAGTGATTTAAATACGGCAATCATTAGGCTGTTTGGGCGTATGCTGGGTTGTACCGCACCACTTTATTTGGCATCAGAGATTCCAGTGGAGAATCAAGATCCAACAGGGCGCTTGATTGATTTATGTAAACATTTGGATGGCACAGCTTATTTATCAGGCAGTGAAGGAAAAAACTATTTACGACAAGAAGTGTTTGAAGATGCAGGGTTGGCTCTTTATTTTCAGGCGGTAGAAGCGCCTGTATATCCGCAATTGCATGGTGATTTTATTTCGCACCTTAGCGTGTTGGATTTGTTGTTAAATTGTGGTGATGGGGCTGCTAAGGTTGTGCATGATATGGGGGGTTGGGAATCATGAAATTAAAACGTGGGAAACAACGTCCACAGCGCATTCTTGCATTGGCACCACATCCTGATGATTTAGAAATCGGCTGCGGTGGTACGTTAGCGGAGCATGTGGCACGAGGTGATGAAGTGCATGCTTTTATTGCTACATTTGGTGATATTGGTGGTGCAGCGGATGTGCGTAAAACAGAGCAGCAAGCATCCGCAAAGATTCTGGGTATACATCATATTCATTGGGGTGAGTTCTCAGATACTAAATTACCACAACAGTCTCAGGCATTGATGGCAAAGCTAGAAGCAGTGCTTCAAGCGGTGGAACCAGACACGGTTTATGTGAATCATAGTGAGGATACCCATCAGGATCATAGAGAGTTGGCGCAAGTAGCGCGCTCGGTTACACGTTATGTGCCCAATGTTTTGGCATATGAAACACCATCTTCTATAGGCTTTGAACCAACAGCATATATGGATATCGAAGATATTTTAGATACGAAAATCAAGGCACTAGAAGCGCATGCTTCACAATTAAATCGCACCCATGTACATCTGAATATCGTAGAAATAGCACTAGCAACGGCACATTTCAGAGGCGTGCAAGGCAAGCTCTCTTGTGCGGAAGGTTTTATCCCTGTGCGGATTCGACTTTAAATGATTCCTCATTCGCGCCCTTATTTTGATAAGAATGATACAGATGCGATTTGCCGAGTTGTAGCTTCTGGTTATACAGCATCAGGTGAGCAAGCGCGTATGCTGGAGCAGATTGTAAAAAGTAATCTATGCAGAAAAGATGCTGTTGCGGTGGATTCTGGAACCAGCGCACTGACATTAGCACTTCGGGCTTTGATGGTGGGGCAGCGCGTAAAGCGGGTGGGTATTCCTGCTTATGCCTGCGCTTCTTTGTTGTTTGCTGTGCGTGCAGCAGGCTGTGAAGCGGTGCCTATGGATTGCCAAATGGATTTGCGGTTGGATGCGGAAAAGGCGAGGGCATTGGAAGATAGTTTGGATGTTGTGATTTTGGTGCATCCATTTGGTATGATTGAGCCTTTGGTGAATCAAGCATGGTCTTGCCCAGTGATTGAAGATATTGCGCAAGCTGCAGGTGCAGAGCTTGATGGTAAGCCTGTTGGCAGCTTTGGTGATATATCGATTGCATCATTTTATGCGACCAAACCTTGGGGCGGCGCATATGGTGGCATGATTTTGGCAGATGAAGATATTTGTTCTCATGTGCGGCGTATGATTCATCCAGATACAGCCGATTTTACGCAGCCCTATGTGGGTCACCACCAATTATCAGATGTACATGCAGCATTGGCATTAAGTCATGTAAAAAAAGCAAAAGATGAACTCAAGCGGCGAGCACAACAATTTAAATGGTTGGATGCCTGCCTGCCTAAAGCCTTGGTTGAAAGTGTAGCTCATCGCTATCAAGGTAGTATGTATCGCTATATTATTCGTGGGCAAGATAGGGCTAAAGATTGGCTGTTGGGTTTGCATCAAGCAGAGATTGGCGCAGAAAGACCTGTACAAAGGCCTTATGATCAAGCTTTAGGCGCTACATGCATGGGGGCACAACAAGCATGGTTGGATTGTGTATCATTGCCTGTCTTGGTACATATCACAGAGGGTGAGAAATCCATATATAAGCAAGGGTTAAAGGACTGTTTTTAATGGCACAACAATTATTGGATTATCCAGCGATGCGTATGAGCGCGCTTGTGTTGGGCGTGTTGGTTGCATTGCCGTGGCCATTGCATGGGCTATTTACACAAGGGGCTTCACTGGCTTTAGCTGCAGCCCTGATTGCTTATGGTTTGATGCCCTATGTGATTGCCTTTGCACATCGTATTGGGGCATTGGATGTGCCTGATGCACGCAGAGTCCATGCAGTGGTCACACCGCGCATTGGTGGATTGGCGGTGATTATTGCTGTGAACATCACATTGTTTTTGAATTTCAATTACTCGCTTGAATTAAAAGGCGTATGCCTTTCGGCTTTGATTGTGGGTGCATTATCTTTTTGGGATGATGTGCGTGAATTATCTGCAAGTATTAAGCTTTTGGGACAAATGATAGCGTTATTGGTATTGATGGCATGTGGTGTACATATTGATGTTGGATTTCATGGTTGGTGGGGAAATGGGCTGGAATATTTGATTACTGCTCTATGGATTATTGGTATCACCAATGCGTTTAATTTTTTGGATGGTATCAATGGCTTGGCGGCATCACTGGCAACTACAACATGTTTGTTGATGGGGCTTTTGGCGTGGCATACAGGTCAAACATATATGTTGTTTTTATGTTTGGCTTTGGCAGGCGGAGCTATAGGTTTTTTGCCAGATAATGCGCGTTACAACACGCCAGCACGAAGTTTTTTAGGTGATGTAGGCAGTACTTATTTGGGCTGGCTTATGGCAGCGGTAGCCGTGATGGGAGATTGGTCATCGGATGGTGCAATCAAGGCTTATGCAGCACCAATATTAATTTTTTCAGTGATGATTTTTGATATGATTCATACCACAATAGCACGGATTGGGCGCGGTGATGTGCGTAGTCTTAGAGCATGGATTGAATATGTGGGGCGCGATCACTTACATCATCGATTGATGGCACTGGGATTTTCTCAGTCACAAGCAGTGATTCTTATTGTTGGCTTTTCTTGTATGATGGGTTTATCAGCATTGGCTCTAGTGAAAGGGACTATTTTTGGTGTATGGTTACTTCTATCTCAAGCTGTTTTATTTTATATTATTTTATCAGTATTAATGGCTAGAGCTGCCTCGCGATGAATCAGAGAAAAGCTCTAGTGCAGCGTTGGAGAAAGGTATGTGATGCGCTATCACCAAGTCATACAAGTTTATTGGCAGTATCCAAATATACATCTGATGATGCAGTACAAATATTAGCCGATGCAGGGCAAGCTGATTTTGCAGAATCCAAGCCACAAAGTCTACGTGATAGGGCAACCACATTTCCCTTGTTGCGATGGCATTTTATTGGACATTTGCAAAAGAATAAAGCCAAGTATGTGGGCAGATATGCAGCTATGTGGCATTCGCTGTGTGATATGGATACGGCATTGGCTGTGGCGAAGCATGTACAAAATCGTGTATTGCCAGTGTTGATTCAGGTGAATATTTCAGGTGAATCACAAAAGCAGGGTGTCCAGCCAGAAGGTGTTGCGGGGCTTTATGAAGCATTGCAAAGTGTGCCTTCATTGGAAGTGATTGGATTGATGGGTATGGCAAGCCGAGATGGTGATGTGCAAGCTGCATTTGCGCGTTTGCGAGCATTACGGGATGACATGCAGCAAAAGCATGGCAAAGTTCGCGAACTATGTATGGGGATGAGCGGCGATTGGAAGATTGCCGTACAAGAGGGGGCAACCATGGTGCGGTTGGGCAGCACTTTGTTTGCAGAATATAAGCCCGAGAATGTAAAAACATAGGAATACCATGCAGAATTTAAAGATTAGTTTTATTGGTGGCGGCAATATGGCAGAAGCCTTGATTGCTGGACTAACTCGCGCAGGACACGATAGTGGTAATATATCAGTGAGTGATACGCAACAGCAGCGTTTGGATAATTTACATGCACAATACCGTGTGCATGTGAATACGGATAACACCGCTGTGATTTTGGATGCAGATGTTGTACTTTTGGCTGTAAAGCCACAGCAAATGAATGTTGTTTTATCTGGCATTGCAGATACTTTAAAAGCTGAAACTACACTTATCAGTATTGCTGCAGGTGTAAACATAGAAGCGTTACAGCGCCCCTTGGGAAGTAAGTCGTTAGGTTTGGTGCGTGTGATGCCGAATACACCTGCCTTGGTGGGTGCTGGTATGTCTGTATTATTCAGTAATGCCGATGCATTGCATAAGCAAAAAGCTGAATATATTCTGGCATCTTCGGGTGAAACAGCATGGGTGGATGAAGAAAAACAATTGCACGCTGTGACTGCATTATCGGGTAGTGGTCCTGCTTATTTCTTTTTGTTGGCAGAGTTGATGCAGGCTGCTGGTGAAAGCTTGGGTTTGAGCAAAGATTTGGCTGCGAAGCTGGCAGCACAAACAGCCATGGGCTCAGGTAAAATGTTGATTGAAAGTGGGCGTGAAGCTAGTGATTTACGTGCACAAGTAAGTAGCCCTGGTGGGACAACACAAGCAGCCTTAGATGAGATGTATGAGTGTGGTTTGCCCACGGCTGTTCGCAAAGGTATGAATGCTGCGCATAAGCGATCTAAGGAGTTGGCAGGATGATTTATTTGGGTTATTTTATTCAAGCATTTGCGGGCATATTGGATATGCTATTATCCTTTGCTATGATTGTGATTATCGCGCGGGCTATATTATCATGGGTTTCCCCAGACCCTTACAATCCCATTGTTCGCATTATCAATCAACTTTCCGAGCCGATGTTGTTTCCAGTGCGTAGGCGTGTGCCGTATTTTTCGGGGATAGATTTCTCACCGATGATTGTTTTGTTGGTGATTTTCTTTTTGCAAAACTTCTTGGTGCAAAGCTTACAACATCTCGCTTTTGGTATGATTCATGGTTGAGTAAACTTGCTTAAATGATAATAAGCCTTGTGCTTTGTGTTTATTTAAGCAGTGTGCACCTCTCCTGAAGCTGGCTTTATGCCTTGCTTTATCGGCGTCTGGACAATCACTGATCTTGGACGAATCGGAAAATATATACTGCACCTCGCACATATCAGTGATATTCATTCAACAGGTGCAATGGAAATAAAGATACATGACAATTCAAAGTTCTTTTGAACAACTCGGCCTTTCAGCCGAACTTCTTCGTGCTGTAAGCGCGCAAGGCTATACTAAGCCTACACCTGTACAGGAGCAAGCCATTCCTATGATTCTCTCGGGTAGAGATGTATTGGCAGGAGCCCAGACAGGTACAGGTAAGACAGCTGGTTTTACACTACCCATGCTGCATTTGATGCAACAGAAACATATGGAGCGTAAACATCATCCTATTCGTGCCTTGGTACTCACACCTACACGTGAACTTGCTGCGCAAGTGGGTGAAAGCGTTGCGACGTATGGCCAACACTTACCATTACGATCCACCGTTATTTTTGGTGGCGTAGGTAGCAATCCACAGATTCAGAAACTTAGACGCGGCATTGATATTTTGATTGCAACACCAGGGCGTTTACTGGATTTAGCCAATCAAGGTGAGGTGGATTTATCACAAGTTGAGTTTTTTGTTTTGGATGAAGCAGATCGGATGTTGGATATGGGCTTTATCCATGATATTCGGCGGGTGTTAAAATTATTACCTAAACAGCGTCAGAACTTACTTTTTTCGGCTACATTCTCCGATGAGATTAAAAAGCTAGCGAGTGGATTTTTAACATCGCCAAGCTATGTAGAAGTCGCTCGTAACCAAACTTCGCACCAAGTCACGCAAGTGGTGCATCCTGTAAGTAAAGCCAAGAAACGAGCACTATTATCTCAATTGATTTGTGATGGTGATTGGAAGCAAGTGTTGGTATTTACCAAAACCAAACACGGCGCGAATCGATTAACCAAACAATTGGAATCTGATGGTATTGGGGCAGCTGCCATTCATGGCAATAAAAGCCAAACAGCACGAACCAAGGCTTTGGCTGGTTTTAAGGATGGTAGTGTGCGCGTATTGGTGGCGACAGATATTGCAGCACGGGGTTTAGATATTGATCAACTACCGCATGTGGTCAATTATGAATTACCTAATGTACCTGAAGACTATGTGCATAGGATTGGTAGAACGGGGCGTGCAGGCAATACAGGTGAGGCGATGTCTTTGGTGAGCAGTGATGAGAATAAATTATTGCGAGCCATTGAACGCTTGATTAAAAAAGATATTCCTCAGGTTGCTGTTGAAGGTTTTGAGCCAGATCCAGAAGATATCAAGATTGCAGCAGATGAGATGAAAGCACAATTGCAACGCAGGCAAGCAAACTCTTCTCGTCGTAGGGGATGCTCGCCAAGCGCCAAGAGGGGAGGGCAGAAACACAATCATTCTGGCCGTCATCGGAATAAGTCAGCAAGAAATAGCTAATCTAAACCATTGTTCTGGCGTTGTGACCTACATACCACTAAACCCTTCAAGCTAAGGTGGGCGCAGAGCGCTGGTTTTAGGTATCCCAAGTCAAGGGATTCACACCACCAGTGAATCAAGCTCCCGTTCAGTGCGGTATCGGCTCAGAGATGCAAGTCACAACGCCAGAACAACGGTTAATCATATATAAGCACATTGCATGCCAAGTTTCAAGCGCATAGGTTTCAGTGAATAGGCGCTTAGATATAAATATGGGTTATGAATGTGGGAGTTTGGCTTTTTCAGCTTCCAAACAGTCAGGACAAAATCCGTGGCTAAACTCAGATTCAGTATGTTTGGATATATAGCTTTCAATGGGTTGCCAATGATTCTGTTCATCACGAATCTTTTTGCATCTGGCACAAATGGGCAGTAGGGCTTGAAGCTTTTTAACTTCATGCTGCGATTGATATAACTGCTGCTGCATATGTGCCTTATAGCTGATAACTTTGGGTAACCATTGATGTATGCCTAAGGCGAGCAGCACAAATCCACACAGATAGCCCACCACCTTTTCTAAAAAAGCTTCAACAGGGGTATCACCGATAACGATGTAGTGATTGAGTTGCGGAAAATTATCAGTGATATCAATCAAAGAGCCAAAAGCTATCAAGATAAAGCCGATAAAAATATATTTACTGCCTGCTAGACTTTTAATTTGCATATCTTTTTTATAGGCACGTAACATCAGAAATATAAGGATAAGCACAACGATTGCACGCAGAGTTTCTAAGATGACATCTTCTGACCACATGCGGCAATCATGTGCTTTTATCAGCTTTTTCGCAATATGATATATTACATTAGGTGTTATTTTTTAAGGTTTATGAAGCTGGCGTATTTTTAGAATATCGATAAACATTTTGAGCGGGTCAATCAACATACGTACCTTAGAATTGGGCTCATTTATCCATTCCACAGGGATTTCAGCAATATGATACTGGTGTTGCACCGCCAAAAACAACACTTCTACATCAAAGCTAAAACCATCCAGTTTTTGCTGGTTAAAAATAGTTTGAGAGGCTTCAGCTCGAAAGGCTTTAAAGCCACATTGCGTATCAGGCATATCAATGCCAGTGCTCAAACGCATCAATGTATTGAATGTTTTACCCATATTTTCTCTTAGCCAAGATTGATGCTGGCTAATATCAGAATCGGGGTGTTGGCGCGAAGCAATGACAACATCCACATCGGCATGAGCGTCAAAGATTTGAAATGCTTTTTTAATTTCTCGAATATGTGTGGAATGATCGGCATCCATAAACAGATGAATATCAGCCTTTGCTGCCAGCATACCTTTGCGCACTGCTGCGCCTTTACCCTGATTTTTATTTTGTCTAATTAATTTCAATGCTGGCATATTATTTTGTAAGGCTTCTACTTTTTGGCATGTCTTATCTGTACTGCCATCATCGACAACCAAAATTTCAAAGTTATCTGCATAGTGCTGGCATAACCAAACATAGGCTACTTGCAGTGTATCAGGCAAGCGCTCTGCTTCATTATAGGCAGGAATAATCACAGAAAGTTTCATGGGTTCACCTGATAGAATAAAAAACCACCTTGATTGACCATAGGTTTAAGCTGTTTTAGCCATGGTAAATCTTCTAACGATTCGGTGCGTAAGATTAAACCATAGCTGTGTTTTTCAGTTTGTAAGGTGTGCTGCCCTTTTTGATTCAAAATAATGTGGTAGGGGCGTTTGGCTTGAAATGAAATAGATGGAAAATTGAGGTTGTAGCTATAAATATTCATATCGTGAGGCAATTGTGAAATCGTATGGGCAATGCGAGTTTGCGGAGCTTGTGCCAGTTTGCCTGCGAAAGAACCTAAAGGAATAAGCAGCACGGATTGTAAAACAAAACCGATGATAATAAAGCGATGCAGGGTATGTGAAATATCCTTTCTAAACCATAAATACAGATTGCTTATCAGCAGTATGATGCCACCGATAGCAATCCATGCGCTGGGCTGAATGGGTTGTGAGAGTACAGCAATAGCACGTGGATGATGCACCCAATGGATAATTTCTGGGTAAACCCATGGAAATACAATCAAAGCAATGGAAATAGGAGTTAAAATGATGCTGGTGGCAATTTGTAGCGTGAATACACGATTTGGTTTACGTTGAAACCACATCGCAGCAATTGCCAGTGCAATAGCAGGGTATAATGAAGAAATATAGTGGGGAAGTTTGGTTTGTGCGAAACTAAAAAGCACCAATACAACCGCACTCCAAAGCAGGGAAAAACGAATCAAATGGTCAAGTGTATCTGAGTGGCGTTTCCAACGCTGGATAAGCATAGGCATCCACATCAACCACGGTAATACAGATATAGCAAAGACCACAAGATAATAATGCCAGCCGCCACCATGCCCTTGCATAGGGTTCATCGCACGCCCGATGTTTTGCACAACAATAAATTCATATAAAAAGGATGAACCGTGTTGCACCCATATCATAAGATACCAAGGGGTTGCGCAGATAAAGAATAATAATAAAGCAGGTAGCCAAGGGATATTTCGCAGTGTTTGTTTGAGGTTACCGACTATGATTCTATCAAGAAGCATAATCAGCACAGGCACAACAGCGCCTACAGGACCTTTGATACTTACAGCTGCACCCATCATGGCAGCGCACCATAAAGCCAGATGTTTTTCATGGTTCTGTATCCATAAAAAATAGTTAATCAGGCATGCTGCAATAAAGAAATTGAGGACTGCATCTAAAATGGCTGCATGCCCTAGAATACCAACCTCTAACATGGATAAAAAAATGAATGCGGCGGCAATACCGAATTTGGGTGAATGTATATTACGACCAAAGCGAAACAAAAGCAGAGCAGTGAACAAAGTAAATATAGCCGAAGGTAGGCGTGCAGCGAAAGCATTTTCACCAAAAATGGTAAAACACACATCCATCATATAATAAGTGAATGGTGGCTTTTCAAAGAATTGCGTGCCATTGGCAGTGGGTACAATCCATTCGCCCAAATGCATCATATCTGCCGCGGTCTGTGCATAAATGGTTTCATCATAATCAAATAGCGGCGCTAAACCCAAAGAAGGCAAGGTTAAAATAGCCCAAATGACAAACAAATACCATGCATAGTGCTGGCTAGGAATGTTACTCATATATGCATGTAAAGCTTTCATGATGGCGCAGCCTATCGCTGTTTGGATTGAAATCCCATGACAAGGTTTTGTATGCGTAAGAAATTGTGATACGTTGCCCGCATGTCGCGTAGTCATTTTATTCTCGGATTGAAAATATTACTCACCTTTGGACTGCTGTATGCGGTGATTGTATATGTGGATGTTGCACAAGTGTGGCAGCGTATATTGGCGGTCAATCCGTTGTGGCTATTGGCTTCAAGTCTATGTCTATTGTTGGGTTATGTATTATGCGGGCTACGCTGGGCATGGATTGCACAGGGTCTGGATATCGAAGTATCACGCAAACGTAAAATCAGGCTTTATTTTTTAGGTATGTTTTCTAGTTTGTTTTTACCATCCACCATTGGTGGGGATGTGGTACGTGGCATTTTGTTGGCGAAGGGTGAAGGGCGAACAGGTTTGGGTGTTCGAGCGACTGCCAGCGTCATTTTAGATCGTATCAATGGTATGTATGCCTTGGTCGCGTTGTTGACGGTCTGCATGTTGTTCTTTTCTTGGCCACAAGCATGGTGGTGGAGTTGGTTGACTTTGGTGATTGCGATGTGGTTGGGCATGCTGGTGTATCCATGGATACATGCGCGTTTACCCAAGAAATTATCATTTTTACAGCAACTTCCTTTGCATCAGTCAGGCTTTCAACGTATGTGGTGGCGCAGCTTGCCCGTATCGTTGATATTCCAAATATTGATTGTGCAATCGCATGTATTTTTGGGTATGGCAGTCGGTCTGGACATGCACTGGGCTGCGTTTGCTGTCATGGTGGGTTTGGTTGCATTGGTGGCAACATTGCCCATTTCACTCAATGGTTTTGGTGTACGTGAAGCAGGTTATGTTAGTTTTGCAGTCTATTTTGGTGCGAATGCAGACGCAGCGACTGCAATGGCAGCATTATGGATTATTGTTTTGTCTGTTTCTGCTTTGCCGGGAGCATGGGTGCTTTGGCAATTGGGTGGTATCCAATCATTATCGAAAAAGAGCAAGATAGAATCAGGAAATTAAATAGATTCTCCTTAGAAACTAGAAACTTTATACGTAGCAATAAAATCTTCGTTCCTTCTTGCTTGCTCAAGAGACATGGATGGCTCAAATCAAAAAGCTTTGTCTTCATTTCTTTGCCATCAAAGAAACGAAGCAAAGAAAATGCCCCTGAAATAGCTGCGTTTATCCTTACAAAATCTGGAAATCGGGCGCAAAACAAAGCAGGTGTTTTGCTTTTATCCCTTCTTCCATCTTTTGTTTCGGCGCAGCTATAGCAAGGGGATTAAAAACTCTGCGTTCTCTGTGGTGGGAAAAATCTAAACAGTGACTTCCTTATGAAGCTCTAAATATTGGTTTGGTGGTTATCTTCTTTTAAGCGGGCAACCGTGCGCTCAGCACGCTTATTGATATATTGTTCAAGCTTCTTAAAGGTTTCTAAATGTGTTTCACGAATCAATTTCATGGATGTTGGTGTGAGTAGTAATACATCCAAATCACTGGTTGCATTGGCAGAGTAAGCTAGCGCTTCTCCATTTTTAGCGGCTAATTCACCCAACAAATCATTGTCCCTACGCACTTCTAATAATATATCTTCGCGTTTTCTGTTGAGGTAATAGACTTCCACTTCACCCGATATAATCAGGTAAACGCCGCTGGGTTTATCTCCTTGTTTGAATAAGCGTTCACCACAATCATAAAAATTAAGCGATAATTTATTGGAGAGTTCAACGCGTTTTTCGCTCGGTAGCGATTGAAATATAGGATGGCTAAATAAATAACTATCCAAAACACGTTGGCAGAGTAAATCCTCCAAATGGACCTTGAAATGAGGGTCTGCATCCAATACTTGTTGAACGGCAGATAGCTCCACACGGATAATTTCACTGGCTTGAGCAGTATAAACAGAGGTATAACGCGATTTTTTTCGTAAAATACCAAACTCACCGTACACATCACCAGCTTTTAATTGGGTGAGCACTTTGACTTGGCTGCCAATTTTTTTGGCGATGGTCATTTTACCTTGTTTAACAAAATAAAGATCACGTGAGATATCACCTTCATGAAGCACCTCAACACCTTTGGACACTTGGATGATGCGGCTAGCATCATTAAGGATTCGTAAGCTCAGTGGGGATAGGCCTTTAAGAATAGGAAACGCTTGTTCAGATAAAGCCAAGCCCACCGGCGCTGTGCCGTTGATGCCTGAAAGGTCGAGGTATTCTTGCGTGTCTGAACTCACTCATATCTCCTTGATTGCGTATAGCCAACGTAGTTTAGCAGCTTTTTAATCATTTGTAGGTGATAAATAACACAATGGCTTAACTTATGCGTGTAAGCTATTGTTTTATTAGCCTATTTCAAGATGTCTTTTATGTTTTGTGAGGTTTCTACAACCATCTTTAAGTACCACAACCATATCTTCGAGACGAATACCACCGATTTTAGGATAATAAAGCCCGGGTTCGACGGTTACAACTTGGTGGGTTTTGAGAATATCATCACGCACAGAAATGCGCGGTGATTCATGAATATCTAAGCCTACGCCATGACCCGTACCATGGAAAAAACCAGTTTGTTTGCCACGCTGTATACCTGTTTTAAAACCTTGTGATTCAAAATATGATAAAATGGCTTGGTGAATGTGTTGACCATGCACACCATCTTGAACCATATCCAAACCTATCTGCTGCCCTTGGCGTACGGTGTTGTACATTTTTTTGATATGGCTTGGTGCTTTGCCTTTGACATAAGAGCGCGTCATATCACCCCAATAACCTGAATCCAAAAGGCGGGGGAAAATATCAATAATAATGGGTTGATGAGCACGGATAAAACCGGAGCCAATATTGTGTGGGTCAGCGCCCTCATGTCCACATGCTACAATGGTATGAGCTGGCATAGCGCCATGCCCAATCAAAAAAGTTTCAATGCTAGCGCGTACATCTTTTGCCTTTACTTTTTTATGATGTTCGGGGTGGCGCAGAATGTTATCATCACCAATACTGCAAGCAGCCAAGAAGTTTTCAGCCTGCATCATGGCTTGTTTGGTAAGACGTTCAGCGCGTGCAAGTTGTTTAATCTCAAAATCTTCTTTGATTGCGCGTTGTGGAAATAGCGAGCCTTGTTGGGCAGTGATATGAAAGCCTAATTCTCGCAGCGTGTCGGCATACATCAAAGGAAATGAGCCCGGCACGGTGATATGCGTAACGGCATGCGCTTTTAAGAAAGCTGCAGCAGTGGCAGCCAAGCTTGGCGGATAATGGCTTTCATCAGCCTTGTTGCGCCAGATACTATCCAAATGAACATAATCAAATCCGGATTCTTTTTTTGCCCTATCCACCTCTAATGGTGAAAATAGTCCGTGCCATTGTTTTTCTTGTTCCAATTCAATGGCAATAAAAGCATCGGGTACAAACATGCGTGAAATATAGAGCATGTCTGCATCGTGTTCGGATGCGGAAATCATAAGTTTTGCAGTGGTCATAGGTATACCTTTTATTGTGTTATGGGTTGGATTGTTCTTTTTCAAGCAAATCTGCCATGGTGATGGAAGATAGATAGGTTTCTTGCTCGCGTTGCATGCGGAAATACATGCCGCTTAGGGTGATACCCAAGGCTGTATCCTTCCATGCTTCAGGGATTTCCATAGGCTCTTCTTGCAATGCTTGATGAATAAATTGAAGGCTCATGGCATTGGCATCCTGACCAAGCACCCACGCACCGCGAGGATCATCACTGACAACTTGTTTGAGTAGCCCTTTTTCATACAAGGTATCTAGCCATTCTTGTAAGATGTTATCTGGAATATTGGTTTCTTCAATCAAATCGCTTAAATGAAGGTTTTTGCCTTGTTGAATAGCCTGACTGGCACGTAGTAATGCAAGGTGAGAGAAGAAATTTCGAATGCCAGAACGATTGAACTGTTGCCCATAACGTTGGGATTGTTCGGGATGTTGCAAACAAAAGGTTACTTCAGCACCAGCTAAAACCACCACCCAAATTAAATACATCCAAATCAGAAACACAGGTAATGTGCCCAGTGCGCCGTAGATTTTTTCGTAATGCGCCATTTCAGTCACATAAAAAGTGAAACCTAGTTTGGTGAGTTCAAATAAGGCACCAGAGACCATACCACCAATGATAGCATGACGAACAGGTACATGGGTATTGGGTAAAATTAAATAAAGGGAAGTCATGGCACATGATGAAATAACCCAAGGCAGCAAAAAAGGAATGTGCTGTATGTTTGATGCGCTTTCAGCCACATCACGAATCACAGGTAATGCTGCAAAATAAGAGGTGATGGAAATCGATGCTCCAATTAAAATGGGGGAGAGTGTGAGCAGCGACCAAAATGTGATAAACTTTGAAAACAAGGGGCGCTTGCGACTGATACGCCAAATATCATTAAAGGCTTCTTCCATAGTGTTTAATAAGGCGGTGGCTGTAACCAATAATCCTAAAATACCAAATACAGATAAAGCACCAGCTTTGCTGGTGATGCTACCAAAATAACTTTGAACCACTTGTTGACTGGTGGGTAATAGGTATTCCAATAGTGCATTGCGCACATGGCTTGAAACCGAATCAAAGGCTTGAAAGCTGGTGAATACTGAGAAACCAAGCACCACGAGTGGGACAATAGCAAGGAGTGAAGCATAGCCCAAAGCTGAGGCGCGTTGTATACATTTATCTTTGATAAAACGATGACTTACGCGTGATAAAAAACGAAACAATGCAATCAAGAGACGTTTTAATGCAGGCAGGCTAGCTAAATCTGCAACATCCATATCCACCATACGTTGAAGTTGTTTTTTTAAAACTGAAATAAAAAGCCTCCATCATTGAACTGCCGCTTATATGTCGTAGTTTAGTCTGGGTAAGCCATGGAAGCTAGTGTACTTGTATTGAGCTGTTTGTTTTTTGACGATTGCAACAACTTTGGGCAATAAAAACTTAATTCAAAGTGTATGAAAGCGTCATAATTTTGACTTATTAAAAAGTCGGCTTATAGTTGGGTTTGATTCTGGAATTTGTTTTGGGTGTCAGGGGGAAGTTTATACATGAAACAAGCTGCTTATATGTTGCTGGTGGATGATGAGGATAACCTTAGAGAAACACTGCAAGAAACATTAGAGGATGTGGGTTATCATGTCACTACAGCGGCGACAGCGATGCGTGCCAGAGAAGCTATGGAGCAGGGAAAGTTTGATGTAGCTGTATTGGATATTCAATTGCCTGATGGTAATGGTCTTGATTTGCTTAAAGAATTTCAATCGATTGATCCCAATATGGGGATGATACTCATGACTGGGCATGCGGAAGTAGAAACAGCAGTGGAAGCAGTGCGTTTGGGAGCCGATGATTTTTTAAAAAAACCGTTTGCTTTGGATGAGCTTGCACTCCGTGTTGAAGAGCTTCTTAAAAAGCGGAAACTCAAGCAAGAACACCAATTATTGAAACAAAAAGTAGCAGCGGATAGTAGTGCAGAAATGTTGTTGGGTCAGAGTCCTTCAATTTGTAAAATTAGGGAAACGGTTAAACTGCTTGGAGATTCGGATAGTACGGTGCTGATTACAGGTGAATCGGGTACTGGGAAAGAAGTTCTAGCCAATTTGTTGCATAAATCAGGAACACGTGCAAGCAAGCCTTTTGTATCTATCAATTGTGGCGCTATCCCTGAAGAGTTGCTTGAATCTGAATTATTTGGTCACGTGAAAGGTGCGTTTACAGGTGCGATTCGTGCCAGACCAGGGCGTTTTGAAGTTGCCAATGGTGGCACTATATTTTTAGATGAAATCGGCGATATGAGCTCAAAATTACAAGTGAAGTTATTGCGGGTGTTACAAGAGCGTTGTTTTGAGCCTGTGGGTAGTCAACAAAGTATTCATGTGGATGTACGTATTGTGGCAGCAACACACCGAGATTTAGAACATGAAATCACCACAGGTCGTTTTAGGCAGGATTTATTTTATCGGTTGAATGTGATTCCCTTACATTTGCCAGCATTAAGAGAGCGCGGTGAAGATTCGTTGCTGTTAGCCGAACATTTTATGAGGTTGTTTAATCAGAAAAAAGGCACATCGATTGATGGTTTTGAAGCGCAAGCTAAAGAAGCTTTTTTACGCTATACATGGCCAGGCAATGTGCGAGAATTACAAAATTTAATGGAGCGTGTTGCCACACTTAAACGCGAAGGTGAAATCACTTTATCAGATTTACCATCGCGTATGCTGGATGAGGCGCAACGGGCTATGCATGGTTTTCAAATCAATGTGGAAGAGCATGAAAGTTTGGATTTCAAAGGTATTGTTGATGAATTTGAAAGCCATTTAATTCTTTCGGCATTGGAGCGCTTTGATTGGAATAAGAATCAAGCGGCTAAGTTTTTATCCATGAATCGCACGACATTGGTGGAAAAAATTAAAAAGAAAGGGCTACAAGCGCAATAGAGGAGATGGTTGGTTACGTAATGCTATCTTTTTTTATCAATGGCAAATAAACTGAAAAACAAGAGCCTTTTTCTGCTTGGCTTTCTACTTCAATGATACCGCCATGCTCTTGTACAATAGCATAAGCCACAACTAAGCCTAAGCCTGTATCTTTACCAGTTTGGTTGCTGGTTAAGCACAGTTCAAATATGTTTTCTATCGATTCTTTTGCAATCCCTTTACTATTGTTTTGAATATCAATGCGAGCAAATGTGGTTTCGGATAATGTTGGGTTGCGTTGCATAAATGCTTGATTAGCCTCAAAGCGATGGAGTTGCACTGTAAGGGCTGCATTGTCCATATCTTCCAATGTATCTGCCGCATGATGGATGAGATTGAATAAAATTTGCTGAACTTGGCTTATGTTTGCCCATATATGTAGCGGGGCTTTGGATATGATAAAATCTAAGTTAATATCCTTACTTAATATAAAACGAGTAATTTTCTTGAGGGTATTCAATAATTGATTAAGCTCAATAAGCTCTTTGTTGGGCGATATTTGACGTGAAAAGAGTATCGTTTGTTTCATCATCTCTGCAGCATGAAAGCCTTGCTTGTATGCTGACTCGAGCATTTCTTTTTTTTCTTTGGGATTAGACTTCATTTGGGCTAATTCGATAGTGCCAAGTATGCCCGTTAATACATTGTTAAAATCATGAGTCATGCCAGCGACCAGTGCTCTTAATATTTGCATGTTTTGTGCTTGGCAAGATTGATACGCATCAAGGACAAGCTCTTTTATTTGTGTCGTATCCAATGGTTTTACATTTTTTTGCATGGGTTTTAATTCCTACTCAACTTTAGCATTTAGTCTTTTGCCATGTTCATCATCGTGATCATAAAGTAACGTAACATATGAGGCGGATTGCGCCATTTTTTTGTCATATTGGGATACTTTATCTATAAAATAATTAGGTTCAAATAGGCTTTGAAATGTTGCCAATCATGGACTTCTTAAAGTATTTCAATGCTATTCTGTTTTGGAAGGGTATGGGCAAAAGTATTTCGGCATAAGTTTTGCGTGAGTGCATGCATGTTTCATAAATGTTTGTTCGCCTTATTCCTTTGTTTTGGGTTTCAGCTTTCCATGGCATTTGCCAGTGAGAGAGTGCAAGGTGTTCGAGTATTTCTAAACAATGGTAATCCTGAGCAAGCCATTCGCACATCTAGGACATTATTGGCAGATGGTGCCATGGATGAGGCAGAGCGCTTTGAATTATTATCGTTGATTGTTGATGCAGAGGAAATGCGAGCGCAAGGTCAGCATTATGAAGATATTTCACATGTCATTAACGCGATTGAAACCTTAGAAAAGGAGTTTCCAAAGCGAATCGACCCAGCCAACTTATTGTGGCGCATGGCATGGCTACATTGGAAACATGGCGATGCTAAAATTGCACTTCAAGAGGCGCGTAGACTATATCAAGATTACAACCAGAGAGTGGAGGCAACGCAAGCAGCCATGCTTATGGCACGGATATATATTGAAAAACGGCAGTGGAGTGATGCACGGTCCAATTTGATGAAATATGGTTTGCAAGCTAAGCAAGGAAGTAGGGAAGAGGCTTTAACACGAGCATGGATGGCGGTAATCAATGCCGCAGAGCATCGTGAGCAGGCAGCACTAGCGCAGTTACAAAAGGTTCAAAAAAACTATCCTCAAATCATTGAGAATAACCGACAGTTATGGTCGGTTTATATACAAGTTCTTCATATGAATCATCAAGATGATAGGGCTTTAAAACAGTGTGATTTGTTTTTGGATAAATATATATCAGGTGATGAGGTTGCATCTATCCGCTTGCTTCGAGCTGATTTATGGCAAGCGCAAGGCAACATATCCGATATACGTATTGAGCGAGAATATGATGCGCTAGCCAGTGAACAAGCAGAGCAAAGCATTGGAAAACAGGCTTTTATGCGTAAATTGATGTTGTCTCATAAAAATAGCCAAGATTATCGCAATTTAAAACCCGTCATTATTGCATTAAAACGCATTGCTAATGAAAATCAGCTATCACCTGTAGAGAATGAAGCGATGCTTGATTTGGCACGTTTATGGAAGCGTCTGAGCCAAAGTGATGTGAAGCATGCACCAAAACAATCAGTTGTGGTGGCTTTAGATCAATTCTCGCGTGTCGCACGCTCGGAAATTCACGTTTATAATACAATTGCTTTACAAGAAGGGAGAGCATTTTTTGAATCCTATTTGAAGGGTTTAATCAAGGCGAAGAAGTGGACAGAAACTGTGGCTATTTGGGAACGATTTCCCTTATTCCGTCGAGATGATTTGAAAACAAGTGAACTTCAATTTGGTGTTGCCCATGCACTGCGCATGTTGATGTCTTATGACCAATCAGAGGCATTATTGGATAAATTATATGCGCAATTTAAGGATAGTGTTTGGGGGCAAAAAGTGATGCTTGAGCGTGCCCACCTATGGCTTGATAGAGGTGATAACAAAGCAATCGCTCGTGTGCTTGCATGGCTGGATGAGCATGAATTTACATTGTATCGACCTGAGATGTTGCTTTTGGTTGCCCGTATGCAATTGCAAGCGGGTGATGCAGCAGCAGCCTCGCAATCTATGGTAAACATTTCAGTTAACGATATTGAAATTGATGAGCGGGCAATGTATTGGAAAACACGGGCGGCTATTGCAGAAAAGCTTGAGCATTGGCATATCGCAGCACGCGCATGGCGTGAATATGGTTTGCAGCCCCATGCAGATATCAATCAGTCACGTCTTGAACAGGCAAACAATCTTTTTAAAGCCAAAAATTATCAGCAGGCAGAAGCTTTGTATCAACAAGTTGATGCATCACTACGAGATGCTGCATGGCAATATCATTACAGTATTTGCCAGCTTAAAACTGGTAAATATACGCAAGCCATGGAGAGCTTAGAGGCACAAAGCCAGAAAACAGATATTGGTATTTATGCATCCTTGGCAGGACTAGCGATTGCAGAGCGTCAGGCAGATGTATTGATGAAGGAGAACCCATGAGTGTGAAATCACCCATTTATGTACTGGGTTTTCCAAGCCAAGCAGAAGCTGATATTCGTGTGCAATTGGGGCGAATATTACCAGACACTCCAATTGTATCTTATGAGGCTAATTGTGTGCATGAGCGCATATCCAGTCATTCCGATTGGCTACCAGAAGATGATGCGATTGTGTTGCTATGGGATTCAATGACAGTCTTATCAGAAGTTAGAGGGGTCTTTGAGAAACAACCCCAAGCTAATGTGATAGTGCTGGCGGAGCATGGTGATTGTGTGCGTGCAGAGGCCTTGATGGATTTAGGTGTAACTGATTATCGCATACTTCCTTGTCCTGATGAAGCGATGGGTATTTATGTGCGTAAAGCAGAGCATCAAGCTGAACTCACAAGGCAGGCGGAAACACAACGACAAGGCAGTGATATTTTTATCACACAAGATATTGAGACGCGGCGTTTGCTTGACCAAGTAGCATTGGTTGCGCCCAGCCAAGCATCAGTATTGATTGGCGGAGAGTCGGGGACAGGTAAAGAGCGTTTGTCACGTTATATCCACCAGTGTTCAAATCGACGTGATGGTGCATTTGTGGCTATCAATTGTGCAGCTATTCCTGAGGGCATACTGGAATCTGAATTGTTTGGGCATGAAAAAGGCGCATTCACAGGCGCAACACATGCCAGACCTGGCAAGTTTGAGATGGCGCATGAAGGCACATTACTACTTGATGAGATTACTGAGATGCCACTGCATCTACAAGCAAAGTTGTTGCGTGTATTGCAAGAAGGCGAAGTGGATAGGTTGGGGGGCAAAAAGCCTATTCAAGTGGATGTGCGGATTATTGCTACCAGCAACCGTGATATTGCCCAAACTGTAGCAGAAGGGAATTTTCGCCAAGATTTATACTACCGTTTGAATGTGGTGATGATTCAATTGCCGCCATTGCGACAGCGACCCAAGGATGTGTTGGTTCTAGCCAAACATTTTTTAGAAAAATTCTCTGAAATGTATCATAAACCTGTGCCAAATTTGCATGCTGATGCTGTAGCTATGCTTCAAAAACACCCATGGGAAGGCAATGTTCGAGAGTTAGAAAACTGTATGCATAGGGCATTCTTAATGAGTGTAGGAACAGATATTCAGGTGCAACATTTAGGCTTTGCGCCAACAGCACAAACAAAGTCTGCTGTTCTGTCCAATGATATGCAGGCAGGGATGAGCATTCGTGATATGGAACGGGTTTTGATTGAAAAAACCTTAAAACATGTGCAAGGCAATCGTACTGAGGCAGCCAAGCTTCTTGGCATCAGTATTCGAACATTAAGGAATAAACTCAAAGATTATCAGACTGGCATGGAGTTTGCTGAAATAGCCTAGGTACAATATTTCGCATCAAAAAGGGCATGAAGTCGAACGATGTGTCAAAATATTGACCATTTACGTAAATGTATGAGGAGGAATCATGCCCCAGTCCTTGTTTGGAGCAGGTTTGCAGCGTTTGGCTGCTGCGATGACTGCCCGAGAAAAACTTCAAGGTGTCTATGCATCGAATATTGCCAATGCAGATACGCCCAATTATCGCGCTGATATGCGCACATTCGCAGATTTTTTAGCAGAAAAGAAACACTCAGCAACGATGGCTAAAACACATCCAAACCACCTTTCAGCACATACATCCCCATCTTTGGTGGGAAGTGTGTTTCAGCGCAATGATGTGGCAAGCCGTATGGATGGAAACACAGTAGATACACAACATGAGATGACAGCCATGGCAGAGAATCAAATGATGCATGAGCTTAATATGCAGATTCTAAAAGGTCGTTTAAGTGGTTTGGCAAGTGCGATTAAAGAAGGAGGTCGCTAATGGCTGGTACACTTTTCACATCCATGCAAATCAGTTCATCGGGCATGTCTGCACAGCGCTCTCGTTTGGATGTTGTAGCGGAAAATATTGCCAATGCAGAATCAACACGAACAGCAAAAGGCGGACCTTATCGACGCAGGCAAGTGGTATTTCAGGCCGCATCTGTGAGTCACCCTTCTTTTGCATCCGTTTTTCAAAGCTCTTTACAGCGCGAAGGGCTTCAGAGTGTTCACGTTGCAAACACGATTGAAGATAAGCGTCCATTTCGGGAGATGTATGATCCATCCCATCCTGATGCGGATGCCAATGGCATAGTGAAGATGCCTAATGTCAACACAGTTGAAGAGATGGTCGATATGAATTCGGCAGCTCGAAGTTTTGAAGCCAATGTTACGGTGATGGAGGCTTCTAAGCGCATGTTCTTAAAATCATTAGAACTATTGCGTTAATAACATCGAATAAGTGAGGAATAAAGCATGAAAGTTCAGGGTCTACCTACAGTTTCACCCCAGTTTCAAACTCAAAAAGCTAGCCCAAAAGGTAATTTTTCATCATTGATTAAGCAATATACTCAAGATGTAAATCATCAAGTGAAAGATGCTGCAAAAGCGGCTGAAGCATTAGCTATTGATGGTCAAGGTTCAGTATCTGAAACCATGTTGGCAGTTCAGAAAGCCAATTTATCTTTTCAATTGATGATGACAGCGAGAACTAAAGTGCTTGATGCTTACCGTGAAGTGATGCGTATGCAGGTATAAATAGCGGATGATTTATTTGGCATGGTTTGCGGTAATATTAAAGGAGTAATGTATGGCTGATTCAATACAAGGGCAACAGCTTGCAACCCAGCAGGGCTCAGGCATAACAACAGGTGGTGCTGGCACGGCGTTGCAGGGGCAGGTGACCGCATCTGGTGCGCCATCAGGTGGCTTTATCCAATTGCAGCATGCATTGGTGAACAATCGGCGTGGGTTATTATTTATAGCAGGCTCTTTGATGTTGGTGGGCTTTTTAGGGCTTATATTATGGTCATCAGAAGTGCCTTACCGTGCGCTGCATTCTGGCATGAGTGAGAAAGATGCAGCAGCTGTGATTGAAGTGTTACAAAAAGAACATATTCCGTATAAATTGGAAGGTACAGGTACAGTATTGGTGCCTGCGGATAAGGTATACAGCACACGCTTGAAGTTAGCGAGTCAAGATATGATGCCAGGTACGGGTACAGGCTTTGAGATATTTGATCGTAGCAATGAGTTTGGCATCAGTGATTTTACGCAGAAAATTAATTTACAACGTGCGTTACAAGGTGAATTGGCACGTACGATTGAGGTATTTCCTCAGGTTTCATCTGCACGTGTGCATCTTGTGATGCCAAAAGAATCAGCATTTACCGATAGGGATAGACATGCCACAGCCTCTGTGATGCTACAGATGGTGGGGCATAAGCATATGCCAAAGTCCGCTGTTGAGGCGATTCAAAATTTAGTGTCGGGCAGTGTGCCTGAACTTGATAAATCAGCGGTGACAGTGGTGGATTCATCGGGAACATTATTATCTGCAAAAAATGATGAACAACCTGCAGGTGAAGGTGAAACCATGCAGTTGTATCAGAGCAATCTTGAGAAAAGTATGGAAAGAAAATTAACCACCATGCTTGAGCAAGTTGTGGGTGCAGGTCAGGCGGTGGTACGTGTTTCTGCCAAGGTAAATCGTGAATATGTTGAGCAGAATAGTAAGCGTTTCAATCCTGATGAACAGGTGATGCGTAGTCAGCAAGTGAATGAAGAAAAACGCACTTCTTCACAATCCATGCCTACTGGTGTTCCTGGCGTAGCATCCAATACGCCAGGTAGTAATCCCGCAGTATTGGCGGATGGTTCTATTGCAGCAGGCGCTAGCGCAAGCAATCAATCTGGTGAGCAAGCCAGCAAGCGAGAACAAACCAATAATTATGAAATAAGCTCTACGACAGAACACAAAATTATTCCGTTTGGGAGCTTGGAACGTCTTTCTGTGGCGGTCATCGTCGGGGGACATTTTGATGTTTCGAAAAATGGGGATAAAACATTTGTTCCTCGTAGCAAAGCAGAGTTGAAAGGACTTCAGACTTTGGTGAAAGGTGCGATTGGTTTTGATGAAGATAGAGGTGATAGTGTAGAACTACAAAGCATGCCATTGCTTGATATAGGTTCAGGTCTTGATACAGATGGCTTGGCATCAGAAGGGGATAAAAGCTTTTATCTAGAAGTGGCACGCTATGGATTGGTTGCCTTGGCATTGATTCTATTGGCATGGTTTCTATTGCGTCCATTGGCACAACGAATGAACAGCGAAAAAGATGAAGCTTTCGATGAAGGTGGACAAGCAGGTGGCTACCCCGCTTTATCTGAAGAAGCGAGTAAGCGTTTGGCGAAAATGACAAAAGCGCGCGAGGCGGTGATTCATAATCCCGAACGCGCAGGCAAGGTATTGCGTGAGTGGGTAGGTTCAACATGAGTAAAAATACCGCTGCTTTGAAAGGTGATGATAAAGCTGCCATTTTATTATTTGCTTTGGGGCCTGAGGTATCTGCCTCCTTGGTTCAGGGGATGGATGACCAAACCATGACGCGTTTGGCTAGGCGTATGTCAGAATTAGGTAAGATTGAAAGTGATGTGCTGGTTCAGGTGTTGGATGAATATTTGGAATTACATGAATCTGATGATCCCATGATGTATTCATCACAAAAAGATGTATCCACATTATTGAAGATGGCAGTGGAAGATGAGAGAGCGAATCGAATCTTATCCAATTTAAATCAACCTCAGAAACTTACGGTATGGCAAAAATTATCTCGTATTCAGCCTAATATGATAGCCAGTTATATTGAGGCGGAGCATCCACAAACTATTGCTTTGATTTTAGGTAACTTAGATACATCTGTAGCCAGTCAGGTGATTGCGCTGTTACCCGAAGATATGCAAATGTCTGTGGTGATGCGTATGTCTAAGATTGAGAGTGTGCCTAAGGAATTGGTTCATGATATTGAAGAGACTTTAGAAAAAGAGCTTTCTGAAGCAACTGGTAATACAGGGATTAGTTTTGATGGCATGGTCAGTGTGGTAGAAATTCTCAAAACCTTAGATAAAACAGTTTCTAAACCTATTTTGGAGCGTCTTGAAGAAAAAGATGAAGAGCTATTTTCGCAAGTTGATAAATTACTTTTGGTTTTTGAAGATTTATTAGAGCTTGATGCCAAAGGTATCCAAGAAATTCTTAAACATATTTCATCTGATGATTTGGTACGGGCATTAAAAGGTGCGTCTGAAGAGTTGGCGGAAAGTTTTTTCTCCAATATGTCGCAGCGTGCAGCAGAAATTATGCGTGAGGATATGGAGGTGATGCCGCCATTGAAATTATCTGAGGTGGAAGAAGCGCAGCAAAATATTTTAAAAGCAGTGAGGAAATTGGATGAAGATGGTGTGATTAGTCTAGGAGGCAGTGATGATATGCTGTAATATCTTATGGCATTGATGCCATTGCCAACACTGGTGGATGAGGATATGGAGCAAACTACATCCACAGATTCTCCTTTTCCAGAGCTGGCTTCTCGCGTTATGGAAAGGCCACAAACGATGCCTATGGCACAAATAGGTGTGTCTCCAGAAGAGCGACGTGTGCAAGAATTAGAGCACATGTTACAAGAGGCTCAAGGTAGAGCTGAAGTTATGGAGCGCGAGGCTTATGATAAAGCTTATGCAGCAGGTGAAAAAGCAGGCATGGCTCTGGGACAAAAAAGAGCAGAGCAAAGCCTAGAAAAGTTAGAGAAAATGATGGTGCAGGCAGAGCAGCAGCTTGCCGATTTAGAGCATCAATGCACGCATATTATCTTGGGTTTAGCACAAGCGGTGATGACCCATGTGCTGGGCGATGAAAAAGAGCGGTGGCATACACTTCTATTATCAGCTGTTGAACGAGCCGCTTTGCAATTTCCAAACATGCAAGAGCTAACCTTGCAAATCCATCCTGATGATATGCAAGCATTTGAAAATGTAGTGCGTTCTGAGTCTATGAATCAATGGCGCTTACAAAGTGAACCATCGGTTACGATTGGCACATGTCGATTGATGTCTACACAGCAAGATATACATATTGATCCATATCAAGCGATTGCGGATGTTGTGTCACAATTCCAAAAAAACTTAGTGAAGCAGGAAGATACGGTCATTTTATGATGCCGTTTGCACAGCCCCTTTGGCATGCTGACACTCAATGTCAAATGATTGACGATATAAAAAAAATCAATGCATACCCGCTGCGCGGACGAGTGCATAAGGTGGCAGGTCCTATGCTGGAAGCGACTGGTTTGCAAAGCAGTATTGGACATGGTTGCGCAGTGATATGTAAGACAGGGCATCGTATAGAAGCTGAAATTGTAGGCTTTAGGGATGAGCGAACATTATTGATGCCAGTGGGCTCAACGCGAGGCATGGCACCTGGGGATGCGGTTTTACCATTGGATAGTGCCCCATCCATACAAGTGGGCTCTTATTTACAAGGGCGTGTTTTGGATGCGCTGGGAAACTCAATGGATGGTAAGGATTTAAGTCCATCGGGAATTGCTTATCCACTGCACGGAACGGGTCTAAATCCTTATGATCTTCATATCATTGATGAGCCTATGCAATTGGGCGTGCGTGTCATGGATGCTTGTTTACCCATGGGGTGGGGGCAAAGGTTGGGTCTGTTTGCTGGTGCAGGTGTAGGCAAAAGTATGCTGATGGGCATGTTGGCAAGAAATTCAGATGCTGATATCAATGTGATTGCATTGGTGGGTGAGCGTAGTCGAGAAGTGCGTGAGTTTTTGGATGTGTCCTTGGGTAGAGAGGCGCTTAAGCATAGCGTTGTGGTGGTCGCAACTTCAGATATGCCACCGGTGGTGCGGGTGCGTGCGGCACTCTTAGCTACTACGATTGCTGAGGGTTTTAGGGATAAAGGAAAACGTGTTTTATTGATGATGGATAGTCTTACACGTTTTGCACAGGCACAACGTGAGATTGGCTTGATGTTGGGTGAACCTCCTGCAAGCAAAGGTTATACGCCATCATGTTTTACTGCTTTGTCCGAATTGTTAGAGCGCGCGGGGCCTGGCTCGCAATCTGCAAATCAGCGTGGTGATATTAGTGGTTTGTACACAGTTTTGGTCGAAGGCGATGATTTATCTGCTGACCCTGTAGCCGATTCAGCCATGTCCATTTTGGATGGGCATGCGGTATTGGATAGAAGGATTGCCGAGCAAGGTCATTATCCTGCGATTAATCTACAACGAAGCATCAGTCGATTAGAAATGCAATTGAGCGATGGATCATCTTTAAATGCGGCACGTTCCTTGCGTAAGGTATTATCACTGTACGAGCGCATGGAGGATATGATTCATATGGGAGCCTATGAACAAGGTAGTAACCCAGAGTTGGATAAGGTGATTGAACATATGCCATCGATTCGGGCATTTTTACAACAGCAACCCGATGAGGTTTGTTCGAGAAAAGATGCAGTGCAGCAATTGTTAACCCTGATGCAAGGGCTACATTCGGAGGCAATATGAGTTTATCACCCCATCAAATCTTAAGCCGTTTGGCAGATCAAGAGCGGATGAAAGCGCAGGAAGAATTAGCAACATTGGGTAAAGAGCGTCAGCGCTTGGAAGCTTTGCGCCAAGATGCAGAAGCATCTCAAGCGAGGTTAAGGCAAGAGCGTGAGCGTGTTTTAGAGCAAAAAACAGAAGCCTCGGTATTATGGATGATTGAAGAGGCGATGCAGGAACAACAGGATATGGTGCATTTGGTGGATGTGAATTTACAAAAGATTCATGAAGAAGAATCGCAATTGCTCAAAGATTGGATTGCAGCGAATCGCAAGCATGATACGCATGATAAAATTCAAAAAGCTGCAGAGAAAAAACAAATGCGTTTGAATGAACAGCGGATTCAAAGACAATTAGATGATTTGTTCGCATCATTTACAGTGCATGAGGCTTAATTTCAAATGAAACGTCATACACTACCCATGATTTTATCCCTATTAAGTTTATTTGTAGTAGGTAAGATGGGTTTGTCTGTATGGGAGCCTATGGATGTTGTAGATGAGCAAGTGGTAGCGAATACAAATGCTGAGATAGCCCAAGTTACATTGGTAAAACATGAAGATAACCATGCTATGCAGAAAGAGAAGTTATGGACAGGTGATTTCATTCCATCAGCAGAAGCGGCGGCAGAGATACCGATTGCAGAAGAAAAAGATGCTTCTGAAAGCGATATAGGGAAAAGCTCATCGGCATTGCGTGATGCACGAGAAAAACTTGTAGCACAAGAAAAGTCTTTGCAAGAGCGCGAGAAGGTTGCTCAAGCTGCAGAGCAGCGTGCAATCAAACGCATTGATGAACTCAAGGCATTAGAGGCACGTATTCAAGATTTATTGGCAGAAGAAAAGGCGATGAACGATAAAAAAATCAAGCGTCTTACAGCAGTGTATGAAGGTATGAAGGCGGATAAAGCTGCCCCAGTGATTGCACAAATGAAGCTTAAAACAGTGGTTAAAATGTTTTCACGCATGAAGGAAAAGCAAGTGGGTAAGATTTTATCATTTTTGCCACCTAAACAAGCGGTTGAAATTAGCCAAGCGCTCACACAGCGTATAGGTTCAATGTAATAGAGGTCTCTAATAGTTAAATACAAATCATCTTTGATTCGATTTAATAATTTTTACGTACAGTCAATTGATTCAGGCAATCATCACGCCATGGACATGCTGTTTTCTTACACATTTGAGAGCCTTCACAAGCAAAACATTTTTTTGTGCCTGTAAAAGCTTGAATGGCGCGAATAATTTCAGTTTTTGAAGCGGTGTGTGAGATATCTTTAATACCAAGTTTATGTGCATGTCTTAGTGCTTGTTGATGTGTCATGCATACTCTCCTAGAAAAAACCTATGATGATATTCATTCTAAGATAGCAGTCGATTTAAAACATTAAATGTGACATTTAAAATGTTTGTGTGAGGAATATATTGCCTCTTGGGTGGGTATAATTTTCCGCAATAGGCAGATTGTTAATCTCTAACTTATTGGAAACATTGATTTTTATCTATGGCATCAAGCATGCTTTAGTGATGGCATGATTGAACAAAGCATTCAAACACAAGCTGGCGGAAACAGCACATTGGGCGGCAAAGGCAAAGCTGCCAAAGTTGCTGCTGGAGGTTTATTCGGAAAACTTATGGCGGCATTCCAAAAGCACCTTAATCAATCGCAAGGTGCAGATGGGCAGTTGGTGACTGGAAAAACAGGCAAAGGAAAATTTATACAGTCTGGAGAACAGGCTGGAATAAAACTTGGAATACAAAAAGGAAAAGTATTCACAGGTGATGAATTGTCTTTTTCTTCGAAAGAAAAACATGCAGCACATTTATCGCATTCAAAATTAAAATTAAATACTTTGGATGCTTCACCAAAAGAGAAAGGGTTAGAGAAGAAGGTTGCTAAAAAAGATTCTGTTATAGGTATCTTGCAGATAGCAAATGATAAAGCTGATGTCGTTAAACAAGCAGAGCGCTCCCTCACAGATATACAGATAAAGCATATGGATGCTGAGCAACATGCGAAAGATAGTGTTGTGGGATTAGGTATAGTGGGTGCTCATCAAGAAAATATTTTGCCTTTAACAGCAAAAGATGAAGCTATAGCCAAAACACAATTATCAGGAAAGGCAAAAAAACAAGTTACTGATGTTGTAGGAAAAAGTAAGAGCCTCTTTAATCATCAGCAAAAGGTTGCTTTAAATAAAAATACACCTGTGGATATGAAAAAAGAGCCTGTGAGTCAACATGAATCAGTGAAAGTGATGAATACACCAAGCAAGATTGGCGTTTCTTTACAGGGTGTGACAGGTGTGGATGAATCTATTGATGCATCCAAACTGGTGGTTTCAGGTGAGAAGATAAATAGTGATAAAGCATTGCCATTACGTGATTCAATAGCGATGTCAATGCCCAAGTCTGAGCAGGCTACAAACCTGAATCAGCATGGTGGACTTCATGCAGAGCTAAAATCAGATATTAAGTTAGAAACACACCAAAGTTTGGATAAACCTGAAAATAAACATGATTTGGGAGAAGGTATTATAGATAAGAAAACTTCATCTGGTGAAGCTTTGTCTAAGGCGCAAACAGGGTTTCAGCCTGTAACAGCACATACATTCGCACATAAATCACATCTTACTCCAAATCATACACAGCCGCCTACAGGGCAGACTTCTGCTCAAGTGGGTGCTGTTTTATCTGATTATGCGATACAATCCTCTACAAATAGCCAATCAGGCACACCTGACCATCAGGAAAACGCTTCACGTTCAGCAGCAGAGATGATTGCGATGGCAGATACATCATCACGTGATATTCGTATGCCACGCAATGATTTTGCTATGCATATGGCTTACCGAAGTGCGCATAGCTTTAAGCCCAATGATGCGATGCTGGAAATTTCGCGCGCGGCTCGCGATGGACATACAAAATTAGAGTTAACACTAGAGCCCGCGACATTGGGTAAAATTCAGGTGAGTTTACAAACCGATGCGACAAAACAAATTCAAGTGCATATGTTGGTGGATCAAGCTGCATCTAGGCAGGTATTAGAACAGCAACTACCTCAATTAAGACAGGCTTTAGCTGATCAAGGGTTAAACCTTTCAGGATTTAGCATGAATATGCATTCACAACAGCAGGAACAACAACATTCATCCCAAGCCTTTGCAAATCAAATTGCACATGTGGAAGGCACGGGTGTGGGCATGGATTTGGATAGCCCTATGCAGTTGGGAATGAATATAGCGAAGCATGGTCGCTTGAATATTTTAGCTTAGAATGGATAGGAGATTGATATGCCTTTAGAAGTCACAGCACCAAGCCCTAGTGCAGCATCAGCAACTGCAAAAACTCAGGATTTAGGGAAAAAAGATATTTTTTTAAAACTTTTGGTTGCTCAAATGAAAAATCAAGATCCATTGAAGCCGCAAGACCCTACACAAATGTCATCACAGTTAGCACAATTTAATATGGTAGAGCAGCAAACCAATACCAATAAATTATTGGAAAAAATTGTGGCATCAGGTGGTGTGGGAGATGCTTCAACGGGATTGAATGCATCTTCGGCAAGTTATTTAGGGCGCACTGTTACAGTCAATCAAAATAGCATTCAATATAATGGTGGTGTGGTCAATTTCTCAGCAAACCTGCCCAATAATGCCGCATCTGTGCAGGCAACGATTGTGGATGCTAGTGGGCGTACAATCAGAAACTTGGATTTAGGTACAATGGTATCAGGGCATCAAATGATGAGTTGGGATGGTTTAGAAAATAATGGTGTAGCAGCGCCTTTGGGTACTTATAGCGTGTTATTGCAGGCTACAGATGCTCAAGGTAAGGCCATGGCTGTAGGAGCGCAACGATCAGGCATCGTCGATGCTGTGCGCCTAGCGTCAGGTAAGGTTCAATTGATGGTGGGTGGTATTCCCGCAAGTTTGGCAGATGTGACTGAAGTAAGGTTGTAACAAGAGATAAGAATCGAATCAGCATGGTTTGGAAAGACGAGGTTAAAAGGAGATAGATATGGGTATTTATAATGCATTATTTACAGGTTCAAGTGGATTATCAGCATTTGGTGAAGCTGTGAGGGTAATTGGTGATAATATTGCTAATGTGAACTCATTAGGGTTTAAATCGCAAAATGTAGTGTTTTCAGATGTGTTATCACAAACTGTAGGTGTGACACGTTCTAATATTGCCAATCAAGTGGGTAATGGTGTGCGTATTGGCCAGATTACACGGGATGATCAACAAGGTTCGATTCAAAACACGACCAACCCTACAGATATGGCAATCAATGGTAATGGTATGTTTGCACTGAGAGATCCAGCTAGTGGCTCTCTATCGTATACGCGTGCGGGTGCTTTCTTTTTGGATAAAGATTTTAATTTGATTGATGGTCAAGGATTTGTAGTGCAAGGCTGGGCAACTGATACGACAGGCTCTGCCATTGGTAATGTAACAGATATTAGTTTTGCCAATTTGGCGGCTCAAGCGCAAGCAACCACTAGTGTTTTATCGGGAGTATCACTGGATTCTAATGCGACACTTTTGCCAACAGGTACAGCATTTGATCCTGATAACCCAGCAACCTATCATTATAAAACACAGGTGAATGCTTATGACTCTTTGGGACAGAATCATGCAGTCAGTCTTTATTTTACCAAAACAGCTGCTAATACTTGGTCTTGGCAGGCAGGGGTAGATGGTGCTGATTTGGTAGGTGGAACACCAGGTCAGCAGGTGATTGTAGGGTCATCAACGAGTAATTATAACGTTACCAATGCTGCACTACCTGCCGCATTACCTATTGGAACACAGATTTCAGCAAGCACAACCTTTGATGCACCAGTCACGTTAAATGGTATTGCTGTGGCAGCGGGGCAAACAGTTGGCGCAGCTACTGGTGGCTCGATTACCTTGACTGCAGCAGCTACTACAACTGGGATTAATATTACTGCGGGTAATGCATTAACCACGCCAAATGCGAACAAATTAACCTTTGGTACAAAAGGTGAGCTATTAACTGAAGTGGGTGCGGGGATTGTGTTTCCATGGAGTAGCGCCTCACCAGGTACGATTAGTTTTGATTTCGGGAATGCTAAAACCAGTGATCAACAAGGTGTAACAGGAACAGGCTTGAATGGTACGGTGCAAATGGCAGGCTCTTTTGCTACACGACAAATGACACGGGATGGATTTGCTTCAGGTTTTTTGGATAAATTAGAAACAGATTCAACAGGTCGTATTTTTGGTGTGTTTACCAATGGGCAACGCCGCTCTATTTATCAAGTGGCATTGGCAAATTTCCCGAATCCAAGTGTGTTATCTCATATTGGGAACAACTTACAAAAAGAAACCATTGCATCGGGTTCACCCGTGATGGAAAAGCCTGGTAATGGAGGTATGGGTTCCATCACACCTTTTGGCTTGGAGCAATCTAATGTGGATTTGGCAGGTGAATTTGTGAAATTAATCGTGGTGCAGCGCGGTTATGAGGCAAACTCAAAAACCATTATGACAACCGATCAAATGCTTTCTTCATTGATGCAGATTAAACGTTAGATTGAGTTATTGACGTATCCATAAAACACCCGCCTATGTGCGGGTGTTTTGCTTTGTGTAAAGTATTTTTCTTAATAAGATTAAAAGTTGCACGCTTCTTGCTAGATAACCCATATAAGATATGTCATGAATGATTTGAGTCAAATTTCTTTTGAGATAAAAGGGTTCTTGGTTAGGAGGAAAGTGTGGATATTGCAACAGTCTTAGGGATTCTAATCGCATTTGGTCTGGTCGCATTTGCGATTGGTGATGCGCTGATGGGTTTTGTGGATGTACCTTCTATTATGATTGTGATTGGAGGTACAGTAGGTGTGGTTTTGGTGGGTTATCCACTTTCTAAAGTGATTGGCTTAATTGGTGTAATTTTAAAGACATTTATGTATAAATTAGATGCAGGTAAAGATGTCATTGCTGAGCTTGTGGAATTGGCTCAAATCGTGCGTAAAGATGGTATTTTAGCCTTAGAGAGTAAAGTAGGAGATATTGAAAATCCTTTTATGGCAAAAGGACTTCAAATGGCCATTGATGGTCAAGAACCATCTGAGATTGAAGATATATTATATATGGAAATGGATAAGGTTTCAGGCCGTCATGCAGAGGGCTCGGATATGCTGACAGCTTGTGGTACGTATGCACCTTCTATGGGCATGATTGGTACATTGGTGGGTCTGGTATTGATGTTATCGAATATGTCCGACCCATCATCGATTGGACCATCCATGTCTGTGGCATTGCTCACTACATTTTATGGTGCTTTATTGGCCAATATCTTATTTTTACCTATGGCAGGTAAACTTAAAACACGCAGTACAGAAGAGATGTTGATTTTAGAAATTATCCTAACAGGGATTCAATCTTTGGTTGCGGGAGAGAACCCTAGGGTGATGGAACAAAAATTACTTGGATACTTGCCGCCCAAAGAACGCCAATCTGCGTTTGATTGATATGTGTCAAGACTACTTGGTAATCAGCTGATAAATTATGGCTAAACGAGAGAAAAAACCAGCTCCCATTGATCGACCTAAAGATATTGGCGCAGCCTTATTTCTTGAGTTGATGATGCAGATGTTGGCATTTTTTATTTTACTTACCTCCATGGCAGTGATTGTAGAAGAAAAACGTTTGGCTGCATTGGGTTCATTAGCAGGCACATTTAGTCCTTTACCCAAAGGGGCAAATTTAAGTCAAGGCAAAGGTCCTGCTATGCCTTCACGTGATATTGTGGATGGTTCAAAAGCACCCAAACGAACCGCCAAAGCATTGACGGATGTGGCTAAGGATTTAGGTATTCATGGCATGTATGCGATTGCTTTGGATCAAGACTCTGTGCGTGTACGCTTTCCAGAGCATATTTCATTTGCACCTGGTCATGTTGATTTATTGCCAAGCAGTATGAAGTTGATGGATAAGTTGGCTGTTATTTTTACTCGTCCTGAAGTGATTGAGGTTCGCATTGAAGGTCATACCGATGATACCCCTGTTCGAGGTTCTATTTATATCTCCAATTGGGAGCTTTCTGCTGCGCGAGCGATGTCTGTATTTCATGCATTATCGGAGCGAGGTGTTGCTAATGGTCGTATGGTGGTAGCAGGTATGGGGGATAAACATCCGATTCCCAATCATCCAGAGTTGAGTCGCCGTGTAGAAATTATACTGAAATTCCGCCCAGTGACGGAACACTCAGAACAATCGAAAAAAATGAGTTTATCGCCACCGCATCGGGCAGCGGTGAGTGAACCAAAGATGGGATTCTGATATGGCAAGAAAGAAGAAATGGCCGGTCGTATATAAACCAGACCCTGAAGCATGGATGACTACTTTTGCCGATTTAGTGAGCCTTATGCTTACATTCTTTATCTTGTTGGTTTCTATGTCCACATTGGATAAAACAGGGTTACAGGATATTTCCACATATTTTCAAAAAGCTGTATCGGTGATGAATGCAGGTGAACGTACAGAGCTTAATATTATCCCACCATCACAGTTGCAGCTTAAAGTGACACCGCGCGAGTTGATGTTGGCGATGCGCCAGAATAGTCATGTGGTACTTAAAAATAGTGTATTGGAACATAAAGTCAATGCAATTATTGTAAAAGATAAGCTTTATCTTCGTATCAAGGATGCAGTGATGTTTGATGAAGGTTCAGCGGAGCTTAAAGAAGAAAACATAAAGGCATTGCGGCGTTTAGCGCGCATGTTGGCGATGTCACCGGGTAAAATCAGTGTGAATGGGCATTCAGACACACAATTTAAACCGCGCGCAGGGAGTAAGTATACTGATCCATGGAGTCTTACTTTGGCACGTTCGGCATCAGTCTTGCGTATCTTGGAAGAAGAAGGTGTAAATCCTGCACGTTTGTCATTGGCTGGGTATGGACCATCAAGACCTGTATCCACTGATGCTACACCGTTTGGACGAAGTCGGAACCGTCGCGTGGAAATTGTTGTTTATAAATAGTTAAGGATGTTTGATATGAAGGAGCATACATATGGCAGATGACGCAGAAAAAGAAGCTAAATCATCGGGTGGAGGTGGTATATTACCTATCATCAATATGGTTTTATTGGTTCTTGTTTTGGCAGTCGGTGGTTTTGTTGCATGGAAAATGATGCAGATGGAACAATCGGGTGTAGCTACGGATAAAGCACCTACAGAAACAGCAGAAACAAAAATACCAGAGGTTGATGAAGAAAGTGATAAACCACCTGTATTGATGGATGTGGATAATATCACGATTAACTTGGCAGATGCTGATGTGAGTCGTTTCTTACGCGCAAAAATTAAGCTTGAGTTGCGCTCAGAAGAGGCGCTTGCAAAGCTTGATACAGATGCAGGCAAAGCCAAAATCAATGATTTAATCTTAACTATTTTATCGAGCAAAACTTTTGAAGATATACGTACGCCTAGGGGTAAGTATGCATTGAAAGAAGAATTGATATTTAGGTTGAATAAAATATTTCCAGGTAAGCCTGTGAAAAAATTATATTTTACGGACTTTGTGTCGCAATGACAGAAACAGTTGAAGCAGCAGTTGCAGAAGATAAAAAACCTGTATTGGAGCCTGAAGAAATTGAGGCTTTGATGGCAAATGTTGGTTCAGATGAAACGATTGACGCATTATTTTCATCATTGCCGCCTATCCAAGAGCCTGAAGCAGTGGAAGCTTTTACTTTTGATCAGGATGATAGTGAAGGGCCTGGGCGCTATCCATTGTTTGTAAATCTTCAGGAGCGTATGGCAGAAGCGCTTAAAGAGCAGTGGGAGGATACTTTTCAGCGTGATATTGGGGTGAGTTTTCAAAGTATGACAGAAAACACATACCGTGATGTGATTAGTGCAGAAGAGCACCGCGTATTTTTTGCTTATTCAGTGGAAGGCTATGGGCGCATGATGTTGGCTTTTGATTTGCCGCTAATTGTAGCACATGTGGATGCCATGTTGGGTGGTAGTGGTGAGGTATATGATGAATCTATACAGGCGTTATCACCGGTGGAAAATCGTTTGGCTGAGCGGATTGCAAAAAGCCTTGAAATGCATCTTGAAAATACATGGAAACCCGTCACGGTTTTGGATTTTGTGTTGTTCAAATTGGAGACAGACTCACAGTTTCTTGCTGTGGCAGGTGCTCAAGATGCCTGTTTTTCTATGTATTTTGAAATTCAACTGGATGAAGATGTCAAAGGCACATTTGCTTTGCATTATCCACGCACATTTTTGGAGCCGATGTTGGATAGTTTGCGCTCTACCATGAGTGATGAGCCAGTGGCTGTGGATGAGATGTGGCAGGCACAATTGGAACATGCATTAAGTGAGGTTCCGATTACGATGCGTTTGGAGTTGGGGCAATGTTCGATGGAGATTGGTGAATTTCTAGCGTTATCACAAGGTGATTATTTACCATTTAAGGTCGGCGATACAGATCCTGCAACATTATGGATTGATGCTATGCCCATGTTTCAGGCGCAAGCAGGTAGTCAAGAGGGTATGTTGGCAGCAGAGCTAACCGATGCCATACAGGGAGGTATATCATGAGTGATAGCCCAGAAGAAGTGACAACAGATAATCATATTAATCAGGATGTTCCACGACCCAATTTGGAAGCCATTATGCATGTGCCGCTGTCGGTAAGTGTTGAATTGGGGCGTGTTGAGCTGCCCCTGCACCATGTAGCACGTTTGCACCGTGGCACAGTTGTGGATTTAAAAAAAGAAGCCAATGCAGAAGTGGATATTTTGGCGAATGGGCAGGTGTTTGCACGTGGTGAAGTGGTATCATCCGATGGAAAGTTAGGTATTCGAATTGTTGATATTGTGCCATCGGGTGAGCGCATCCGAAGCTTAGGTTAAGTCAATGGAACAAGGTTTAGCCATGATGATGCTTCAATCGATTGCTGCATTAGCAGTGGTATTGGCATTGTTTGCCTTGTTGGTTTGGGGTATGAAACGATTGCAATATCGTATGGGTTCTCCTTCGACATCCAATATCAAAGTATTGCAAAAAGTCAGCTTGGATACGCGTCATAGCGTAGTGGAAGTTCGGCATGGTAAACGTTGCTATCTTTTAGGATTATCTACTGATGGGTTGCAGGTGATTGATACGATTGAGCGTTCAGAAAACGATGAACAAGCTAATGAGTTACATCATGAAAGTTAAGCTACTTTTAATCTTCTTGGTGTTGATATTGCCACATACAGCTTGGTCGGCAGATATTCCCACCTTATCCATTCATTTAGGGGATGGAAACAATCCAGATGATTGGTTTACAGGACTAAAAATTTTAGCATTGTTAACCATACTCACACTTGCACCATCGGCACTTGTGATGATGACATCATTTACACGGATTGTGATTGTATTTGCCTTTTTACGTCAGGCTCTAGGTACACAGCAAAGCCCACCAACCCAAGTTTTGATTGGGTTAGCATTGTTCATGAGTGTGTTTATCATGATGCCTGTATGGGATAAAATCGATGCTGAGGCAATCACGCCTTATTTGGCTGAAAACATATCGCAGGCAGAGGCATTTGAAAAAGCTAAAGCACCGATTCAAGCTTTTATGCTGCGGCAGACAAGAAATGATGATTTATTATTATTTTTGGATGCTGCACATATGGAAAAACCAGCCACTGCTAGTGCAACACCCATGCATGTGCTGATTCCATCATTTATTATTAGTGAGCTGAGAACGGCTTTTGAAATTGGTTTTCTTATTTATATTCCCTTTGTGGTATTGGATTTAGTAGTAGCTTCAGTATTGATGAGTATGGGCATGATGATGTTACCACCAGTGATGATTTCGTTACCCCTAAAAATTATTTTATTCGTGTTGGTGGATGGTTGGCATTTGCTTACAGCATCTTTATTGCAAAGTTTTAAATAGTAGAGACTTCTGCACCACTCACCTTTTTGGCTATATCTATGTTAAAATTGCTTCTTTTAGTCCTCATGTAAAAAACGCCGTAGTGCTAAAGTCCACAGAATGTTAAATAATATTTACATATGACCATTATTATGAATAATGCACCGCCCTATGAAAAACATCGCCCTTACGATTAAAACGCTTCGTGAACAACAATCGCTTTCACAACGGATGTTGGCGGAACAAGCTGGTATCAGTGCGGCTGCTTTATCGCAACTGGAATCGGGCAGAGCTTCGCCTTCGGTTGCAACCTTGGAAAAGCTTGCGGATGGGCTTGGTATTGCCGTAGCTGCTTTTTTTCTTGAAACAGGCGAGCAAAGCGATATTGAAATCTTTGATTTAAATGACCGTCCTACGGTTCCACTGAGTCAAGGTGGTCGCTTCATTCCTTTAACCGCATTGCATCAACCCATTGGTTTTGAGCCCATGTTGGTACAACTGGATGCAGGCGGAAGCTTTGAAGAAAATCAATATGGTATTAAAAGCGCACATGCTTTTGTGTGGGTGCGGCGTGGTGATGTGGTGTTGGCATATGATGGGCGCGAATATCCACTGCATGAAATGCAATCGCTTTATTATGATGCACGCAAGCAACATAACTGGCACAATCGATCCGATAAGCCATGTGAATTGTTAATGGTTCGCTCTCGATGATGGCTGTGCTTTCATTACATATGGCGCTTGGGGCGTGCTTATCTATGGTCATCGCTGCGGTTGCAGCCCCTTGTTTACAAAGTAATCCCACGATTCAACGTATTGCTTTGAGTGCTTTGTTGGCCATCAGTGGTTTGCTTGCAGTCGTGGCTGGTTTTACAGGGCTTATTTCAGGTGGGGGTAGTATCACTCTACCTTTAGGATTACCATGGTTACCCATGCACCTGCGTTTGGATGCTTTGGGTTCATTCTTTTTATTGGTGATTGGTTCATTAACATTGCCTGTTTCTATTTATAGCTATGGTTATTTAAGCCATGAAAAGAAACTCACACCGCTAGCGATTTTCTTGCCCTTATTTGTGTTGGGCATGATGGGCGTGGTGTTATCCGATGATGCGTTTACCTTTATGTTATATTGGGAATTGATGAGCGTATCCTCTTATTTTCTTGTGACACACGAACATCAATACCCTGAAAATCGCAAAGCAGGCTTTATTTATTTACTGATGGCACATATGGCAGGGCTATTGATTATGGGAAGTTTTGCTACGCTCTATGCTGTATCGGGCTCGTTTGAATTTTCTGCCATGCGTGAAGCTTCTATCTCACCATTATGGGCATCGGTGGCATTTTTATTGGCAGGTTTTGGTTTTGGTACCAAGGCTGGCGTGGTTCCCATGCATGGCTGGTTGCCTGATGCGCATCCTGTTGCACCATCGAATGTATCGGCATTGATGAGTGGTATTATGTTGAAGGTCGCAATCTTTGGTTTTATTCGTATCACTTGGGATTTGATGGGTAGTGGTGATTTTCAATGGTGGTGGGGCGCATTGGTATTGGCGGCTGGTTCCAGCTCTGCGGTATCTGGCGTACTCATGGCATTACAACAACATGATTTAAAACGTTTGCTGGCTTATCACTCCATTGAGAATATTGGTATTATTTTGATTGGCTTGGGCTTGGGTATGTTGCTCGCACATTTTAATCACCCAACACTGGCAGCATTGGGTTTGATTGCAGCCTTGTATCACACCATCAATCATGCGCTGTTTAAAGGGCTATTATTTATGGGTGCTGGTGCAGTGCTGCATAAAACAGGCACACGCAATATGGAAAAAATGGGTGGTTTGATTCATCGTATGCCGTGGACATCGGGCTTGTTCCTTGTAGCGTGTATTTCCATTTCGGCATTGCCACCGTTCAATGGATTTGTCTCTGAGTGGTTAACCTTTCAAACTGCATTGATGGCTCCGCAATTGGGAGGCGCACTGCTTACTGCCATGGTTCCTTTCTCTGCTGCGATGTTGGCATTGGCAGGGGCATTAGCGGCAACTTGTTTTGTCAAAGTCTTTGGTGTGGTTTTCTTGGGTCATGCACGTAGCGAGGCTGTAGCAGATGCTAAAGAAGTCGATATGTGGATGAAATTCGGCATGGTGATACCCGCAGTATGTTGTTTATTGCTTGGGCTTCTTCCCACGTTGTTCATACCTTTATTGGATCATGTGCCGCAGGCATTGTTGCACACATCCATGCTATCATCGTTGCATAATCATAGTTGGGTTTGGCTTACGCCCATGGATGCAGAGCGCGCTTCTTATTCAGCGCCTTTAGCACTGATAGGTATGTTATTGCTTGGTGGCTTAGCATTTTGGTGGCTACACCCCAAAGGCAATCATATTCGACGCAGTAAAATGTGGAGTTGTGGCAATCCACATACCCACGCGCGTATGCAATACAATGCTGCTAGTTTTTCTCAACCTTTGCGACGTATTTTTGTGGATTTATATCAACCAGAAGAACACGAACATGCAGAGCGCCATAAGCATGCATTACTCACCACGCGTGTAAAATATATTGTACATGTCAGTGATATGGTGGTGAAGCAGGTCTATCAACCGATTGGTCATGCCACGCTTTGGCTTGCCAAAATCATTCGCCATGAGCATCAACGCGGTATTCATGCTTATTTGGCATACACCTTTGCAACAGTGCTCTTTCTTTTGGCGGTATTCGCATGAGTTCTATTTTTTTCCAACTTTTGCAAGCTGTGCTGATGGTGATGTTCGCACCATTAGTGCTAGGGTTTGTCAGCACCGTCAAAGCGCGTCTGCAAAACAGACGTGGCGCAGGCATCATGCAACCATGGCGTGATATACAAAAATTATTCAATAAAGAAGTAGTGCTGGCAGATCATGCATCATGGATTTTTCGGTTTGCGCCTTATGTAGTATTTACGGCAACGGTGATGGCGGCAAGCGTAGTCCCATCATTATTACTGGATACACCTCTATCCTTGACGGCAGATGTGATTGCCTTGGTTGCACTGTTAGCCTTGGGGCGTTTTTTCTTATCACTGGCAGGCATGGATATTGGCACTGCCTTTGGTGGCATGGGCGCAAGCCGGGAAATGACTTTTTCCGCATTGGCTGAACCTGCTATGTTGATGAGTATATTTGTATTGGCGATTGGCGCGCACAGCACCAATCTCACAACCATGATTGCGCATACACTGCATACCCCATTATTGATTCAACCTTCGATTGCTTTTGCTTTGGTTGCGATGTTGATGATTGCTATTGTAGAAACAGGGCGTATTCCCATTGATAACCCTAGCACACACTTGGAACTTACCATGATTCATGAAGCCATGTTGCTGGAGTATTCAGGGCGACATTTAGCCCTGATGGAATGGGCATCAGCGGTAAAATTATTATTATTTGCTACGCTCATCATCGATTTATTTTTTCCATGGGGCATCAGTGGTGATGCAAGTTTAGTGACCATTGCATTGGCTTTGATGATATGGATTGCCAAGTTAATGGTGTTGTTTGTGATTTTGGCAGTGATGGAAACATCCATGGCGAAGTTGCGAATGTTTGAAGTACCACAGTATTTAGGTGCTGCTTTTGTGCTCGCTTTTTTGGGATTAATTATTCACTACATGCTGGAGGTGGCTGTATGAGCGAGATCTCAGCATCGCGCGCCTTTTTGGCTGCATCTGCGTTAAAAACAGCCCTTCAATCCTCATTTGCAAACAGCAAACTGCGGTTTCAGGATTGTTTTTGCCTTGGTTCGCTCAAAAAATCACTGCGGTGCAGAGGTCTCTGGGCATGACTTTTTCTCAACAGTTTGCCCAACAAATTATCGATGGCATGGCAGCTTTAACCTTACTTATTTCATTTTCTCTTCTTGCACAACATCGTATGCTTTCTGTTTTACGTTGGTTTGCAGGGCAGGGGTTGCTCTTGGCAGCAACAGCGGCTGTGGTGGCCTATAGTACAGGCGAAACTGAGCTTTATATTTCTGCGATGATGACGTTTTTACTTAAAGGCTTATTGCTACCTTGGATGCTATGGCGAGTGATTCGTAAGCTTCATGTGCATCGTGAAGTTGAGCCACTGATGAACAGCGGTATAACCATGGTGATTGCAGTGGCTGTTACATTATTTTCATTTCATATTATTCAGCCGATTGAGGTTACATCGGAATTATTGACACGTAATTCTATGGCGATTGCCACAGCTTGCGTGTTGCTCAGTATGTTGATGATGATTACCCGTAAAAAAGCGATTACTCAAGTGATTGGTTTTCTTGCTGTGGAAAATTCCTTGTTCTTCGCAGCCATTGGCGCGACCAATGGAATGCCATTGGTGGTTGAAATAGGGATTGCTTTTGATGTGCTGATTGCGGCGCTGATTTTTGGGTTATTTTTCTTTCAAATTCGTAATACATTTGATTCCATGGAAATTGATACCATGCAATCATCCTTAATCCAAAAGGATGATGACGAATGAACTTTTTTATTGCGACATTATTAACACCCTTGCTCGGAGGCATGGTCTTGGGCGTACTCCGTAATCCAAAACTTGCGGCAAAACTCAATATCCTAACTTCCGTCACGACTTTTACATTCAGTATTTTGCTGGCTTTGCAAGTGTTAGGGCAGGCATCACTCGCAACATTCAATGGTTGGTTTTATTTGGATGCCTATAATGTTTTCCTAGTTTCTTTAACGGCTTTTGTAGGTATGACCACGACCATCTTTTCTAAGCCTTATATGCAGCATGAGCTTGAGATTGGTCGCGTTAACGAAAAGCGCCTGCGCTTGTATCACAGCATGTATCAACTTTTTCAATTGGGTATGTTGCTCGGCTTTACCACCAATAATATTGGTGTGCTTTGGGTGTCATTGGAATTGGCAACCCTTGCTACGGTCTTATTGGTTTCGTTGTATCGCACGCCCGCATCGATTGCTGCGGCATGGAAATATTTTATTTTATGCGGCATGGGGATTGCGCTTGCCCTCTTTGGAACCATTTTGGTATTTTTCACTTCCTCAACCATACTTGGACATGGTAATGAAGCACTCACATGGTCATTGCTTTATGCACATGCGGGTCAGTTAGACCCAGCGGTGATGGGCATTGCCTTTTGTTTTCTAATGGTGGGTTATGGCACCAAAGTGGGATTGGTTCCCATGCATGCATGGTTGCCTGATGCGCATGGTGAAGGTCCAACACCTGTATCGGCAGTATTATCAGGTTTGCTGCTCAATCTTGCTTTGTATGCCTTGGTGCGTTTTAAAATGTTGGTCGATGGATCTACCCATACGGATATGGCAGGGCATATGATGATGGGTTTTGGTTTGCTATCCTTGCTTGTTGCTGCGATGGCGTTGCACAAACAGCGCGATATTAAACGTATGTTTTCCTTTTCCTCCATTGAACATATGGCCTTGATGACCTTTGCATTTGGCATCGGAACACCGCTTGCCGCCTTTGCAGCATTGCTGCACATGACGGTGCATTCATTGGTAAAATCAGGCATATTTTTTACCGTTGGGCATGCAGCACAAGTGATGGGCACACAAAAAATGGCAGAGATTCGCGGTTTGATTTCTCATCATCCAGGGATTGGCTGGGGTTTATTGATTGGCACAGCTGCGATTGCAGGCTTTCCACCCTTTGGCGTATTTATGAGTGAGTTTTTACTTTTTACCGCCACACTGGAATCCTATCCTTGGCTTGCTGTGCCCTTATTATTGGGTCTATTGATTGCTATGGGTGGCTTGTTTCGATTTGTGCAACCCATGGTATATGGTGATACAGCAGAACACGCCAAGCATGTGCATGTGAATATGATGCCAGTATATATTCATTTTGGTTTGGCGCTGATTTTGGGTTTATCCATCCCTATGTTTCTATCCCAGTGGTATCATCAAGCGGCTGCATTGATTGTTGGGGGCGGGGCATGACCGCATTAAGCAATACTTGGTTCGCCGAACGTTTGGGTGATCATGGTATTCATTCGCAATACCTTGAAGATCATCATCCTGCCCATATGCCATGTTTAGAAATTCGCCGTTTGGATTGGGCGGATGCAGCTGAGGAAGCCAAACGATTGGAGATGCGCTTTGTGGCTGTGTGGGCAGCTTTGGCAGGTAGGCATGATGACGCGAAGACATTGTATAGCTATATGGCATTTGCTCATCCAGAGCATAGGCATGTGTTGCTGCGTACACCGCTACAAGAAGATAATCCCGAGGTGCTTACGATTAGTGAGCACTATATCGCTGCGTACCGTATGGAGCGGCATATGCAGGATATGTTTGGTATTAGCATAAAAGATATGCCTGATACACGTCCGTGGATTAAGCATGAACACTGGAAGGCAGATGCGCATCCTTTGTTGGATGATTTTGATGGGCATTCACCCATGCAGCCTGATGCGGGGCGAGCCCAGGTGGATTATGATTATGTGTCTTGTGAGAGTGAATCGGTGTATGAAATTCCAGTAGGACCTGTGCATGCAGGGATTATTGAACCTGGGCATTTTCGTTTTTTAGCCGTAGGTGAGAAAATCCTTAATATGGAAGAGCGCTTGGGTTATGTGCATAAAGGTATTGAAAAAAGCATGCAAGGGCGGACAGCTTCAGATGGATTGATGCTGGCAGGTCACATTTCAGGGGATACGAGCGTGGGGCATAGCTGGGCATTTGCACAAGCCTGCGAATATGCTGCGGACGTTATGACTTCCAAACGCTGTGATTATATTCGTGGCATCTTGTGTGAGCGCGAACGTATTGCCAATCATATTGGTGATATTGGGGCGATTTGCAATGATGCAGCATTTGCATTTATGCATGTGCAATGCTCACGCTTACGTGAAGATATGGCGCGTTTACACCATGATGTTTTTGGGCACAGATTGTTGATGAATACTTTGACCTTGGGCGGTGTTGCACATGATGTAAGCGAGGAAGCATGCCAGAAACTTATACAGCAAACCCGTGATATTGCTGTAGAGGTTGAGCATCTTAGAGCTATTTATGCGGATACCGCATCGATTCAACAACGGGTGATTGGTGCGGGTATTGTGGGTGTGGATGATGCCAAAGATATTGGGCTGCTTGGGTATGTTGGTCGGGCTTCAGGGCATGAAGCTGATGAACGTATTGAAGAGGCTTACGCTCCTTATGATGAACTCGATATTGCTATTCCAAAAGGTGAACAAGGTGGTGTCTCTACACGTGTGTGGGTTCGATTTGAAGAAATTGCGAGCTCCTCTCGCATGATTATTCAGATGCTTGAAAACCTCCCAAAGGGAAGTATCCAAACAGATTGGGTTGCTCCAGAAGCTGGTGTGTCTGGCTTTGCGGCAATCGAATCTTGGCGTGGAGAAATTGCTGCTTGGGTACGCTTTGGTACAGATGGTTTAATCGATCGATATTTTGTACGTGATCCATCAGTCATCAATTGGTTGGGTTTAGAATTGGCTGTGCGCACAGTGCCTGTGCCTGATTTTCCATTGGTGAACAAATCGTTTAACTGCTCGTATTCGGGTCATGATGTGTGAGGTGCTGATATGTTAAGAATCTTACAGCAAATCAGTAAAATCGGTAGTATTACTGAGCCATTAAAAAGCAGTGAGGCTTTTGAAGTCATGGGTGCTGAATTAAAGGATGCGATTCGCAAACATTTTCAAGGCTCGCTTGCCATTCGCCTTGTTGATGCTGGCTCTTGCAATGGTTGTGAACTTGAAATTCACGCTGCGAACAATGCTTATTATGATATTGAGCGCTTTGGCGTGCATTTTACAGCCAGCCCTCGCTTTGCCGATATGCTGTTGGTGACAGGTCCAGTGAGTATCAATATGAAAACAGCCTTAGAGATGACTTATGATGCCATGCCTTCACCCAAACTTGTGCTTGCCATGGGTGATTGCGCAGCTAACTGTGGTGTGTTTGGCAAAGATAATTATGCCATTGCGGGTAGTGTTGCTGATATTATTCCTGTGGATGCTGTGGTGCATGGTTGCCCTCCTACCCCCACTGATCTTATTCAAGCCATCCTTGCGCTCTTGAATGCAACATAAAGGAGTGCATATGCCTGACTATGATATTCTGGTGATTGGTTCAGGTCCCGCAGGGCATAGAGCTGCCATTCAAGCTGCCAAACGAGGTAAACGCGTGGGTCTTATTGAGCGTAAAGCCCGTATTGGTGGTGCAGGATTACAAACAGGCACCATTCCAAGCAAAGCACTGCGTGAAATAGCTTATAGTGCCACGATGGGAGCAAGCCATGGTATGCGCAATGTACATCCAGATATAATACGGCAGCATAATTTTTTATCCGAATCGGTGCGTCAAAAAGATGTCGTTATTGATAAACAAGAATCTGTATTTTTAAGTCAACTGTTACGTAATGGGGTTGCCTTAATTCCTGGTGAGGCGGGCTTTATAGATGCCCACACCTTGTGTATTAAAACGCCGCGTGGTGATGAACAAAGATTATGTGCAGATAAATTTATTTTAGCTACAGGCTCTCGACCACGTCGCCCTAACGAGATACCTTTTGATAAAGAACGCGTGTTGGATTCTACCTCTATCTTACATATGCAAGAGCTTCCTAAGCAGCTCACTATTGTGGGTGGTGGCGTGATTGCCTGTGAATTTGCGACGATTTATGCGTCACTGGGCGTTGAAGTCATCATGGTTGATTCGCATGCAAAAATTCTAAGCTTCTTATGCAATGATATTTCTAGAAATCTTGAAAAAAGTATGCTGCATATGGGTATTGAGTTCCAGATGAATACACAGATTCAATCCATCACTCGGCAAGGAAATAAGGTGATTCTTGATAGTGAAAGTGGCGCAATTAAAAGTGATTGTTTGCTTTATGCACTGGGGCGTATTCCCAACACAGATGGTTTAGGGCTAGATATGTTGGGGATTGATTGCCATACGCGTGGCTGGATTCAGACCAATGAATATTTTCAAACCAACATTCCCCATATTTATGCGGTTGGTGATTTGATTGGTTCGCCAGCTTTGGCGGCGACTGGTATGGAGCAAGGGCGTATTGCAGCGCTACACGCATGCAATGAAGATGAAAAGATTATTTCAAGTCATCTTCCTATGGCTATTTATACTATTCCAGAAGTTGCATGGGTGGGGCAAACATCGGTGGAGCTTGAGCAGCAAGGTAAAGCTTATGTCACAGGATTTGGTTATTATCGCGAAACTGCACGTGGTCAAATTATTGGTGATTCTAACGGACTATTAAAGCTTTTGGTTGAAAAAGATAGCCGCCAATTATTGGGTGTACATATTGTGGGTGAATCTGCCAGTGAGTTGGTTCATATTGGACAAATGGTAATGAATCTCAATGGCACGATTGACGATTTGATTCGCAATGTTTTTAATTACCCAACACTTGCAGAATGTTATAAAATAGCTGCACTACACTGTAGTAGCCAAATGAAACAGAAGGATTAAGTTATCTAGATTCTGCGATTAAAGCTTCCAATAGATTTACCACTTCTTCAGATAATGGACCAATAGCCTCTACATCAGCAATTGCACCTTCTTTATCGCCATTATTATAACGTTCAACAGCACGGCGACCAAGTGAATGAACCTGTTCATGAGGAATGGCTAATTTTTTGAAGTTTTCGCTATGACCATACACATCTTGACCCAACGAATCGTACCATTTACCAAGCCTGCAATCATGATGGCTGGCAACTGTGGAGAGTTCAATATCACCACGATCAAGAATCATATTGATAAGGCGTTTTTTCCATAATACATGGTCTGATTTCGCCAAACGTAAGATGGCATCTTGAAGTGTCATTTCAGCAAATTCTTGGATTTCAGATACCAGTTTATTTTCCATAGCATCGGTATCTTTTAATGTTTGGTCTACCACATGCCTTGCATTGGCGACCATCGTAGCGGTTTCTGCCACAGAAGATGCCACTTCTTGAGAAGCATCAGATTGGTCATTGGTGGCTTCGGTAATTTGATCCACTTCAGTAGTAATATTATCCAAAGCAGTAGATATTTCACTTACACGACCATTTAAATCATCCATATTTTGTTTGCCTTGTTCCACAGCCTGAGTGATACCATCTGTGGACTCAGCAATACCTGACACATCTTGTTGAATACGATGAATCTTTTCTACAATATTTTCTGTAGCTTGTTTAGTCTGTTGGGATAATTCTTTGACTTCATGGGCAACCACGGCAAAACCTTTACCCACTTCACCTGCCCTAGCTGCTTCAATCGTTGCATTAAGAGCGAGCAGATTGGTTTGGTCTGATATTTTTTTTATCACAGCAAGTATGCTATCAATTTCGTGTGAAGCTTGTGTGAGTGCCTCTACGCGTTCACCAGCTTGCTCAACCTGGTGATTAATATTACTCATAGCATCCACAGCATGGGCAACAGCATCTGTCGCATCAGTGCTTTGCTGATTGGCATTAATGATACTGCTATTAACTTGTTCAATCCGCTCTGCGACATGGGATACATTGGCGCTCATTTGCTCGCTTGCACTTGCCATGGCCATAGCTCTATCATCTAATACTCCAATATCCTGTTCCAAATGCCCCATAGTCATGGTGGTTTCAAAGGCATCCATAGTCATGCCCACCATATCATCTAACTGTTCCAACATACGGGCTTCCATATTAGCGGCAAAGGCATTGGCTTGTTTGATGATATCATCATCGCCATTGGCACGATGGCAAAAATTACCTGAAGAAAGCTCTTTGAAAAGTGTTAAAACTTCTTGGTTTGTTTGATTATTATCCATTATCTCAACCTCTATTTGATGCCGTTTATATATCATTGTGTGATATATGAAAAAAATAAAAGCAAGTTATGTACCAATATATAAATTAAAATAGGATTGTTCAGTATGAGATGCTGTATGACTTTATATATAGCCTTATGGATAATCACAAGTTACGTGTTTGTATTTGGCATTTCAAAGTTATATTAGTATAAAATGAATAGTTGAAGTAAAGATTTATTTACGATGCATAAGAAATAGTGTGATATTGAATTCGGGTTGCGAGATGAACTTTTTACAAGGTTGATTGTATCAAAAGTAACTTGATGGTGGGTAATTAGAAGTTTTACATCTCAAGGTAAAGGCTTAGATGAATTATGCCATAAGAAAGGCAATGATAAGGCAAATGACAAACATACCCATATAAACCTTCCAACCAAACCCCGCTTGGCGGTATCGGTTCTTTGAATTATGTTTAAGCATGATTGCCCCCAAGGCGCGCATAGTAATACAAATGATAATTTTGAGGTGTGATATAAATCACAAAGCAAGTATCTGCGAAACACTGTTTGCGGTGTTATTTATCATATAAAATAAACTTTTAAACTTGGTACACATATTGCTCATATCTTTAATATGAGTCCTGATATGGTTGTTCATTATGGTGTAGAGGCACTAAAAATGGTGCTGTGGTTATCCATGCCTATGCTGGTTGTGGCATTGGTGGTGGGCGTATTGATTTCTTTATTTCAGGCGGTCACGCAGATTCAAGAAATGACGCTAACTTTTGTGCCAAAAATTATCGCGGTGTTTGTGGTGATGGTATTTGTCGCATC